>NZ_JBIIOV010000013.1:0-32497 GCF_044342925.1 Mycobacterium sp. | reverse complement strand
CGTCGGGCGGGGTGTCTATCGCGGGATTCGCACCAACCAGCCGCTGGGGTAGCGGGTGGGGTCGACCTCGCACCCGCCAGGCCGACGATGCGCGCTCGTTGTTGGAGGGCGCGAGGCGACCGAGGTAGCGCTTGCATGACTTGGTAGATCAGAAGACAGCTGTATCTTCTTGGCCGATTCGGACACACCGCGGCCAGCGCGGCGTGACCTCGGCCGTCCAGCGGCTCCAGGTGTCCCAGAACTGTGTGTCTGTCGCGGTTGGCGGGTGGTTGGGGGTTTTGGAACAACCCCCAGATGCCACCCTTTCCCGATAGAGGCGATGTTTCCGCGGGTGAGCGGGTGGGCTGTCAAGGCCGTAGCCGCGTAGCGGTCGGCCCGTGAGCCGAGCCTTGACAGGCCACCCGCCCGCGGCACAATCTCCGCTATCGGGGGAGGGTGGCGCCGCAACAGCGGCGTCGTCAACGAGATAGCGGTGTGCCCTTGCGTTGATATAGTGGCTTTAGCCTGTTGCGCTGAGCTTCAGGAAGTGAGCCCGACAGTGTTCCGGACGGTGCGCGGTCGGGTTTCGCGCTGTCTGGGCTCAGATGCGCTTGACGGTCGTCACCGGGCTTACGCGCTGTCGCCATTCACCGCCTCGCGCCCAACACCATGCGATCGCATCGGGGATCGTCAGCAGCAGCTCTGATTTCGCGCGTTGATGCTGGTAGCGCACGCTGTCACGGTGCCCGGATGCATGGACCAACTCGACGAGCTGCCGCCGATCCCAGCGGACCAGTGTGTCGTCTTGCTCTATGACCAGCAGGGTCGGCTGGTTTGGCGCGATGTCGTCGATGATGGCGCGCAGACAGGCTGCGCGAGCGGCGCGGTCGTCGTCGTAACGGCGGCCGGCGTCATAGACGGTTGCGCTGACTCCAGCGGCGATCACCGTGTCGATGATGGCCTTGCGGCGGACGTCGCTTTCTTTGGCCATGTGGATACGCTGTTGTCCGCGAAGAACCAAGCGGCGCAGGTCTTTACGCACCGCGTCGACATCGGGGCCGAGATGCGCACTGGCTACCAGCACGTACCCACGTTCCTTGGTTTCGTCGATGTAGACATGCCAGGTGGTCACGCGCTCCGGTCCTGTAGGTAGCGGTAGGCGGTGGCGCGGCCGATGCCGAAGGCGGCGGCAAGTTCGGCCACGGGTTCGCCGGTGGCGGCCAAGCGGCGCAGTTGCTCTTGGCGCTCGGGGCTGAGTTTGGGCGGTTTGGTGGCGGGCACGCCGCGGGCCCGGCGGGCGTGGCGTGATGCCGCGCGCCGTTCGCGGCCGAGTTCGAGTTCGAGTTCGGCGAGAGTGGCCATCATCGCAGCGACCGCCCGTCCGGTGGGGGTGGCGGTGTCGATGCCTTCGCGTAAGGCGCGCAACAGGATTCCGCGCTGCCCAAGGTCGGCGATGGTACGGGTGACTTCGGCCACCGAGCGGCCGAGGCGGTCGATCGCGGTGACGATCACGGTGTCACCGTCGCGGGCGTAGTCGAGCAGGGCCGCCAGGCCCGGCCGGTGGGTGCCAATGGCGCCGGAGAGACCAGAGCCCCGAGCTGCTGGACCGGCTCGACATCGTGGTGGCCAGCGTGCATTCGAAACTGGCCATGGACCCCGCGGCGATGACGCGGCGGATGATCCGCGCGGTGTCCGACGGCCACGTCACCGTGCTCGGGCACTGCACCGGCCGGCTGGTGACGGGCTCGCGCGGGAAGCGCCCCGAATCACGGTTCGACGCCGAGGCCGTCTTCACCGCCTGCCGGGATCAGCACACCGCCGTGGAGATCAACTCCCGCCCCGAACGACGTGACCCGCCGACGCGGCTGCTGCGGCTGGCCGACGAGATCGGGTGCTCGTTCGCCATCGACACCGATGCGCACGCCCCGGGGCAGCTGGACTTCCTCGGGTACGGGGCGCAGCGGGCGCTGGACACCGGCGTGCCCGTCGACCGGATCGTCAACAGCTGGCCGGTCGACCGTCTGCTGGCCTGGTCGGCCGGCTGACCGCTACGGCGGGGGCGGCGGCAGCCCTGGCGGCGGCGGCAGCCCCGGCGGTGGGGGCGGCGGCGGCAGCCCCGGCGGCGGAGGCGGCGGCGGAGGCGGAGGCGGCGGCGGAGGCAGTGGTGCCGGTGGCGGAGGCGGTGGTGGCGGCGGAGGGATGAACTCCGGTGCCGGGGGCGGCGGGGGCGGCAGCGGAGCCGGTGGTGGCGGGGGAGGAGCCACCGGGATGGTGATCGGCGGCAGGCCCGGAATGTTGATGATGTTGACGCCCGGTGGCGGCGGTGGCGGCGGTGGCGGCGCATCGGCCGGCGGTGGCGGTGGATTGTACCGCGGTGTGTACGAGTCGTTGTCGTCGTTGTTCGGCGAGTTGTTGTAGTTCGGGCTGTAGGTCGGCTGCGGGACGTAGGTCGGGATGTAGGTCGGTGCGTACGTCGGCGGGGGCACCACACCATTGCTGATGTTGATCGTCACCACCGAGCCCGGCAGCAACGGTCCGCTGGGGTAGGTGCCGATCACCGAACCCTTGGACGCCGTGCTGTTCAGCTCGACAGGAAACTCGGCCACCTGGAAACCGGCGTCGATGATCCTCTTCTTGGCCCGATCCAGCTTCAGTCCGGAGACGTTCGGAACCGGCACCGGCGGGGCACCGTCGACGTAGCGCGGTTCGGTCGGCGGCAGGGTAACCGGGCCGAAGCTGGACGCGAGCGGGCTCATCGCCAGGAACCAGGTCTGGGCCGGGGAGGTGCCGCCGTAGAGATCGCCCTCGCCGCCGCATTTGCGCAGCGGGAAGGCGCACAGCGCCGCCGGGGTCGGGGAGTCGTCGAAGACGTAGCTCGTCGCCGCCAGCTGGTTGGTGTAGCCGAAGAAGGCCGACGACCGGTGCGACTCGGTTGTGCCGGTCTTGCCCGCCATCGGCAGGCTCCAGCCGGCCGCGCCGGCTGCCGGGGCGCCGGTGCCCGTCGTGGTGTCCTTCGCCATGGCGTTGGTCAGCGTATGGGCTAGACCCGGCGGCACCGCCTGCTCGCATTTGGCGGTCGGGACCTCGACCTCTTTGCCGTTGCGGTCGAGGACCTTGTCGATCGGGTTCGGCGGGCACCACACACCACCGGAGGCCAACGTGGCCGCGACGTTGGACAGCTCCAGGGGGTTGACCTCGAACGGCCCCAGGGTGAACGACCCGATGTTCTCCCGCTTGATGTAATCGGCCAGGCTCTCGTCGCTCTTGGGCACATAGTCGCGCGCGGTGCCCGGTTCGGCGTAGGAGCGCAAACCCAGCCGCACCGCCATGTCTACCGTGCGGCCCACCCCGACCTGCTGGATCAGCCGGGCGAATGCGGTGTTGGGGGACAGCGCCAGCGCGTCGCTCATGCTCAGCGGGCTGCGGTAGCCGGTGGCGTTCTTCACGCACCAGGTCTTGGGCGGGCATCCGGGAGTCTGGCTGTCACCAAGATCCTTGCCGGCGAAGTATGGCGGCACGTCGAGCAGGGCGTTGATGCCCATGCCCATCTCCAGGGCGGCGGCGCTGGTGAAGATCTTGAACACCGACCCCGCGCCGTCACCGACCAGCGTGTAGGGCTGCGGTTGGACGGTTTGACCCGCCTCCAGCTTCAGGCCGTACCCGCGGTTGTTGGCGATGGCCAGAACCGGGTGGGAATCCTTGCCGGGCCGGATCACCGTCATCACGCTGGCCACGCTGTCCAGGGTTGGACTGGCCACCGCGTTGATGGCGTCTTTGACGCTGGTCTGCACCTTCGGATCCAACGTCGTCTTGATCAGGTAGCCGTTGCGGGCGACGTCCTCCTTGCTGATGCCCGCCTTGGCCAGGTACTCCAACGCGTAGTCGCAGAAGAAGGCCCGGTCGCCGGCGGCGATGCAGCCCTGCGGCAGTGAGGCCGGCTGCGCAAGGACGCCCAGCGGTTGGTCCTTGGCCGCCCGCAGCTCGTCGGCGCGATCCGGCACGTTCTCGATCATGGTGTCCAGAACGAGGTTTCGCCGGTCCAGCGCGCCCTGCGGGTTTGTGTACGGGTTCAGCGAGGTGGTGGACTGCACCAACCCGGCCAGCAATGCCGACTGCTGCCAGTTCAGCTGCGACGCGTCGATCCCGAAATACGTGCGGGCGGCCGATTGAATGCCGTAGGCGCCGTTGCCGAACGGGACGAGGTTGAGGTAGCGGGTGAGGATCTCCGCTTTGGTCAGTGACTTGTCCAGCGCCAGAGCCATGCGGATCTCGCGCAGCTTGCGCGCCGGCGTGGTCTCCACCGCGGCTTGCCGCTCGGCCTCGGTCTCGGCGTTGACCAGAAGATTGAAGTTCTTGACGTACTGCTGCTCGATGGTCGAGCCGCCGCGGGTGTCGCCGTCCGCGCCGTTATTGAGGAACCCCGCCAAACCGGCCAGTGTGCCCTGCAGATCCACACCGTTGTGAGCGGCGAACCGCTTGTCCTCGATCGAGACGATGGCCAGCTTCATGGTGTCGGCGATGCGGTCGGTGGGCACCTCCCAGCGCCGCTGGACGTAGATCCAGGCGATCGGCTTGCCGTCGGCGTCGACCATCGTCGTTACCGCCGGAACATCGCCGTCGACGAGATCGGCCGAGCCCTGAGTAACCAGATCCGAGGCGTGATTACTGGCGACGCCGAGACCACCGACCACGGGGAACAGCAGCCCCGCGAGGAGGACTCCGGCCAGCACGCAGAGCAACGCCAGCTTGCGCACCGTCGGCCGCGTCGGGGGGTACTCGTCCGACATTCCGCTCACCCTAGGCGGAAGGGGGCCAACGGTCCAATGAAGTTACGAGGCCGCGACAGAACTTTGGTTCTCACGATGTCGTGACGACGACGATGCCGTCGTCGTCGCTGAAGGCCACGTCGCCCGGCCGGAACTCCACCCCGCCGAGGGACACCACCACATCCCGGTCGCCCGAGCCGGACTTGGTGCTCTTGCGGGGATTGGTGCCCAGCGCCTTGATGCCGATGTCGAGGGTGCGCAGGGTGGCGGCGTCCCGGACCGCCCCGTTGAGGATCAGGCCGGCCCAGCCGTTGGACCGGCCCAGTTCGGCGATGACGTCGCCGACCAGGGCGGTGTGCAGGGAGCCGCCGCCGTCGATCACCAGCACTCCGCCGTTGCCCGGCTCGGAGAGCACTGACTTGAGCAGCGCGTTGTCCTGATGGCACCGGACGGTGGTGATCGGTCCGGCGAACTCGGTGCGGCCGCCGTATTGACGGAACTGAACGTCGCAACTACGGACTTCCGGGCCGATGTCGTCGACGAGGTCGGCCGTCGGCCGGAAGGTGACCGTCATGAACGACGTTCTCAGCCGCGCCGGAACCGGCTCAGCACCACGGCGAACAGTCCGCCGGCAGCCAAGCCGATCGAGAACGGAATGCGGTGCCCGGATTCCTGCATGGGGCGGGCGCTGTTCTCCGGCGGAGGCACCGGAATCGGGTGCGGCGTGCTTTTCTTCGCGGGAGCCTTCTTCGCGGGAGCCTTCTTCGCCGGAGCCTTCTTCGCGGGAGCCTTCTTCGCCGGAGCCACGCGTACTGTCGCCGCCTTCTTGGCGGGTGCCTTTTTGGCAGGTGTCTTTCTAGCGGGGGCCTTCTGCGCGGGCGCCTTTCTCGGCGGGGGCGGTGTCGCGCCGTCGCCGTTGTCAGGCCGGCCCTGCGGATCTGCCATCTACCGCTCCTCGGTCTGCCGCGCGGCCGTTCACCGCACGTCGTAGCTGCCCATCATGCCAGGGGTTACTTCGCGTCCGTGCTACCGGTGTTCGCCCGATCGCCGGCTGCGCACTGTCCAGGTAAAGGCTATGGCCCCTAGCGCCGCCGCACCAACGGCGAATGGCCACAACGTAATCCGGCCCGGTGAGGCCGGTTTAGCCGCGGCCGGACCGGGTGTGCCGGTACTGGGCACAGTGACGGTAAACGACCACGACCCCGTGACGACGTGCCCGTCGGCGGAGGTAACACGGTAGTTAACGGTGTAGCGCCCCGATGGCCCGAGTGGACGGACCGCCACGCTGGCGGTCCTGCCCCGCACCTCCGGTTCCCCGGACGACCAGAGGTTGCCGTCCGGCCCGACGACCGTCAGGGCCGCGAACTCCGGCTGCAGCTCTTCGTTGAACGTGGCGGTGACCCGGGCCGGTCCGGTCTGCACCGTCGAGTCGGCGGCCGGTTCGGTGGCGGTCAGCGCCGTGTGAGCGGCCGCCGGCGGACTTCCGGTGAGCACGCCGAGCGCCAGCAGCGCTGCCACCAGGCAGCGCAGCAGCCCGGCCGGCACTAGAGCACGCCGAGGCGCGCCAGCAGGTCGGCCTCGATCCCGTCGAGTTGGGTTGCGATCGAGGCCTGGGCGGCGCGACGGCGCGGGCCGGGCATGTTCTCGGCAGCCGGAACCGCCGCCGACAGCGCAGCCAGCCGATCGGTGATCGCGGCCACGAACTGACGGGTCTCGGCGTCGTCGTTGCGCTGAGCAACCAAACGCAGGGACTGCTCGGCCCCCGAAATCCGCGCCGACAACCGGCCGCCCGCCCCGGAGAACTGGCCCAGTGCGGTGATCGGCACGCCCAGCCGATCGGCGCGACGTTCGTCGATCACCCCGCGGGCGGCGATGGCGGCCCGGTAGGCGACCGGAACCACGACCGGGGCCAGCATCCGCGACGCCGTCATGGTGCGCTTGATCCGGGCCGGCGCGAGCAGCTTGCCCTGCTGGGCTGCCCGCAGCTTGGTCTCGGCCACCTTCACGGCGGTCCGGTCACTGCTCTGCTGTGCTTTGAGCTGGGACTTCGTTGCCTTCTCGTCCGCGCGCAGGGTCGCCTTGATGCGCTTGCTCTCATTCTTTGCGGAGAGCTTCGCCTCCATCTTCGCCTTCGCCTTGAGGGCTCGGGCTTCGGCGCGTCTGGTCGCGCGGCTTTTCCGCTTCGTGAACAGGCCCATCGCGGCTGCCTTTCAGTTCGGTTACCGACTGGTCGGTGGACGGCTGAGTGCACAAGTTCGTGCCGACTGGGCTAGACCCTATCGCCCGAACCGAGTGCTGATTTGCCGACCTGCGGATATGCCACAATTGATCGGATTGGAGCAAACCCAGCGCCGCACCAGGCGCCCGTTGATGTCGGGGGACGTTCGGTGAACCGGTCGGTGATCAGTTGGACGATCGCCGCTGGCGTGCTGTGCGCCGCCCCCGGCATCGTGGCAGCGCCGGTCGCCGTGGCCGGACCGGCCCAGCCCGTCGCGAGCAACGACGCGGACGCGGGGCCCGGCGCTGGCACCCCGGCACGCGGTCCCCGCAACCCGGGCCGCGGCGGCAAACCCTCCGCCGACGGCACCGCACCTGCCCGGACGGCACCAGGTTCACTGTCGCTGTGGCCCTGCCCCTGGCCGGTCATCCCGCCGGTGGCCCGCCCCGAGACCGAACCCGAAGCCGGCGGCGCCGTCCCGGCCGTGCCGGTCCCGATTGTTCCGCCGGTGGCACCGCAGGCGCCGATCGCCGAAGATATCGAGCTGACCGTTCCCGACCTTCCCGCGCCCGGCCTGCCTGTCCTCCCAGCGCTGCCCGCGCCCGAGATTGGTGCGCCGATGGCGCCGCCGCCGGTGCTGGCTCCGGCGCGGATGCCGCAACCGCTGCCCGTCGCGGCAGCGCCGAACCGCGCGGGGCCGGCCGCACCGGCGCCGCAGGGGGCCGCGGCGTCGCGGGCCCCCGTCGCCCGGGCCGTCCCGCCCGCGGCTGTGCCGTCGCCGCCCGCGCCCCCGGCGGCGGCCGCGGCCGATGCGGGGCAGGGACTGGGCTATCCCGAGGCACTGCCCAACGCCGATGCCGTCGCCCTGGCCGGCAACGCCCTGCCCGGTCTGGCCGTCATCCTGGCCATGACGGCGGTGGGCGGGCTGGTCGGCTACCGGCAGGCCAAGGCCGGGTCGGTGTTGCGGGCAGCCGGGGCGGGTCGGTTCCTGCAATGACCGGCGGCTCCAGAGGAACGCGACATGGCCGCTGACCGCCGGGTGACCCGGGCCGTCAACGACGTGCTGGCGCTCGCACCGCGCCGGGGCGAGGTGTCGGTGCCCCGCCTTATCGCCGCTGTCGGTGCCCACCGATCGCGGCCCATCGAGATCACCGCCGCCGAACTGCCTCCCGGAGTTTCCGGCCAGTGGCGGCAGTACGCCGACCGCGACGAGTTCCTCATCCAGGACGGATTGCCGACCGCCGATCGCACCCTGGCCCATGAGTTGGGCCACCTGGTGCTCGGACACGACGGCATCCCGGTCACCGAGCTGGCCAGGGACACCGCGGAAGTGGCCAGCGACGACCTGATCAGCTACATGCTCAATCAGCGCACCGGTTGCATGGGACCCGGCGGGGAAGACGTCGAGCAACAGGCAGAGGATTTCGCCGCCCTGCTGCTCTACCGGCTCGGCCGGCTGCGCAGCGACCGTGCCTCCATCGTCCAGGTGCGCCTCGGAGAGGCGTTTGGTTGATCGTCTGGATCATCGCCGGATTACTGGGGATGGCGACCGGGCTTCGGATCGGTTGGGCGCTGGTCAACCAGAAGTCGGTGGTCAGCAGCGCGATGATCGTCGCCCTGGGCAACCTTGCGATCGTGGCCGCGCTGAACTGGCCGCCGCTGACGCTGCTCGTCGACACGGCCCTGCACTGGCCCAACATCTCCGTCGGCTTGAGCCAGGTCGCTCTGGTGGCGTCGGCGGCGGGAAGCTTCGTGATGATCACCTCCGTCGCGTCCACCCGGAGCGCGGAGACCACCCGCCGGCTGGCCGTGGTCCAGTACTGCGTCGCGGCGCTGGTCGCCGCGGTGACCCTGGCGCTTTTCCTCGCCGACGGGCGGGAGCCGGAGATGACACCCACGGAGTACCTCGCCCACAACCTGGGCTTGGCCGGCGAAACACTGGACTGGCTGATCCCGCTGCTCTACGTCGTGCTGGCTCTGACCGTGGTGGCCTGGGTGGGAACGCGGCTGTCCAACGCCAGCCGCCGCGGGCGGGCGCTGCTGCTCTTCACCGCCGGCATGGCGCTGCTCGTCGCGGCCAGTGCGTTCTTCGTCGGCCGCGCGGTGGGCCGCAAGAACATAGCGAGCGTCGGGACCGCCGCCGCCCTGCTGGTCTGTGCCATGGCGATCGTCGCGGCGGGAGCGCTGCTGCCGGCGGTGGAGGACTGGATCGGTGCGCGCCGCGAACTCCGCCTCATCGAGCCGCTGCGCCAGGAGATGGACCGTCGACATCCGGACATCGGCATCGGAGTACGTCCCCGGGGACCGCTGGTGTTCCGGGTCGCCGAGCGCCTGTCGCTGATCTCCGACGCCCTATATCTGGAGGGCATGCGTGCCCAAGAGCCTGATTCGGTCAGCGGACAGGACACCGGTCCGGACACGGTGAGCGCGGCTGAGCAGGCCCGTGTCGTGGCGCAATGGATCAAAGCGGGCGACGCGGACGCCTTCCCCGGTCGCCGATGGTTACGTCAGCCGGCGGACTGTTCGGACAGGGACTGGATCCTGGAGATCGCCCGCCGGTACCGCGCGCTTGACGGCGAAAGTCCGAACAACGTCGCCGGTTCGGCGTCGCGGGCCGGCACAACGTCAGCCTGAAGAGATCAAGCCTGAGAAGTCAGGCGTCGAGCCGCTCCCGCCGGCGCAGCTCGTCGACCTTCTCCACCACGTCTTGCTGTGCTTCCGGAGAGAGGCCGACGGTCCGCGAGGCGATCCGGCGGACGCCTTCGTCGCGCATGTGCGCGAGCCAGGTCAGTTCTTTGTCCAGCTTCTCGTAGTACTCGTCGTCGGTGAAGTACTCGGGCTTGATCCGGAAGAAATTGGCAAGCGCCGTCATCGTCGTCGACGACGGATTAGTCCGGTTGCCCGAGCGCAACTGGGAGAGGTATGGGGCCGACATGGTGACGCCCTCGGCCTTGAGTGCGGCGATCACTTCCGCTGACGTGTGCGGCCCACGACCCGGCGGGTAGACCGTGTCGAAGAGACGGTTAAGTCGAGCGGCGAACGTCGTGCTCATCCTTGGACCTCCATGCTTAACGAAGAGCTCTCACACCTTCAACGTATTTGCTGACCAATGTACAACGCGGTCGTCCGAACATCCAAGTGCAAACTCCCGAATTAACACGCGTCTTTAATTGACGAGGTGGGCAGCAAATAAACCTCGATAGCCGTAACCGCAGGCTGGCGACGCCGATCCGGCCGAGATGGACGGATAAGCAAGCTTATGGTCAGGTTTACTGGGTTAGCCGATCCCGACCGATACGCCGACCATGAGCCGATTTGTCGTTGCGTCCGGCAACCACCTGCGTGCAGGGCTAAGCGATTTGCTACCTTCCCTCAGTAAAAGCACAGCTTTTCCTCAGGTTGGCAAGGTTTGGGATGACCGGATCAGGCGGCGAGCAGCATCGCCAGGATGGCGGTGTCCGGGTGGCTGATCGGGTCGACTCCCACCCGGCTGATCATGTTGGTGACGGTGCCGTCGGCCTCTGCTTCCACCCACGCGGCGCGGTGCTCTAGGCCCAGATGGGGAAGGCCGGGCAGCAGTACGCATCCCGATGCCGCGCCGGCGCACTCCGGCAGCGACGGTGTGGTCTCCGACGGTGGATGCAACATCATCAACGCCGGTGGCTGACGATCGGCGAAGTGGCCGGGCAGAACGGCAGAGGCGCCCACGACGGTGCCCTCGGCCAGGACCAGACCCACCGTGCCGGGCCGCGGCTGGTCCGGCAGTTCCTCGCGGACGCCGAAGATCGTCGTCGTAGACAGCAGGCCGGGCAGCGATGCCACCCGCACCGCCTTGATCAGCAGCTGAGCCCACTCCTTGGTCGAGTTCGGCCAGCGGCCGGACACCACGAATCCCTTGAGGGACCCCCGGGAGTGAAAAGGGGCGATCTCGATCGGGCGCCCAGCGTTCTCCATCTCGGCCTCCGCACACCTCATTGACTAGCCCAGTGCGACACGACAGCGGGTCGATTGGGCCAACAGCATGGGGCACACCAGCGTTGGCAGACAAGGGGAAGGGACTGCTAAAAACGAAACGGGGCACCGCGATGAACGCGGCACCCCGTCTCGGCAGCACTCTCAGCCGAAGATCAGGCCCTTGGTCTTCGAGGTGGCCGCGGCGTAGCGGTTCTGGACGTCCTCCCAATTGACGACATTCCAGAACGCCGTGACGTAGTCGGCCTTGACGTTCTTGTACTGCAGATAAAACGCGTGCTCCCACATGTCGACCTGCAGCAGCGGGATGATGCCGAGCGGCACGTTGGCCTGCTGGTCGTACAGCTGGAACGTAAGCAGCTTGTCGCCCAGGCTGTCGTAGCCCAGGACCGCCCAGCCCGAGCCCTGCAGACCGTTGGCGGCGGCGGTGAACTGCGCACGGAACTTGTCGAACGAACCGAACGCGTCGTCGATGGCGGCGGCGAGCTCACCGGTCGGCTTGTCGCCGCCGTTGGGTGACAGGTTCTTCCACCAGATCGAGTGGTTCACATGACCGCCGAGGTGGAAGGCGAGGTTCTTCTCGTTCAGGAAAATGGCCGCATGGTCGTCGTTGGCCCGAGCTTCCTCGAGCTTGGCGACGGCAGCGTTCACGCCCGCGACGTAGGCGGCATGGTGCTTGCTGTGGTGCAGTTGGTTGATTTCCCCCGAGATGTGCGGCTCCAGAGCGCCGTAGTCCCAGTCCAGATCGGGCAGGGTGTATTCAGCCACGAGATTCCTTCCTTTCGGTGCCTCGCGCCAATCTGCGACGGTGCGGACCCGCGCCCACGCGTTGACGTCATTGACGTTATTGACTCTATTGACACCACGTGGCGCAGGAAACATCGGCCTGGCCGGAACGCCGCTCCCGGCAATCAGCTCAGAACATCACCAGGAGCGCGAGAACGCACAGCAGGACCACCGAGATGATCGCGGCACGCAGTGCCGCGGCCGCGTAGGAGCGGCCGGATGTCGACGGCGACCACGGCGACCGCGGCCCCGGGGCAGAGTTCAACGGGGCGAACATCTACAGCGTCCTGATCATCAATTTTTGACCCCCGACCCGCGGCGTGTTTCCAACCAGCGGCGTCTCACCGCGCCGCTGACCGGAATGATATCCGGCCGAGCCGGAGGGTTGCACAGTTTTCGGGATGCACAGTGTTTAACCCAGGACGCACAGTCGGTCCTGCGTGTCGCCCGGCGTGTCGGTGCGGCCTGCGGTCCTACCGGAAGGGCCTGACGATTTCGCTAACCGGTGAATCGTCGTCTTGGCTGCCGCGCGTCGTTACCGGCGCGTTATCCACAGCGGATGCGGCTATCAGGCCGATAGCCGTTTATTCGTGATGTGAACAATGTGGATAAACCTGTGGAAATTGTGGATAGGCGTTTCGTTGCTGCGCTGGCCCGTGGCTTCATCAGGCACTTAGTGTCACAATAAGTCGTTTCAGACCGTCGGTCCGGTCGCTCCGACGTCGCGTGGGGTTGGCGTTATCCCGGGGTACGGCCCGGGCGTGACTAGGCTGGTCGGCGTGATTCAGGTGTGCTCGCGGTGCGGGACACGGTGGAACGTGCGGGACCGTCAACGCTCGTGGTGTCCGCGCTGCCAGGGCGCCCTGCTGGCGCCGCCCGGACAGCCCGAGCCGCGGCCGCCGGCCGCAGCCGCCGGCCGGCCCGCACCGGCCCCGTCGTCGGCTCCGCCTGCTGCGCCGCCCCGTTTCCGCTGGATCGCGGTACGCCCGGGGCCGCCGCCCCCGCCGCGGCCCCGCCGCCGGCCGCTGGGCCCAACCCCGCGCTACCAGTACATCCCGCGGTGGGGACTGGTCGACCCGATCACGCCCGCCGCGGCCCTCGACAGTGCGGCTGCGCGGAAGGGCGCGTCGGCGACGGCGGCCCGCGCTGCCCTGGTGGCCGCCGGGGTCGTGTTCGCGGCAGCTGCCGGTGTGCATGTCGTGCGCTACCTGTTGCTGCTCATCAACCGCACCACACTGCTGCCGCCATTCGTGGCGATCGGCTCGCTGCTGAGCGGGGTGCTGGTGAGCCTGGCGGCTCTGATCGCCGTCATCGCCGCGGCGGTGGTGCTGACGTCGTGGCTCATCGGCCGGCGTGCGGCCGCTTTCGCGGTGCACGATCAACCGGATCCGCGGCCCGAGTGGGCGCTGTGGGCCGGCTGTCTGATCCCGGTCGTCAACCTGGTGTGGGCGCCGGTGTTCGTGCTCGAACTCGCCCTGGCCGAGCGGTGCCACGCGCGGCAGCGTGGACCCGTCACCCTCTGGTGGATCGGCTGGGTGGTGTCCTTCCTGCTCTGCGGCTGGGCCATCTGGACCAGCCGGGCGACCGACGCCCAGGGCATCGCCGACAACACGGTGACGATGATCGTCGCCTATCTGGCAGGTCTGGCCGTGCTGGTTCTGGTGTGGCGGGTCTTCTCCGGCTTCTTCGACAAGCCGGTGGACCGTCCCCTGCATCGTTGGGTGGTCGTCGAACCCGGGACGGCGGAGATGGCCGAACGCGACCCGCACGTCGTGGCGGGCTCCGAAGAGTCGTACGACCTTCCAGAAGGCAGCTCCGGCGCCGACTCCGGGTCTGACGACACTGTTGAGTCCAGGGACCGGGAACCGGCAGCATAGGCCTATGTCGACGGCCGACGAACCGCTCGGGGAGCACCCCTTCGTTGTGGCGCACCGCGGCGCGTCGGCGGAGCGGCCCGAGCACACTCTGGCCGCCTATGATCTGGCGCTGCGGGAAGGTGCCGACGGCGTCGAATGCGACGTGCGGCTCACCCGCGACGGGCATCTGGTGTGCGTCCATGATCGCAAGGTGGACCGAACCTCCAGTGGAACCGGACTGGTCAGCGATCTGACACTGGCCGAGTTGCGCGAATTGGACTGGGGCACTTGGCATGGCAGCTGGCGATCCGATGGCGGCGTCGCCGACACCGGCCTGCTCACCTTGGACGATCTGCTGAACTTCGTGCTGGACTGGAACCGGCCGGTGAAGGTGTTCATCGAGACCAAGCACCCGGTGCGGTTCGGGGCGCTGGTGGAGAACAAGGTCCTGGGCCTGCTGGACCGTTTCGGGCTGGCCTCCCCGCGATCGGCCGACCTGTCCCGCGCTGTGGTCATGTCGTTCTCCGCCGCGGCGGTGTGGCGGATCCGTCGCGCGGCACCGCTGCTGCCGACGGTGCTGCTCGGCGACGCCTCCCGATATCTGGGCGGCGGGGCCGCGACAACGGTCGGTGCCACCGCCGTGGGCCCGTCAATCGCCACCCTGCGCGATCATCCCGAACTGGTGGACCGCGCCGCCGCCCAGGGCCGGGCCATGTACTGCTGGACCGTCGACCACTACGAGGACGTCGAATTCTGCCGCGCTGCCGGGGTGGGCTGGATCGCCACCAACCATCCCGGCCGGACGAAGGTCTGGCTGCAGAACGGGCGCACCGGCCCGCGGGCCTGAACTCAGGGTTGGCCGTCGAGAACCTGCTGCGGAACCGGGGAGTCGGTGCGTAGCGCCTCGAACAGGGCGGGCGCCGCGTCGGAGTCCCAGATCACCACCGAACCCGCTTCGTTGCCGGTGAATTCACCGATCGGCACGGTGACGGTGGTGATCGAACCGTGCAACGCCCAACCGAGGGCGGCGAGGCTCCAGACGTGAGCATCAGTGTTGACGGTCAACGCCGCGAGGCCGGCACGAGGTACCGCGTACCACCGCCACGGGTTGAGCCACACCGTCGGCGTCTGCGCCCGCCGCAGCATCGCCGCCATGAACTCACGCTGGTGTTGCATCCGGTCGAGGTCGGCCCGCGGCGTTGCGCGGCTGCGGACATAACCCAGCGCGTTGGGCCCGTTGAGCACCTGGCACCCGGCCGGCAGATCGATGCCGGCCAGCGGATCGTTGATGGGTTCGGCCGGGCAGACGGTGACCCCACCGAGCGCGTCGACGACGTCGCCGAACCCGCCGAAGCCGATTTCGGCGTAGTGGTCCAGGCGCAGTCCGGTGGCCTGCTCGACGGTCTGGGCCAGCAGCGCTGGGCCGCCTTCGGCGAATGCCGCGTTGATCTTGTCCGTGCCCCAACCCGGGATCTCCACATAGGAGTCGCGGGGGATCGAGACCATGGTGGTGGGCTCACCGGACAGCAGCCCGGGAATGTGCACCAGCAGGATGGTGTCGGTGCGACCGTTACCCACCTCGCCGCCGGTGGCCAGTTCGGCTTGCTGCTGTTCGGTCAGGCCGGTGCGGCTGTCGGACCCGACGAGCAGCCAGTTGGTCCCGGCACCCGCGGCCGGCCTGCCGTCGTAGTCGTTGGACACCGCGACGCGGCGCAGCGAGGTCTCGACCCAGATCGAGATGCCCAGGGTGGCGGCCACCGCCACCAGAACGGCGGCCGTCACGCCGGCGACCAAACGGGTGAACAGACCACGCTTCGCGCGCGGCGCGGTGCTGCGGGTCCTGGTCCGCTTGGTCTTTGCGGCCTGCTGCGGTGCGGGGGCCGGCTTCGGTGGAGCGGGGGTGCGCGGTGCGGGCGCCGGCAGTCCGACCCGGGTGGGCGCCGGATCGGGCCGGCGGCGCCTCGGCGCGGCCGGCGGCGGGACTTCGCGTCGCGGCGGGGGCTGAACCGGAAACGTCTGCGGCGGCGATGGCCGGCGCAGTGGTTCGGGTGGACCAGCCGGCGGCCGTGGCGGCGGGAATCCGGGCGGTGGTGCGGCGCGAGGGGGCGGCGGGGGCCGGTATCCAGGAGGCCGGCGGATGAACTGCGGCGGCTCGGGCGGCGGCCCGGGCGGTGGCACAGGCGGCCCGGGCGGCCCAGGCGGCCGCACCCGGGGAATCCGCTCGGTGGGCGGATCCTCGGCCAGCGGCCGGTGCTCGTTCACACGGTCAACCTAAGCGCTCGTCGCACCGGATCAGCGCAGCCATGCCAGGTGCCCGGACAGCACGACGTATCCGACGTAGGCGACGGTGTTGATGATCCCGTGCGCGATCACCAGCGCCCACAACCGTCCGGTGCGACACCAGGCGTACCCGAACACCAGTCCCATCACCACGTTGCCGACTCCGGCGCCGACGCCCTGATAGAGGTGATAGAGCCCGCGCAGCAGGCTGGAGGCCACCACCGCGGCGTTCTGGCTCAGGCCCACCTGGCGAAGCCGGGTGATGAGGTAGCCCACCACCACCACCTCCTCGGCGAATCCGTTGGCGAAGGCTGCCATGATCAGCACCGGAATCCGCCACCACGAGTTGTGCAGCCCCGACGGTTCTACTTCGGCGTTGAGGCCCAGGTGCCGGGCCGCCAGGTACAGCAGCAGGCCGGGAATTCCGATCAGCGCCGCCAGGCCCAGCCCGCGCAGGCCGTCGCCACGCCAGCGGATCCGGCCCAGGCCGACGGCTGCCGGCCCAATCCCGCTGCGCCACAACAGATACAGTGCCAGCCCGCCCCACGCCACCAGCTGCCCGACCGATACCAGATTCAGCCCCAGGTTGATCAGGTCGTAGCGCGACTGATCGGGGTTGAGTCGCACCCGTTGACCGGCCAGTCCGGACAGCACCGCGTCGGCCAGTTGCAGGATCGCGACGAGCGCGCTGACCCCGAAGGTCACCGCGAGCATGACCCCGATCTCGATGCGGGTGCCGCGGACGTCGAGGTCCGCGCCGGGGTGGCCGGCCTGGGGCGACTCGTCGCGGCTGACGTTCACTCCGCCACGGTAGCGGCCCGGATACCCGGTCCCGACCCGATAGGGTTGGGCCGTGGTTTCCGTTCCGGCCCGTCTTCCGGCCCGTGTCGCCTACCTCGGACCCGAGGGGACGTTCACCGAGGCCGCGCTGCGGCGGATGGCTTCGGGCGGCATGGTTCCCGGCGGGGCCGCCGAACCGCTGCCCGCCGAGAGCACCCCGGCCGCCCTGGAAGCCGTCCGGACCGGTGCCGCCGACTTCGCATGCGTGCCGATCGAGAACTCGATCGAGGGCAGTGTGCTGCCGACTCTGGACAGCCTGGCCGCGGGCTCGCCGCTGCAGATCTACGCCGAACTCACTTTGGATGTGGCGTTCAGCATCGTCGCCCGGCCCGGCGTCCAGGCCGGTGCGGTGCGCACGGTGGCCGCGTTCCCGGTCGCGGCCGCCCAGGTGCGGCGCTGGCTGTCGGAGAACCTTCCCGGCGCCGAGGTGGTGCCGGCGAACTCCAACGCCGCCGCCGCCCGCGATGTCGCCGACGGCCGCGCCGACGCCGGGGTGAGCACCGCCCTGGCGGCGCAGCACTACGGCCTGGCCACCCTGGCCGACGGGGTGGTCGACGAACCCAACGCCCGAACCCGTTTCGTCCTGGTGGGCTGCCCCGGGCCGCCGCCGCCGCGCACCGGCGCCGATCGCACCTCGGTGGTGCTGCGGGTCGGCAACACCCCCGGTGCCCTGGTGGCCGCGTTGAGCGAGTTCGGTATTCGTGGCATCGATCTCACCCGTATCGAATCCCGGCCCACCCGAACAGAACTCGGCACCTACATGTTCTTCCTGGACTACGTCGGGCACATCGACGACCGCGCGGTGGCGGAGGCGCTGATGGCGTTGCACCGGCGCTGCGACGACGTTCGCTACCTGGGCTCCTGGCCGACCGGTGCGGCCGCGGGTGCGGTGCCGCCGTTGCTCGACGAGGCCGAGCAGTGGCTGGCGAGACTGCGCCGGGGCGAGTCGTGAGCGGCCGGCTGATCCTGGTCCGGCACGGCCAGTCGCACGGCAACGTCGAACGTCGCCTCGACACCAGGCCGCCCGGCGCCGACCTCACCGAACTCGGCGTGCGCCAGGCCCAGGACTTCGCTCGCGGCCTGAAACGTCCGCCCGGCCTGCTGCTGCACTCCGTGGCCCGGCGCGCCGGGCAGACCGCCGCGGCGATCGCCGGCGAGCTCAGTGAAACCATCTCGCGGCCAAGGGAAGTGGACGACATTCATGAGGTGCAGGCCGGCGATCTGGAGAACCGCAGCGACGACGAGGCGATCGCCGAATTCAACACCGTCTACCAGCGCTGGCATGAGGGAGATCTCGACGCCGCCATGCCCGGCGGGGAGAGCGGGCGCGAGGTGCTGGACCGCTACCTGCCGGTGATCACCGATCTGCGGCTGCGCTACCTCGACGACCGGGACTGGCATTCCGACATCATCGTGGTCAGCCACGGCGCCGCGATCAGACTGGCCGCCGCCACCCTGGCCGGAGTCGAGAGCAGCTTCGTTCTGGAGCACCATCTGGCCAACATCGAAGCGGTGGCGCTCTCCCCGATCACCGACGGCCGGTGGAGTTGCGTGCGGTGGGGTTCACAGTCGCCGCCGTTCTACCCCGAGCCCGACGTGCATCCTGTCGCAGAGGCGCTGCAGGCCGCCGACCCGATGGGCTGAACGCTCAGATGGCCAACCGGTGTTCGCCTCGTTCCCCGCACTCGCAGCCGACCGCCTCGCAGTCGATGGTCAGTGCATGCAGCAGGATCTCCGGGTGGCGGCATCCCGGCTCGGTGCAGTGCGTTCCGTGACCCCAGTGGTGGATCAGCGTCCCGTGGCAATGCGGCCGCCCGGCCAGGCATTCGCGGCACTCGTTCCCCATCACTCGTTCTTAGCACCACCCTCCGACGGTTCCGCAGGTGCCGCGCCGGGGCCGGCGACCCGAACTGCGGCTGCTTTTCGAACCGGAATTCAGTCCCAGCCCAATTCGTGCAATCGCTGGTCGTCGATGCCGAAGTGGTGCGCGAGTTCGTGGATGACAGTGATGGCGACCTCCTCGACCACCTCGTCCTCGCTCTCACAGATCTCCAGCAGGCTCTCCCGGAAGATCGTCACGGTGTCGGGCAGCGCCCCGGCGTAGGTGGAGTCACGCTCGGTCAGCGCGATGCCCTCGTACAGACCGAGCAGATCCGGGTCGTCGGGATGCCGATCGGCCACCAGCACCACCACGTTGTCGACGGCGGCGGCCAGATCAGGGGGGATCAGGTCCAGCGCCTCGGAGACCAGGTCCTCGAAGCGCTCCGGGTCCATCTGGACGGGCACTAGCCGGGCTGGTTGCCACCGGGCATCGGCAGCGGCAGGTTGAGCCGCTCCTCCGGGATGGCCGGTGGTGGAACCGGAGGCTGGCCGTTGATCAGTAGCGGGCCCTTGGCGCTGTTGATCAGCGTGGCCCAGCCGCCGTTGCCCAGGGTGGCGCCGATGCTGCACGACACCTGCCGGCTGCCCGCACTCCAACTCGGCAGCGACACGGTGCTGTAGATCAGCGTCAGGGTGGTGTCGCGCAGCTTGCCGGGGGCCAGATAGGCGTCGGTCATCGCGGTGCACACCTCCTTGATGAACGCGTCCTGGTCGGCGTCGATGGGCAGGCCCTCCGGGAATTTCTCGGCGAGGTTGACGGTGCCGACGAACTCCATGGCGTGCGGCGCGGAGCAGTCGACGGGAGCGTCGTTGGGCTGGTTGGTCGGCGGGTCGATACCCAGGCAGGTGCCCACCGGCCAGATTTTGGACTGATCCTGCTCGGCGACCCGGCCCTTGAACGGGACCTGCTGGTTGCCGGGGCCCTTGAGCTGCAGGCCGCACAGCAGGCGCCGTTCGCCGGATTGCTTCCAGGCATTGTCGCCCGCCCAGAGCAGACTGATGCTGAACCGGCTGTTGGGGTCGTACCGCGGGCCCAGGTAACGCCGGGTGGCGGGCTCGCACTGCTCCAGCGTGAGCTGCTGGATGCGCGCCGGCGAGGGCGGCTCGGCGTCCGGCCCGAATTCCGCGCCGGGGTAGGCCCGGGTGTCGACGGCGGCGGAAACCTCGAAGCGGTGGTCGTCCTTGCAGTCGACGATCGCCGCGGCGTCCAGCGCGTTGTCCGGCCAGTTCAGGCAGTAGCCGGTCTTGGCCTCGGCGAAGGTCGGGTTCACCGCCGTGCCCAGCTGCTCGGCCGGAACGACGGTGCTCAGCGGACCCTTGTCGCGGATCGGCAGGGCAATGACCGTCCCGGCGATCAGCAGGCCGCCGAGCGCGGTGAGCAGCAGCGCGCGACGCGTCGAGGACGGCTGGCCGCCCAACCGGCGGCGCCGTCCCGCCGACTCGTCGTCGGCGTCGTCGGTCTCCGGGGCATCGGATAACTGCAACATCGCGGTCCATTGTGGCAGGCCCGGCGAGCGACGTGGCAAGTGCCGCTCACCGACTGTTACCCGGTTGTGCTGTACCAGCCCCGTACCGCCCCGCGCAGCCGCCGGTCAGGGGCGAAAGTAGGGTGCAGATCGTGATCGACCTGAAACTGCTGCGCGAGGACCCCGACGCGGTCCGCCGGTCACAACTCGCCCGCGGTGAGGACCCGGCGTTGGTCGACGTCCTTCTGCAGGCCGACGTCGCCCGCCGCTCGGCGATCTCGGCCGCCGATTCGCTGCGGGCCGAACAGAAGGCGGCCAGCAAGAGCGTCGGTTCGGCGGCGCCAGAAGACCGGCCGGCGCTGCTGGACCGGGCCAAGCAGCTCGCGGCCGGCGTCAAGGACGCCGAGGCGACGCAGGCCGACGCCGAGGCGACGTTCGCCGCGGCCCACCTGGCGATCCAGAACGTGGTGATCGACGGGGTGCCGTCGGGCGGCGAAGACGACTACGTCGTGCTCGACACCGTCGGCGAACCCCGCGCCATCGACAGTCCCCGGGACCACTTGGAACTGGGTGAGTCGCTGGGGCTGCTCGACATGGAGCGCGGCGCCAAAGTGTCGGGGTCGCGGTTCTACTTCCTCACCGGCCGCGGCGCGCTGCTGCAGCTCGGCCTGCTGCAGCTGGCCGTGCGACTGGCATGCGACAACGGTTTCACCCTGATGATCCCGCCCGTGCTGGTGCGCCCGGAAGTGATGGCCGGCACCGGATTCCTCGGTGCGCACGCCGACGAGATCTACCACCTCGAAGCCGACGACCTCTATCTCGTCGGCACCTCCGAAGTGCCGCTGGCCGGCTATCACTCCGACGAGATCCTCGACCTGTCCGACGGGCCGAAACGCTATGCGGGATGGTCGTCGTGCTTCCGGCGCGAGGCGGGCAGCTACGGCAAGGACACCCGCGGCATCATCCGGGTGCACCAGTTCGACAAGGTCGAAGCCTTCGTCTACTGCCGTCCCGACGACGCCGAGGCCGAGCATCAGCGGCTGCTGGGCTGGCAGCGCCAGATGCTGGAGCTGATCGAGGTGCCCTACCGGGTAATCGACGTCGCCGCCGGCGATCTCGGTTCCTCGGCGGCCCGCAAGTTCGACTGCGAGGCATGGGTGCCCACCCAGCAGGCTTACCGGGAACTGACCTCGACGTCGAACTGCACCACCTTCCAGGCCCGCCGGCTGGCCACCCGCTACCGCGACGAGAACGGCAAACCGCAGATCGCCGCGACGCTCAACGGCACGCTGGCCACCACCCGCTGGCTGGTCGCGATTCTGGAGAACCATCAGCAGCCCGACGGAGGCGTGCGGGTGCCCGCGGCGCTGGTTCCGTTCGTAGGGACAGAGATACTGACGCCGTGATCGACATGGAACTCGACGACCTGCGGGAGTGGTTCGGCTTCGGAGTGGCCGGCAATTTCGCTGGGCACCTCGAACAAGCCGGGGAGGCAGTCGATTTCACCAACGTCGAAAGTGTCGGCAACGCCCCCAAGGGCATCTTCCCGTGGTACGCGCCGGGCAACGACGGGTTTCTCGGCGAGTTCCCGCTGTCCCACGACGCGCTGATCGTTCCGGCGGTGACCGAGGACGGCGGCCCCTTGAACCTGCAGATCGAACCCGAAGTGGGGTTGGCCTGCGAGGTGGTGTGGAGCGGCGACACCGTTGGCACCCTGCGGCCGTTCGCACTGGGTGCGTTCAACGACTGCTCCATCCGCCGGCCCGGGGCGCCCAAGATCAGCTACAAGAAGAACTGGGGGCCGGCGTCGAAAGGCGTTGCGGCGCAGTTCTTCGAGGCCCACGACCTCACCCCGGACGGTCCCACCGCCACCTTGCGGCTGCTGTGCCACCTGCGCACCGCCGACGGTGTGCACCACGAGTACGGGGTGGACAGCCCACTGCTGGGCTACTCCTACTACGGCGAGGTGCTGCTGGACTGGATCGTCGAGCGGCTGGCCAACCAGAAGGGTTCCCCGGAAACGCCGTTGGAGGACGTCGGCGCGCTGATGGTGGCCAGCGGACACCCGCGCCACGTCCTGATCGGCATCGGCGCCACCCGCTACACCGCCTACGGCGAGAGCACGTTCCTCAAGCCCGGCGACGAGGGCATCGTGCGGGTGTACGACACCGCCGGCGAGGAGTTCTCCGAGTTGCGGCAACTGGTCTGGGAGCCCTGAGCGTTCCCGGCATCCCTTGCGCGCCAATAGTGCGGATCGCCGGTTTTCGGCTGCGCGGCTATGGGATTCTTCGGCCATGACCGAGAAGTGGCAGGCGAGGCGGGTCACCGACAACACCGATATCAACGCAGACTTCAAGGATCTTCTGGGCGGGGTGAACTTGGACCCCGCCGACACCGGCGGTCAGATCGTCTTCACCGGTCAGGACCCGATCCTGCCCAGTAATCACCGACTCGGGGCCATCATGGCGATGGGAATGATGGGTCCGGCGGCGGCCACCCAGATCTTCTACCGGATGCGCGGCGGCCCGGCGCAGGATCTGTCCGTCGATCTCCGGCGTGCCGTCGTGCACATCAATCCGCTGGCGATGTTCACGCCGACCGCCGGTGGCTACCCGTATCAGCCCTACTTCGTCGATCCCACAGTGAATCCGTTGGGGTTCAGCATGTTTCCCACCAAGGACGGTCGCTGGTATCTGCCGACCGCGGCGTACCCGCTCGCGGTCCCGCAGTGGATGGAACTGCTCAAGGCGGATCTGAACAAGGATTCGATGGCGGCCGCCATCGCGCAGTGGAACGCGCTGGACCTGGAGAACGCCGCGGCCGAACGCGGCATGATCGGCTCGATGGTTCGCACTCCCGAAGAGTGGTACGCCCATCCGCAGGGCGCGATTCTGGCCCAGACGCCGATGATCGAGATCGTCAAGATCGGTGACAGCGAGCCCGAACTGCCGCCGCTGGTCGACCAGTCACGGCCGCTGTCCGGCATCAAGGTCGCCGCCTTCACCCACGTCATCGCGGGCCCGAATAGCGGGCGGACCTTGGCCGAGCAGGGCGCCGAAGTGCTGCACATGGCACGACCGGAATACGAGTACGACGCGTTGTTGCAGGACACCCACCTCGGATTCCGGTCGACCTGGATGGACCTCACCCAGGCCGCCTACAAGGCCAAGGCCCTTGAGGTTCTCAAAGGCGCCGACGTGGTGGTGGAGAACTTCCGCGGCCGCAAGATCGCCGATCTGGGACTGTCCGCGGAGCAGATCGCCGAGGTGCGACCGGGGATCATCTACACGTCGCTTCGCGCGTTCGGCTGGGACGGCCCGTGGCAGGGCCGCGGTGGGTTCGACATGGACGCCAACTGCACGTCGGGCTACGCCGTGCTGGAGGGCACCGAAGACCATCCACTGTTGCCGCCCACGGTGATCCTCAACGACTATCTCGCCGGCTACCTCACCGCCATGGGAGTCGTCGCCGCGCTCATCATGCGCGCTGAACACGGCGGCAGCTATCACGTCCGCTGCTCACTGACCCGGTTCTCCATGTGGTACTCACAGCTGGGCCTATTCGATCCCGGCTACGTCAAGGAGATGATCGAAAAGCCCGATCACAAGCCGATTTTAGGCGGCGGCATCGACTTCGCCGGCGCATACGGCAAGCAGCACCACCTCGAACCCGGCATCACCTACTCCAAGACCCCTGGCCGCTGGGGTGTGCCCGGGCATCCCACCGTCAGCCCTCGCGGGGCGAGCGATCCCGAATGGCTCGGTTACTGAGCACTTCGTCCAGCATCGCCAGAAACCGCTCCGGGTCCTCCGGTGTGAACGACGGGGCCGGCCAGGTTCCCGGCACGTCGAGGGTGACCAGCACCGACTTCAGCGGGCGGCGCACGTCGAGCTGAAGCCATCGGCGCAGATCCGAACTGCCCCAGATCCGGAACCGCTGCATCAGCAACCCGAGCGACTCGGCCCGGTAGCCCGTGATCGCCCGAAGCGGAATGACTTTGGCGGTGCCGGAAGGGAAGTGGTAGCGCCGTAGCGTCAACGCGTGCCGGTCCAGCTGGACCAGGCCGTCGTCGTAGTACTGCCGCGGCGGACGGGTCACAGTTTCGAACAGCGCAGCGGGTGGCCTTTGGTGGTCAGGCACTTGCCGCTGCGCAAGTCCCACGCCCAGCCGTGCAGGTTGCAGGTCAGCGTGTTGCCTTCCACCACACCGAACTTCGACAGATCGGCCTTCAGGTGCGGACAGCGGCGCTGCACCTCCCACCCGTCCAGGGTCACCGTCGAGGTGTCATCGTGCGCTTCGGCGAACCAGCCGTCGGCGTAGGCGATCCGCTCGTCGGTGAGGCACTTGAAGAAGGTGTACAGGTACTCGTTGTAACCGCCCACCCGCCAGGCTTTGAACCGGGTGGACAGGAAGATGGTGTTGACCCAGTCCGGCTCGTCGTCGCGCAGCACCGTGCGGACCAGTTCGGGTGCGATCTCGAAGCCGTAGCGGAACTTCTCATCCGGAATGGGTTCGCGCACCGTGCGTTTCGGGAAGTCCAGTGCGACGGTCTCCGGCCCCATCTTGAGTTCGACGGGGTAGCCGATGCCGTCGCAGATCTGGTCGCTCTGCAGCATGATCGGTTCGAACTTGGCGCGCAACGGCTCCAGTAGCGGTTCCCCGGCCGCAGGCGCCCAGGCGGCCCTCTCGGCAGCCAGCACCGGCGCCATCCGCTCGGCGTACGCGGCGATGTAGTCCGCCTTGCCGGTGGTGAAGATGGCCTCCACCTCGTCGTCGGGCAGCGGGTGAGTGAGCGAAAGCAGCTGTGAGCCGCGGAAATCGGCCTTCGAGCCCGGGATCATCAGCAGCCCGCCGTTGTGGCCGTGCTGGCGCATCTGATCCAGGAACACCATCTGGTCGGGGAAGATGTTCCCCGGATCGCCGTGGTCGTCGTTGAGGAAGCGCAACTCCGCATCCAGGAAGCACGGCGGACCGGCCGACGGGATCACCCACGTCGCGCCGACGTCGGCGATGTACTGGCGGCAGCGGTCCATCCCGCGCTGGCGCTTCTGGGTGGCGAACGCCTCCTTGGCGCGCTCGGGCATGTCGTAGACCATCGGGTACCAGATCGCCCCGGAGTACTGCGGCATGTGGACGTCGATCTGACCGAACTCCGCCAGCATGTCCACCCCCAGCGGACGGGAGTCGTTCATGTTGAACACCGTGGTGGTGCCGTCGGAGATGATGATCCCGGAGTCGCCGATCGGGCCGTCTGCCGGGGCGCGCAGCGCGACGATCATCACGTCGAGGTCGCCCTTGGGCCCGCTCAGCCGATGCTTGACGGAATCCTCGGTCTCGAAGAACCGGTGGAAGCCCAGACTTTCCAGCTCGCGTTTGAGGTCGAGCACCGGATAGTCCGGCAGCAGCACCACCGCGTCCTTGCTGACGTGATCGGTCAGCAGCTTCGGGTCGAAGTGGTCCTTGTGCAGATGCGACACGTAGAGGTAGTCGCAGTCCCCGAGTGCGTCCCAGTCCAGCCCGCTGTTGTCGGGGAAGACGAACCAGGACGCGAAGTAGGCCGGGTTGACCCAGGGGTCGCACAACACACTTCCCGCTGCTGTGTCGATCCGAAATCCCGCGTGACCGATGCTGGTGACCTGCACGGATCCCCTTCCCGATGTGGACGCATGCCGCCCCTGAGCTTAGCGGCCGCAGTAGGCTGGCCACGTGGAGCCTGTGTACATGACTGTCATCGCCGGAGTGCGGGCGCTGTGGCGTATCCAGGGCCTCGACATCACCGTCACCGGCAGCACGGAGCATCTGCCGGCCACCGGCGGGGCGGTGCTGGCGATCAACCACACCGGGTATCTCGACTTCACCTTTTCCGGCCTGCCCTTCTACCGGATGCGTCCGCGCCGGATGGTGCGCTACATGGCTAAGAAGGAGGTGGTCGAGCACAAGTACGTCGGGCCCCTCATGCGTGCCATGGGCCATATCGCGGTCGACCGGTCCAAC
Source organism: Mycobacterium sp. (assembly GCF_044342925.1). Classification (GTDB taxonomy): domain Bacteria; phylum Actinomycetota; class Actinomycetes; order Mycobacteriales; family Mycobacteriaceae; genus Mycobacterium. The sequence continues at coordinate 6,459 of NZ_JBIIOV010000013.1, read as the reverse complement.
GGTGCGGTGGCGTTCGATGCCGCGGTGCGCGAACTCAAGGCCGGCGAACTGGTCGCCGTCTACCCCGAGGCCACGATCAGCCGCAGCTTCGAGCTCAAGGAGTTCAAGACCGGCGCGGCCCGGATGGCGATCGCGGCCGACGTGCCGATCATCCCGCACATCGTCTGGGGCGCCCAGCGCATCTGGACCAAAGACCACCCGAAGAAGATGTGGCGGCCCAAGGTGCCGATCACGGTCGCGGTGGGCGAGCCCATCCCGCCGACCCTGCCGCCCATCGAACTCACCGCACTGCTGCGCGCCCGCATGCAGGAACTGCTCGAACAGGTCCAGGACTCCTACGGCCCCTATCCGCCCGGAGAGTTCTGGGTGCCGCATCGGCTGGGTGGTGGCGCACCGACGCTGCCGCAAGCCGCCGAACTGGAAAGCGCCGAGATGGCCGCCCGGGCCGCCAAACGTCAGTTGGGTGGTGGGGCGGGCTAGATGGAACCCGTCTACCGCGGTATCGAGATCGCGGCGGCGGCTGCCGTCCGCCTGCTCGGTACCAAGATCACCTACCTTGGGCTGGAGAACATTCCCGCCGTGGGCGGCGCCGTCGACGCGATGAACCACATCAGCTACATCGACTACCTGGCCGCGGGGCTGGCCAGTCGGCAGCGGCGCCGTCGCATCCGCTACATGCTCAAGGCCGAGGCGCTGGAGCATGGCGCTGTCGACTGGATCATCAAGCACACGGACCGCATCCCGGTCGACCGCTCTGCCGAACGAGCCGAGCGCTCACGCCGTGCCACGGAGCCCACCTGATGCTGCCCGCACTGATTGCCAGCGACGTCGACGGCACGTTGCTGAACGCCGAAGAGAAGCTGAGTCCACGAACCCGCGACGCGGTGACCGCCGCGGTGGCCGCGGGCGCGCACTTCGTGTTGGCCACGGGACGTCCGCCCCGATGGATTCCGCCGGTGGTCGAGGCGCTCGGGTTCGCCCCGATGGCCGTCTGCGCCAATGGCGCGGTGCTCTACGACTCCGCGACCGACCGGGTGGTCTCCGCGCGCACGCTGGCCGTCGACACGTTGACCGAACTGGCCGAGATCGCGACCCGGGTGATTCCCGGTGCCGGGCTGGCGGTCGAACGGATCGGCCGCAGCGCGCACGACACCGCGACCCCGCAGTTCGTCAGCGCGCCCGGCTACGAGCACGCCTGGCTGAATCCGGACAACACCGAGGTGTCCTACGAAGACCTGCTCAGCGCACCCGCGGTGAAGTTACTCGTCCGCAAGCCCGGCATGCCCAGCGCCGACATCGCTGCGGCACTGAATCGCCACATCGGCATGCTGGCCGATGTCACCTACTCGACCAACAAAGGTCTGGTGGAGATCAGCTCGATCGGGATCAGCAAGGCCGTCGGTGTGGAGGAGGTGGCACGACCGCTGGGCATCAGCGCCGAGGACGTGGTGGCCTTCGGTGACATGCCCAACGACGTGCCGATGCTGCGCTGGGCCGGTCATGGCGTCGCGATGGGCAATGCCCACCCGGAGGCCATGGCCGCGGCCAACGAGGTGACCGCGCCGAACAGCGACGACGGACTGGCCCGGGTACTCGAACGCTGGTGGCTGTAACGGACCATCGACGCTGCGCTCAGGCCGTGATTTCCGCGGCGATCGCAGTGTCTGTGCGCAGTCACCGATCTTCCGACGGATCCCGTACCTCTTGTGCATACCCGTGGGGGTATGTAACGTTGTCCTCACCCGGGATACCCCCAGAGGTATCACAGAGGAGGCAATCCAATGTTGGCAGACGAGCGCAACGTTGCCGAGATTCTGCACCGGCTGCGCCGTGCCCAGGGCCAACTCGCCGGTGTCATCGCCATGGTCGAGCAGGGCCGCGAATGCAAAGATGTCGTGATCCAGCTGGCTGCGGTATCGAAGGCGCTGGACCGGGCGGGATTCAAACTGGTGGCGTGCGGCCTGCGGGAATGCGCCGCAGGAACTGCCGGTGACGGAGAACCGCTCACCGAAGCCGAACTGGAAAAACTCTTCCTCACCCTCGCGTGAGCCGAACGAACCGTAGCCGACGCCAACTAGAAATAGGAGCCATCATGAAGTTCAACCAGTACTACCTCGATTGCCTGTCCCACGCGTCCTACCTCATCGGCGACGAGACCACCGGCCGCGCCGTCGTCGTCGACCCACAGCGCGACGTCAGCGAATACATCGCCGACGCCAAGGAACTCGGCATGACGATCGACCTGGTCATCGAGACCCACTTCCACGCCGACTTCCTGTCCGGGCACCTGGAGCTGGCCAAGGCCACCGGCGCGAAGATCGTCTACTCCTCGGTGGCCCAGCCGGAGTTCGACTACGTGGGAGTCGACGACGGCGAGCGCTATTCGCTGGGCGATGTCCAGCTGCAGTTCCTGCACACCCCCGGCCACACACCGGAGTCGATGAGCATCGTCATCTACGAACACAAGGACGACACCGTCCCGTATGGGGTCCTCACCGGTGACACCTTGTTCATCGGCGACGTCGGCCGCCCGGATCTGCTGGCCTCGATCGGGTTCACCCGCGACGAGCTGGCCGACAAGCTGTACGACTCGTTGCACAACAAGCTCATGCCCCTGCCGGATGCCACCCGGGTGTACCCGGCGCACGGCGCCGGGTCGGCCTGCGGCAAGAACCTCTCCACTGACCTGTGGTCGACGATGGGGGAGCAGCGCAAGACCAACTACGCACTGCGCGCCTCCACCAAGGATGTCTTCATGAAGCTGGTCACCGAAGGTCAGCCGCCGGCGCCGGGCTATTTCGTCTACGACGCGATCCTCAACCGCAAGGACCGTGAACTGCTCGACGAGACCAAGATGCCGACCCCGATGAGCTACCAGCAGGTCCGTGCCGCCGAGAAGGCCGGTGCGATCCTGGTCGACGGCCGCACGCCCGAGGAGTTCGCCCAGGGGCATCTGCGTGGCGCGGTCAACATCGGTCTGGAGGGCCGCTACGCGGAGTTCGCCGGATCGGTGATAAAGCCCGATGTCGACATCATCCTGATGGACGAGCCGGGCCGGGAGTTGGAGGGCAAGAACCGTCTGGCGCGCATCGGGTTCGACCGGGTCATCGGCTACCTCACGGACCCCTACGAGGTGATGTTCGATCACCGCGATGACGTGCAGATCGCGTCCAGGCTGACCGCGCCCGCGCTCAACGCGCGGATCGCCGACGTGCCGGAACTGCAGCTCGTCGACGTCCGCAACCCCGGTGAGGCCGAAGCGGGGATGATCGCGAACGCGGTCAACATCCCCGTCGGCCAGCTGCCGGACCGGATCGCTGAGTTGGACCCGAGCAAGCCGACCGTGGTCTACTGTGCCGGAGGCTATCGGTCGTCGGTCGCGGCGAGCCTGTTGCGCCAGCAAGGGTTCGGCGACGTCAGCGACGTCCTGGGTGGATACAACGCCTGGGAGGAAGCAACCCAGAACGCCTGACCATCAGAGGAACACATCATGAGCACAGCCGGAAGCGCAACTGGAAAGACCACCGGAAAGACCGCCGGAAAGCACACAGTCCTCATCATCGGCGGGGGCAGCGCCGGCATCACGGTGGCTGCGCGCCTGCTGCGCAAGGGCTACACCGACGTCGCCGTGGTCGAGCCGTCCGACAAGCACTATTACCAGCCGATGTGGACGCTGGTAGGCGGCGGCCAGGCCGACGTCGCCTCCACCGAACGGCCGGAGGCGTCGGTGATGCCCAAGGGCGCCACCTGGATCCGCAAGGCCGCCAGTGAGGTCGATCCGGAAGCCAACACGGTCACGTGCGAGGACGGCTCGACTTACGTCTACGACGTGCTGGTGGTGTGCCCGGGTATCCAGCTGGACTGGAACAAGACCGAGGGCTTGGAGGCGGCGCTGGGCCGCAACGGCGTCTCGACGAATTACCAGTACGACCTGGCGCCGCGGACGTGGGACTTCATCCGCGGAACCCGTTCCGGCTCAGCGGTGTTCATGATGCCGTCCGGTCCGATGAAGTGCGCCGGTGCGCCGCAGAAGATCGCCTACCTGGCCAGCGACTACTGGCGTAAACAGGGTGTGCTGAAGAACATCGACGTGCATCTGGTGCTGCCGACGCCGCGTGCGTTCGGGATCCCGGCGATCGCCGACAATCTGGACAAGGTGATCGCCGACTACGGGATCCACCTGCACACCTCCTCGGAGATCACCGCGATCGACGGCGACGCGCGGAAGGTGACGGTCAGCGCCGTCGGGGAGGGCGGCACCGACACCACGCTGTCGTACGACATGCTGCACGCCGTCCCGCGGCAGTCGGCGCCGGACTGGATCAAGACCAGCCGACTGTCCACCGGTGAGCCGACCGGGTACGTGGAGGTCGACAAGTTCACCATGCAGCACGTCCGCTATCCGAACGTGTTCGCACTCGGGGATGCCGGCTCGACACCGAACTCCAAGACTGGTGCCGCGATCCGCAAGCAGGCCCCCGTCGTCGTGGAGAACATCGACTCCCATTTCAAGGGTCGGCCGCTCACCGCGTCCTACGACGGCTACGCCTCCTGCCCGATCGTCACGTCGACCCACGACATGCTGCTCGCCGAGTTCGACTACGACTTCAACCTCAAACCGTCGTTCCCCGGTCTGGACCCGACAAAGCCGCACCGGCCCTACTGGTACTTGAAGAAATACGGCTTGCCGTTCATGTACTGGAATTTGATGCTCAAGGGTGTCGCTTAACCGGGCAAACCGGACTTAGCGGATGCCGCTCTTAGACTAACCTGATCCATTATGGTCACCAGGGTCAGTGAGCCCGTCGAGTCTGTCGCATCGCACACGAGAGCGCCGCGACGGCGCAATTGGAAATGGCTATTTGTCGCTGGCGTCGCGCTGATAGTCATCGCCGGCTTCGTTTTCTTCATCCTGTCCTCGTTTTTGAAGACCAAGCAGTCGTCTCTGGTGGTCGGGGACCCGAATTTAGCCGACGGCGTTCGCGTCACGGCGAATGTGGTGGATGTGGCGCCGGCGGACAAAGTAGTCCGGTTGAGGCTCGCCTTTCAGCCGGTCGGCGGGTTGTCGCAGGACGGGAACGTCCTGAGTCGGCCGATCGAGGTCGTCGTGATCGGCGGCGCCGACGTCGTCCACGACGAGTACAAAGCATCGGAGATCATTCTGCCGGCCGACGTGCGGATGCCACTTCGCTCGGGCCGGATCGCGATGTATCCGTTGGACCGTTACGACTCGAATCTCCGGCTGGAAGTCCGCAACGCCGACGGTTCTCCCATCCCCACGTCGTTGTCGGTGGACGCGTCGACTCCGGGCTATATCGTCGGGATCACCTCGGAGTCGCTGTCGGCCGACGGCGCTATCCGCGACCTGACGCTGCGCGTCTCCCGCGCGCCCACGACACTGTTTTTCGCGTTCTTCACCTCGGCGCTGATGCTGACGCTGACCACCTTTGTCGTCATGACCGTCTACTGGTTGCTCCGGGGCGGAGCCTCGGAGAGCGTGCGATTCATGATCCCGTTGATCCTGGTGCTGTTATTCGCATTTCCGGCGATGCGCAGTTTCGTTCCGGGCGTGCCGCCGTTGGGAGTTCTGTTCGACTTCTTCGCGTTCTTCTGGTGCGAGATTATTCTTGGCCTGGCCGTTGTCGTCGTGTACGCCTCCCTGATGCGTGAAATGCGTAGGACGACCAGGGAGCAGATGAATCACAAGGACGACGAAGAGGCGCCCGCCTCTTAGTCGCCGCGGCTTAAGTCCCCCGGCTTTAAGGGCGGCTTTAGGGCCAGCTTCAGGCTCTAGCCTTGGCGCTCGCGGCGGAACTCCCCGCTGCCGCTGCACCGGTGGGTATCGCTGCCATCAGCAACAGCACCAGTGTGCCAAGGACATTGGCCGGCGTATCCGGCTTGTAGCCCGACTCATCGGTGACGGGGAATGGGGTGCCGGCACTGGTACGTCCACGCTCCTGACGCGTCGGTCCGGCAGCCGGAGCGGCGGGCGGCGCTGCGGCTGCTGCCGGCGCGGCGGCTTGGATCGGCGGTAACTCAGGTGCGCTGGGCGCAGGAGCCGGAGGCGGTGCGGCCGGTGCAGGGGCCGGGGCCGGAGTCGCAGCCGCAGGGGCAGCGCTGATAGCCGGAGCGCTGAGAGCGGGAGCGCTGACCGCGGGCGGTGGCGCCGGAACCGCTACCGGGGCGGTGACGGCCAATCCTGAGCCGGCCGCCTCCACAGGCACGACTAGGGGGACAACCACGTACGGCGTGCCGGGCAAGCCTGCGGCGCCGACGGCCATCCAGGTCGCGCCAGGTGCGCCCGGCTGTGCCCCCGTACCGCCCTGACCGCCGACCCCCCCGATGCCCCCGGCGCCGCCGGCACTGCCCTCGACGCTGCCCACCGTTCCGTCGGCGCCGTTCCCACCGTGACCGGGCGCGCCGCCGTTTCCGCCGTTTCCGCCGTCGCCCCAGAGCCCG
>NZ_JBIIOV010000134.1:0-8976 GCF_044342925.1 Mycobacterium sp. | reverse complement strand
TATCCCGCTAACGCGATCCGTGCACGCGTCCCCTCCGAGTGAGAGCGATCAAATTGGCTGGAAATTTTCGTTAGCCGGAGTGGGATTGAAGTTTTCCATGCTCAAGGAAACGGATCGGTTTACCTGTCCCGCAAGCGGCGCCGGCGGCGACTGGATCATAAAGCTTCCGGACAAGATGTATCGTGGCGTGCCATTGAATGAGTATGCGATGATGCATTTGGCTAGTCGTATTGGTGTTGATGTTCCTGAAATCAAGCTGGTCCACAGGGACGAAGTCACCGGCCTTCCCGAGAGTGTTTGGCCGGAGTCGGAAGACTTTGCCTTCGCGGTCCGCCGATTCGATCGGGGGGAGTCGCGTGAAAAAATCCATATCGAGGATCTAGCGCAAGTCCGGGGATTTTACCCCGAAAATAAGTATCGAGGAAACCTCGAAACGGTCGCCAATCTTTTCTTCCGCGGGGTCGACACCAGCGCGCTAATTCAGTTCACGAGGCGGCTGACGCTCAACATACTCATCGGTAATGGGGATGCGCATTTGAAGAATTGGTCTCTTATTTACCGAGACCGCCGCAAGCCCACTATTTCGCCGGCCTATGACATCGTGTCGACGGGTTTGTACGTTCCGCGGGGCGATAAGCATGATCTGGGGCTGACCTTCGGCGGCTCCCGGCGGTTCGAGGATATGCGTCTCGCTACGTTCGGCAAGCTTGCCCGGCGCCTGAACGCCGATGTTGACTTGGCTGACGTCGCCGAGGACACGGTGGCGAAGGCCATCGCCGAGTGGCCAGGTGCCGCTAACCTCCTTGAGGCCGCACCGGACGTGCGCACAGAGGTCGAGAACTCTCTTGAACAGCGGTCTAGAACGCTTCGGCGCGGAAACGCCGCGCCTCCAGGCTGAACTGAAGAGTAAGCCCGAATCGATTTGCATCTGACTGCATAATCATGCAGGATGGCTGCATGACAACGGCGGCGGTCGCGGGCGCGAGCGGGTACGCGGGCGGTGAAATCCTGCGGTTGCTGCTCGGTCACCCCGGCTATGCCGACGGCAGCCTGACCATCGGCGCACTGACCGCGGCGGCCAGTGCGGGCAGCATGCTGGGGGAGCATCACCCGCACCTGCTGCCGCTGGCCGAGCGGGTCATCGAACCCACCGATGTCGAGGTGCTGTCCGGGCACGACGTGGTCTTCCTGGCGCTGCCGCACGGTCACTCCGCCGAGATCGCCGAGCAGCTCGGCCCGGATACCGTGGTGATCGACTGCGGCGCCGACTTCCGGCTGACCGACGCCGCGGACTGGCGGCGTTTCTACGGCTCAGAGCACGCCGGCAGCTGGCCCTACGGTTTGCCCGAACTTCCCGGCGGCCGGGACCGCTTGCGCGGAGCCACCCGCATCGCGGTGCCCGGCTGCTATCCCACCGCCGCCCTGCTGGCGCTGCTTCCCGCGGTGGCGGCGGACCTGGTCGAACCCGCCGTCACCGTGGTGGCCGTCAGCGGCACCTCCGGCGCCGGGCGGGCCGCCAAGGTGGACCTGCTGGCCTCTGAAGTCATCGGGTCGGCCCGGGCCTACAACATCGCCGGGGTGCACCGGCACACCCCCGAGATCGCCCAGGGCCTGCGGGCCGTCACCGACAAGCCGGTCACGGTGTCGTTCACCCCGGTGCTCATCCCGACCGCCCGCGGCATCCTGGCGACCTGCACGGCCCGCACGTCGGCGTCGCCGGCCCGGATTCGGGAGGCGTACGAAAAGGCCTACGCCGCAGAGCCCTTCGTGTATCTGCTGCCCGACGGCCGGCTGCCGCAGACCGGGTCGGTGATCGGCAGCAACGCCGCCCAGCTGGCGGTGGCCGTCGACGCCGACGCCGGCGTGCTGGTGGCGGTGTGCGCGATCGACAACCTGGTCAAAGGAACGGCGGGAGCTGCGGTGCAGTCGATGAACCTGGCGCTGGGATGGCCGGAGGTCCAGGGGCTTTCGACGGTGGGACTGGCCCCGTGACGGAACTCCACGCCTCCCCCCGAATCCGTCTGCTGCGCAACCAAGGTGTCACCGCTCCGGCCGGCTTCCGCGCCGCCGGCATCGCCGCGGGCATCAAGGCGTCCGGAAAACCCGATCTGGCACTGGTGTTCAACGAGGGGCCGGACTACGCCGCGGCCGGGGTGTTCACCCGCAACCAGGTGAAAGCCGCCCCGGTGCTGTGGACCAGCCAGGTGCTCACCACCGGCCGGCTGCGGGCGGTGCTGCTGAACTCCGGCGGTGCCAACGCCTGCACCGGTCCCGAAGGTTTCGGCGACACCCACCGTGCCGCCGAAGCCGTCGCCGCGACCCTGTCCAACTGGGGCACCGAGACCGGGCCCATCGAGGTCGCCATCTGCTCCACCGGCCTGATCGGGGACCGGCTGCCGATGGAGAAGGTGCTGGCCGGCATCACCGAGATCGTCCACGAACTGGCCGGCGGCCTGAGCGGCGGCGACGATGCCGCGCACGCCATCATGACCACCGACACAGTGCCCAAACAGGTTGCGCTGCACCACTCGCTGGACTCCGGCGAGAACTGGACGCTGGGCGGGATGGCCAAGGGCGCCGGCATGCTGGCGCCGTCGCTGGCCACCATGCTGGTGGTGCTCACCACCGACGCCGTCGCCGATGCGACCGCGCTGGAAACCGCGTTGCGCCGCGCCACCACCCGGACCTTCGACCGCCTCGACGTCGACGGCAGCTGCTCCACCAACGACACCGTGCTGCTGCTGGCCTCCGGTGCCAGTGAGATCCGCCCCACCCAGGAGCATCTCGACGACGCGGTGCTGCAGGTGTGCGACGACCTGTGCGCGCAACTGCAGGCCGACGCCGAAGGCGTCACCAAGCGGGTGGCCATCACCGTCACCGGAGCCCCCACCGAGGACGACGCCGTCACCGCCGCCCGGATCATCGCCCGCGACAGCCTGGTCAAGACCGCGCTGTTCGGCTCCGACCCCAACTGGGGCCGGGTGCTGGCGGCGGTCGGCATGTCGCCCTTCACCCTCGACCCGGCCCGGATCTCGGTGTCGTTCAACGGCTTCCCGGTCTGCGTCGATGGGGCCGGTGCGCCCGGCGCGCGGGACGTCGACCTGTCCGGACCCGACGTCGCCGTCGTCGTCGACCTCAAACTCGGCGACGGTGCGGCATGCGTCCGCACCACCGACCTCTCGCACGCCTACGTCGAAGAGAACTCGGCGTACAGCTCATGAGCATCCCCACGAACGCCAAGGCGGCGGTGCTGGCCGAGGCGCTGCCCTGGCTGAAAGCGCTGCACGACAAGATCGTCGTGGTGAAGTACGGCGGCAACGCCATGACCGACGACACCCTCAAGGCCGCGTTCGCCGCCGACATGGTGTTCCTGCGCAACTGCGGTGTGCACCCGGTGGTGGTGCACGGCGGCGGACCGCAGATCAGCGCGATGCTGAAGAAGCTCGGCATCCCCGGTGAGTTTAAGGGCGGCTTCCGGGTCACCACCCCGGAGGTGCTCGACGTCGCCCGGATGGTGCTGTTCGGCCAGGTCGGCCGTGAGCTGGTCAACCTGATCAACGCCCACGGCCCCTATGCCGTCGGAATCACCGGTGAGGATGCGCAGTTGTTCACCGCGGTGCGGCGCAGTGTCACCGTCGACGGCGTGGACACCGATATCGGCCTGGTCGGCGACGTCGAGCAGGTCAACACCGACGCCGTGCGCGATCTCATTGCGGCGGGCCGTATTCCGGTGGTCTCGACCATCGCCCCCGACGCCGACGGGGTGGTCTACAACATCAACGCCGACACCGCCGCCGCGGCCCTGGCCGAGGCGCTGGGCGCGGAGAAGCTGCTGATGCTCACCGACGTCGAAGGGCTCTACACCCGCTGGCCGGACCGCGATTCGCTGGTCAGCGAGATCGACACCACTGCTCTGGCCGCCGTCCTGCCGACCCTCGAAGAGGGCATGGTGCCCAAGATCGAAGCCTGCCTGCGGGCGGTCAACGCCGGCGTGCCCAGTGCCCACGTGATCGACGGGCGGGTGGAGCACTGCGTGCTGGTGGAACTGTTCACCGACGAGGGCACCGGCACCAAGGTCACGCCATGACGGATCAGGCCATGACCGGTCAGCCCGAGGCCCAACAGCACGGCCTGCTGGAGCGCTGGCAGTCGGTGATGATGAACAACTACGGCACCCCGCCGCTGGCGCTGGTCAGCGGGGACGGCGCGGTGGTCACCGACATCGACGGCAACACCTACCTGGACCTGCTGGCCGGCATCGCGGTCAACATCCTGGGACACCGCCACCCGGCCGTCATCGCGGCGGTCACCACCCAGCTCAACACCCTGGGGCACGTCTCCAACCTCTACGCCACCGAACCGGGCATCGATCTGGCCGAAAAGCTCGTCGGGCATCTGGGTACCCCGGCGCGGGTGTTCTTCTGCAACTCCGGCGCTGAGGCCAACGAGGTCGCCTTCAAGATCACCCGGCTGACCGGGCGTACCAAAATCGTTGCCGCCCAAGGCGCCTTCCACGGCCGCACCATGGGGTCGCTGGCGCTCACCGGCCAGCCCGCCAAGCAGGCGCCGTTCCAGCCGCTGCCCGGCTACGTCACGCACGTGCCCTACGGCGACGCGGAAGCACTTGCGGGCGCTGTCGATTCGGACACCGCCGCGGTGTTCCTCGAACCGATCATGGGGGAGGGCGGTGTGGTGGTGCCGCCGGACGGCTATCTGGCCGCCGCCCGCGCGATCACCAGCCGGCACGGGGCGCTGCTGGCCGTCGACGAGGTGCAGACCGGTGTCGGGCGCACCGGGGTGTTCTTCGCGCACTCCCACGACGGCATCACGCCCGACATCGTCACCCTGGCCAAAGGGCTCGGCGGCGGCCTGCCGATCGGCGCCTGCCTGGCCATCGGCCCGGCGATCGACCTGATGACCCCGGGTATGCACGGCAGCACCTTCGGCGGTAACCCGGTGTGCACCGCCGCCGCCTGCGCGGTGCTGCGGGTGCTGGAGACCGACGACCTGATGAACCACGCCGGGGCGATGGGCAGGAAACTCCACCACGGCATCGAGGCGCTGAACCACCCGCTGGTCCACTACGTGCGCGGGCGGGGTCTGCTGCGTGGCATCGTGCTGACCGCCCCGCACGGCAAGGCCGTCGAGACCGCCGCCCGCGACGCCGGCTTCCTGGTCAACGCCGCCGCCCCCGACGTCATCCGGCTCGCCCCGCCGCTGATTATCAGCGAGGCTCAGGTGGACAGCTTTCTGTCGGCGGTGCCGGCGATCCTCGACGCGGGTCTGGTTGCCGGAGAACACCAGTCGTGACCCGGTCATCGGAGATCACCCGCGCCGGCCGGCAGGCGCGCATCGTCGCTATCCTGTCGTCGCGGTCGGTGCACAGCCAGGGCGAACTGGCGGCGTGTCTGGCCGACGAGAGCATCGAGGTCACCCAGGCCACCCTGTCGCGCGATCTGGAGGAACTCGGCGCGGTGAAGCTGCGTGGCGCCGACGGCGGTGGCGGGGTGTACGTGGTGCCCGAGGACGGCAGCCCGGTGCGCGGGGTCGCCGGGGGCACCGATCGGCTGCACCGGCTGCTCGGGGAACTGCTGGTGTCCACCGACGCCAGTGCCAACCTGGCCGTGCTGCGCACCCCGCCCGGGGCGGCGCACTACCTGGCCAGCGCCATCGACCGGGCCGTCCTGCCCGACGTGGTCGGAACCATCGCCGGTGATGACACGATCTTCGTCGTCGCCCGCGAGCCCATGACCGGTGCTCAACTGGCCGTCATGTTCGAGAACATCCGCTAAACGAAGGAGCACTCCCATGTCCGAGCGCGTCATCCTGGCCTACTCAGGCGGGCTGGACACGTCGGTGGCCATCAGCTGGATCGGCAAGGAGACCGGCAAAGAGGTCGTCGCCGTGGCCATCGACCTCGGCCAGGGCGGCGAGGACATGGAGGTGGTGCGCCAGCGCGCCCTGGACTGCGGCGCGGTGGAGGCGGTCGTCATCGACGCCCGCGACGAGTTCGCCGACGACTACTGCCTGCCGGCCATCCAGTCCAACGCCCTCTACATGGACCGCTACCCGCTGGTGTCGGCGCTGAGCCGGCCGCTGATCGTCAAGCATCTGGTGACGGCCGCCCGCGAGTACGGCGGCGGCATCGTCTCGCACGGCTGCACCGGCAAGGGCAACGACCAGGTGCGCTTCGAGGTCGGATTCGCCTCGCTGGCACCGGATCTGGAAGTCCTGGCCCCGGTGCGCGACTACGCCTGGACCCGGGAGAAGGCCATCGCCTTCGCCGAGGACAACGCCATCCCGATCAACGTCAGCAAGCGCTCCCCGTTCTCCATCGACCAGAACGTCTGGGGCCGCGCCGTGGAGACCGGCTTCCTGGAGCACCTGTGGAACGCCCCGACCAAGGACGTCTACGACTACACCGAAGACCCGACGCTGAACTGGAACACCCCTGATGAGGTGATCGTCGGATTCGAGCGCGGGGTGCCGGTGTCCATCGACGAGCGCCCGGTCACGGTGCTGCAGGCCATCGAAGAGCTCAACCGGCGCGCCGGAGCCCAGGGGGTGGGCCGCCTGGACGTGGTGGAGGACCGACTGGTGGGCATCAAGAGCCGGGAGATCTACGAGGCTCCGGGTGCCATGGTGCTCGTGACCGCACACACCGAACTGGAGCACGTCACCCTGGAGCGCGAACTGGGCCGGTTCAAGCGGCTCACCGATCAACGCTGGGGCGAACTGGTCTACGACGGGCTGTGGTTCTCCCCGTTGAAGACGGCGCTGGAGAGCTTCGTCGCCAAGACCCAGGAGCGGGTCACCGGCGAGATCCGAATGGTGTTGCACGGCGGGCACATCGCGGTCAACGGCCGGCGCAGCCCGGAGTCGCTGTACGACTTCAACCTGGCCACCTACGACGAGGGCGACACCTTCGACCAGTCGGCGTCCAAGGGCTTCGTCCACGTGCACGGCCTGTCGTCGAAGATCGCGGCGCGTCGGGACCTGCGGGCCGATCAACCCGCCCAGTGAGCGCCAACGAGGGCGGCACCAACCAGCCCAGCACCAACGAGGGCGGCACCAATGAGGGCTCGCTGTGGGGCGGTCGGTTCTCCGGCGGTCCCGCACCCGCTCTGGCGGCGCTGAGTAAGTCGACGGACTTCGACTGGGTGCTGGCCCCCTACGACGTCGAGGCGTCCAAGGCGCATGCCAGGGTGCTGCACGGCGCCGGCCTGCTCACCGACGACCAGCGCGACGGCCTGCTCGCCGGTCTGGACAGTCTCGGAATCGACGTAGCCGATGGCACTTTCGCGCCGCTTGTCACCGACGAGGATGTGCACGGCGCGCTGGAGCGCGGGCTGATCGACCGGGTCGGCGCCGACCTGGGCGGCCGGCTGCGGGCCGGCCGGTCACGGAACGACCAGGTGGCCACCCTGTTCCGGATGTGGCTGCGCGACGCGATACGCCGGGTGGCCGACGGGGTGCTGGAGGTGGTCGGCGCGCTGGCCGGGCAGGCCGCCGCGCACCCGACGGCGATCATGCCGGGCAAGACCCATCTGCAGGCCGCCCAACCGGTGCTGCTGGCCCATCACCTGCTCGCGCACGCGCACCCGCTGTTGCGCGACGTCCACCGCATCGTCGACCTGGACGCCCGGGTCGCGGTGTCGCCGTACGGGTCCGGGGCGCTGGCCGGGTCGTCACTAGGCCTGGACCCCGACGCCATCGCCGCTGACCTCGGCTTCGCCGCCGCCGCCGACAACTCCATCGACGCCACCGCCGCCCGCGACTTCGCCGCCGAAGCCGCCTTCGTGTTCGCCATGATCGGGGTTGACCTGTCCCGGCTTGCCGAGGACATCATCATCTGGAGCACAACGGAATTCGGGTACGCCGCCCTCGACGACTCCTGGTCCACCGGCAGTTCGATCATGCCGCAGAAGAAGAACCCCGACATCGCCGAGTTGGCCCGCGGAAAGGCCGGCCGCCTGATCGGCAACCTGACCGGACTGCTGGCCACCCTCAAGGCGCAGCCGCTGGCCTACAACCGGGATCTGCAGGAGGATAAGGAGCCGGTGTTCGACTCGGTGGCCCAGCTGGAACTGGTGCTGCCGGCGATGGCCGGCCTGGTCGGCACGCTGCGCTTCGACGTCGACCGGATGGCGGCGCTGGCCCCGGCCGGCTACACGCTGGCCACCGACGTCGCCGAATGGTTGGTGCGCAAGGGCGTGCCGTTCCGGGTGGCGCACGAGGCGGCCGGCGCGGCCGTGCGTACCGCGGAGCGCCGCGGCGTGGGCCTCGACGAGCTCACCGACGACGAACTGGCCGGGATCAGCGCCGATCTGAGCCCCGAGGTCCGCGCGGTGCTGACCGTGGAGGGTTCGGTGGCCGCGCGCAGCGCCCGCGGCGGCACCGCGCCGGCGCAGGTCGCCCGTCAGCTCGGGCTGGTCCGCGACGACGCCGCCAGACTGCGCGCGCTGCTGGCGAGGTGACGTGACGGCCGCCCGCGGCTCGGGATACGACCTGTTCGGCAACCGGCTGTTCCGAAACCTCTGGGGCGCCAACCTGATCCATGCGCTCGGTTTGGTGATGCTGCTGCTCGGCGCGTCCTGGGTGATGACGTCGCTGACCGACAACCCGCTTCTGGTCAGCATGGTGCAGACCATGATGAGCCTGCCGTTCCTGTTCTTCAGCATTCCGGCCGGAGTGCTGGGCGGCTACCTGATGGGCCTGGCGGGCATCGCGGTCCTGCTGTTCACCAGGGCGGTGTCCCACCTGGTCATGATCGCCGCCCTGCTGCGAATCCCGAAGAGCAGCAGCGCCACCCCCGGCGGCAGCCCCAACGGCGCAGCCTCCCCGCGCAGCCTGCGCGCTCAGGTGGGCTCCTCGGTGCGCGACGGCTGGCGGGCCGTCACCGGCTCCCCGCAGCTGTACGGACCGCTGTTGCGGTGCGTGACGCTGATGGTGCCCGTGGGGGCCGTGCTGGCGCTG
>NZ_JBIIOV010000132.1:0-9088 GCF_044342925.1 Mycobacterium sp. | reverse complement strand
CTTGGCGTAGTAGCCCAGCAACGCCGCCGGAAACAGGCCGTTGGCGCCCCGGGAGAGCCGCAGCGGCATGCCGTTCTCGCGGGTGACCAGTTCGGTCGTGCTGTCGGCCCGCCGGTGCAAGGCGGCGGCGAAGGCCATCAGCACGCCGGCCCGGTGGTCGGGTGAGGCCGACGCCCAACCCGGCAGCGCCGCCCGGGCGGCCGCGACGGCAGCGTCGATGTCGGCTTCGGTGGCGCTGGCGCCGTCGCCGAGCAACTCCCCGGTGGCCGCCTCCAGCACCGGTTCGCACCTGTCGGCGGCCCGGAACTCGCCGTCGATGAACAACTGTGGGTGGGTCTTCATGGCGGCGATCCTTATCTCGTTGGCGCTCTTCAGGGGCTTTCAGTGGTGAACAGCACGCCGGTGGCCAGCAGCCGGTCGATGTCGTCGGTGTCCATGGCCAGCAGGTCTCGGCAGATCGCGCGGGTGTCCGCACCCGGCAGCGGCGCCGGGCGTTGCGGAGCCGGCGGAATGTTGCGGTACGGCGCCGGACCGGCCTCGGTGGGCAGGGTGACGTCGAAACCGGGGTGCGTCATCTCGGCGAGCACGTGACGGGACAGCAGCTGCGGGTCGTCGAGCAGATCGTCGGCCCGGTTCATCGGCCCGGCCGCCAGCCCGGCCGCCTGCAGCGCCGCGGCGGCCTCGGCCGGGCTTCGGGGGGCTGCCCAGGCCGCCAGCGCCGACGGCAGATCCGCGA
Organism: Mycobacterium sp.; assembly: GCF_044342925.1. Taxonomy (GTDB): domain Bacteria; phylum Actinomycetota; class Actinomycetes; order Mycobacteriales; family Mycobacteriaceae; genus Mycobacterium. Next base: position 8,352 of record NZ_JBIIOV010000132.1, on the reverse strand, counting down.
CGTCGTGGCCGGCGGCGGCCCCGACCACCTCGGCGGCGGCCCGGCGGTCGTCCTCGGAGGTCAGTGACACCACGCACCACTCGTCGTCCCCGGCGCAGGCCAGCAGCACGTGCGCCGGATGGTCCGCCCGCACGGCGGCGTGATGGGTCTCAGCGGCCAGCATCACGTAGCGGGTGTCGAGCTGGTTGATCACCGCCTCGGCCTGCGAGACGTGGATTCGCGCGCCGATTCCATCGCGGCGGCGGCGGACCAGTGCCGCCAGCGCGCCGATGGCGGTGATCCGGCCCACCACATGGTCGGGGAAGATCGTGGTCGCGTCGTAGAACCGGTGCCGGGCGCTCGCGTCGCCTCCGCCGTCGGAGGTCCCGTCGTCGGCGCCCTCGTCGTCGCCACCCTCGTCGTCACAGGTCCACAGCCGGGTCACCCCGGTGGCCGCCCGCACCAGCGGTCCGTACCCCATCCGTCCGCTCCACGGTCCGGTGTCGCCGAAAGCGCTGCTCTCGGCCAGCACCAGTGCCGGGTTGAGCTGACGCAGGCGTTCGTACGAAAAGCCAAGCGCATCAAGGGTTCCCGGCTTAAAATTGGCGAACAGCGCATCGGAGGCGGCGACGAGTCTCTGGAACAGAGCGGCACCGTCGGGGGTGCGCAGCTCCAGGCCCAGGCCCAGGTGGTTGCGATGGGCTCGGGCGAAGGACTCGCTGATGACTTGGCCTTCACGCGTCTGCCGCAGACCGTCCGGGTAGGCAGCGCTCTCCAGCTTGATCACCTCGGCACCGAGGTCGCCGAACAACCGGCTGAGCTCCCCGCCGGCCACGATGATGCCCAGATCGAGCACCCGGACACCGTCCAGCGGCCGTCCGCCGGGCGCCGTGTCGGCCGTCGGCCGGTAAGCCGGCCGCAGCCAGCGCGGCTCGGCGCTGCCCGCGGCGGGTGCGGCGGACCGGTAACCGGCCCGGTGCCCGTCGACCGTCCAGTAGCCGACCGGAATCCGGGTGCGCACGCCCGGGGCAAGTTCGGCATCGGTCATCGCGCCGGCGGCGTCGAAGTGCTCGGACTCCAGGGCTTCCGAGGGAGTCAGCACCGCGGCGATGGGCACGCCGTACTGCTGGCCCTGCGCGACGAGGTCGTCCATCGTCTGGTCGGCGAACAGCTCGGCCATCAGCGCGCCCAGTTCGCCGAAGGCCATCACCCGTGCGGCGATGCTGTCGAAGCGTGGGTCGGCGAACTGCGCCGGCTCGCCCAGCCAGGCGCGCATGCCCCACCACTGGCGCGGGGAGAGCACGCAGATCCGGACATACCCGTCGCGACACGGGAAGATCGGGTACAGGTCCTGGTTCTTCGGCCGGCCGCGCCACCGCTCCCCCTTGCCGCGCGCGGTCGCGGCCTGGCCCTGAGTGCCGAACGGGGCGTCCAAGGCCAGCACCACCGCGTCGAACCGAGCGAAGTCGACGTAATCCCCAGCCCCGCAGCGCAACCGGTTGACGTAGGCGACGAGCACCGCCCAGGCCGCCTGCACGGCGGCGGTCGCCGACGCGATGCCCTCCGGCGGCAGCACCGGGGTGCCGGCGGTCGGCCCGGACCGCGACAACGCGGTCGACATGGCGTAGAGCACCGGGTCGGTGGCCTGCCAGCTGGCACGCGGCCCGTCGGCGCCGAAATCGGTCACCGTCATAGCCACCAGATGCGCGAACCGGTCGGCCAATTGCTCACCTGAGGTGCCGTAGTCGGCGGCCCGGCCGCTGTCGACGACGATGTCGGCGTCGGCGGCCAGCTCGACGAGACGACGGCGGTCGGCCTCGTCGGCAGGGTCCAGCACCGCGGCACGCTTGTTGGCGTTGTGCAAGGCGAAGGGAATGCTCACCCCGTCCAGCGTCGGCGCGTCCCAGCGTCCGGGGCTGCCCGCGGGGGGTTCGATTTTCAGCACGTCGGCGCCGAGATCGGCGAGCAAACGCGTGATGATGTCGGCCTCGCCGTCGCAGAGGTCGAGCACCCGCACGTGCGCCAACAGCGGTTCGTTATCACCCAAGCCCGCGTCTCCCGTCGTCCGGGACTTGAGCCTAATGGGACCGATCCGCACTAGCCGCGTACCGGTATCGTGGAGGCAATGTCTGAGCTCAGCGCGGTGGCCGGGCCGCCGCACCCCGCGGTAGCTCAATTGGCTGCTTTGCATCACCTGCGGATTTACGTCGACATCGGCGTGGTCGTCGTCATGCTCGCCATCACCAACCTGATCGCCCACTTCACCACCCCGTGGGCGAATATCGCCACCGTGCCGGCCGCCGCGATTGCGCTGGTGGCGTTGGTCCGGGCCCGCGGCCTGGACTGGTCGGACCTGGGCCTGGGCCGTGAACACTGGCGCTCCGGCGCCGGCTATGCGGTGGCCGCGGTCCTGCTCGTGCTGACCGTGATCGCCGTCGGCGCGCTGCTGCCCTGGACGCGGCCGATGTTCCTCAACGACCGCTACGCCACCCTGTCCGGTGCGGTGCTGGCGTCGATGGTCATCATCCCGCTGCAGACCGTGATCCCCGAGGAACTGGTGTTCCGCGGGGTGCTGCACGGCGCGCTGGACCGGGCCTGGGGCTTCCGCGGCGTGGCCGCCGCCGGCTCACTGCTGTTCGGTCTGTGGCACATCGCCTCATCGCTGGGTCTGACCAGCGGCAACGTCGGGTTCACCCGGATCCTGGGCGGCGGTGTGCTCGGCATGGTTGCCGGCGTGGTCGGAGCGGTGCTGGCCACCGCCGCCGCCGGGTTCGTGTTCACCTGGCTGCGCCGGCGCAGCGGAAGCCTGATCGCGCCGATCGCCCTGCATTGGTCACTCAACGGCATGGGTGCCCTGGCCGCAGCCCTGGTCTGGCAGCTCTCCGGTTAGGGCAGCAGCGCTTTAGGGCAGCAAAACGGCCGCACCGGCGATCCGGCCTTCGGCCAGGTCGGTCAGCGCGCGGTCGGCGTCGGCCAGCGGGTACTGCGGCGTCGTCACCTCGATCCGGTGGCGGGCGGCGAACTCCAGAAAGGCCCGCGCGTCGGCGCGAGTGTTGGACGTGACCGATCGGATCTGGCGCTCCTGGAACAGGTGCCGCTGATAGTTCAGCGACGGGATGTCGCTGAGGTGAATACCGGCGACCGCCAGCGTGCCGCCGCGATCGAGGGCTTCCATCGCCGGCAGCACCAGATCGCCCACCGGGGCGAACAGGATGGCGGCGTCCAGCTTCACCGGCGGCGGATCGGCCGGGCCCTGAGCTGAGGCCGCACCGAGCGCCAGGGCCAGTTCCCGGGCATCCGCACCGCGGGTCATCACGTGCACCTGCGCACCCTGAGCCAGCGCCACCTGGGCGGTGATGTGTGCGCTGCCGCCGAATCCGTACAGCCCCAGCCTGCCGCCGGGTGGAAGCTGCGCGCGCAGCAGCGAGCGGTAGCCGATGATTCCGGCGCACAGCAGCGGAGCGAGTTCGCTCGGGGTATAGCCCTCGGGCAGGCGGTGCGCGAAATCGGCGGGAACGGTGGTGAAGTCGGCGTATCCGCCGTCCGCGTCCCAGCCGGTGTAGCGGGAGTCCGGGCACAGGTTCTCGTCGCCGCGCCGACAGTACTGACACTGACCGCAGGTGTGCCGCAACCAGGCGATCCCAACCCGATCACCGACGGCGAAGCCGGCGGCGCCGGGACCGAGGGCGACGACGTCGCCGACCACCTCGTGACCGGGAGTCACACCGGGACGGTGGACGGCGAGGTCGCCTTCGGAGACATGCAGGTCGGTTCGGCAGACGCCACAGGCGAGCACCGCGATCAGCAACTCGCCGTCGGCGGGGTGCGGCACCGGGGCGGCTGCGTCGAACTCCAGCGGCCGATTCCGCATGGGACCGGGGTGGCGCACCCGCCAGGCGCGCATGGTGGCCGGGGCGGCGATGGTCATGCCACCATCGTGCCGCCCCGGCGACGCAGTGTTAGGTGCGGCTGCGAACCTTGCTGACGATCCAGAGCAGGATCACCGAGCCGAGAAGTGCGGTGAACAGCGTGAACCACCAGCCGCCGCCGGCGGTGTTGAGGACGAAGCTGAGCAGGAACCCGCCGATCAAGGCGCCCGCTACGCCGATGCCGATGTTCATCAGAAGACCGGAGCTACCGCCCTTGACGATCTTGCTTCCCAACCAACCGGCGATCGCGCCGATGACGATGTAGCCGATCCAGCCCACACTGGTCGTTGTCGACGACCGGGCCAATATTTCAGTGGCAGCAACGATGTCCACGACGGACCTCCCTGGTTCACCGACCGGCTAGGACGCCGACCGTCTATCAGGTGAACCTACCTCCGACAGGTAACAAACCACCCGTCGAATTGGCCACATTGATGCGGCGAACGAGGAAATCAGGTCCCGGGGGTCATCCCCGGAACCGGCGTCGTCACCGGGACCGGGACACCGACCGGCGCCGGCGAGCCGGGCGGCGGGGGCGGGGCCGGCGCGGCGTTGGGGTCCGGTGCCGGCGCAGCCGGCGGAGGCGGCGCGGTGTACGGCCGGATCGACTCGGCAAGGCCCTTGGCCACTGCGGGGTCGATCGGGTCCTTGGCGGTACCCAGCCAGACCACGAACCAGCGGCCGGACTCGGCGTTGCCCACCACACCGGCCCAGATCTGCCCGTTGGGCTTGGCGGTGTCGGTGAACTTCACGTCGTAGGACGAGAAGTTGCCAGCCATGTCGCCGGCCTGCAGAGCGCCGGTCTGCTGATTAATCCGGCTGCCGGGGAAGGGCATGAAGAACTCGCCCATGTCCGAACCGAGACGGACCGCGGCCTTGCCGTTGTCCTGCTCGGCGCCGGCGAACAGCTTCATGTCCAGCCGGCCCAGCAGGATGCTGGTGTCGTTGGCGGTGGGCGCGGGTTGCCCGGGCAGCGGAGCCGGGCCGGTCTGCTTGAGCAGCAGGGCCTGGCCGTAGCTCAGCCGCGAGGCATCAGCGGCCTCCCAGCCGGCCGGAAGGATGTAGCTGAAGCCACCGGCGCCGTTCTCCACCCGGCCGGCCTCAGGGGCCGGGGCTGCGGGGGCAGCCGGACCGGGGGCCGGAGGCGGCACGGGAGCGTTCGGGTCCGCCGGCGGTGCCGGCGGTGCCGGCGGGGCCGGCGGCGGAGGAGGAGGCGGAGGCGGAGCAGGCGCACCCGGAGGGGGCGGCGGCGGAGGGGGCGGCGGCGGAACAGGCGCACCCGGAGGGGGCGGCGGGGCCGGAGCGGCCGCCGGTGCCGGTTCGGCCGGAGGCGGAGGCGGCGGAACAGGGGCACCCGGGGGCGGCGGCGGGGCCGGGGCCGCCGGAGGTGCGACCGTCGGGGGTGCGGGCGGCGGCGGCACCGGATCGGCGCTGGCCGTGCTCGGCAACGCGATCGTGATGGCGCTGGCACCTGCTACAGCCGTGGCGGCGATCGCCGTCCACAGTTTCGGGCGTCGTGAAGTCGGGTCCGACTGCGTCATGGCGGCCAACCTACCGTGTTACAGCCGTGACGCAAGTTCGTGGTCGGCTGTGTCGCCTCTGCCGGGCGTCAGCCTTCCGGCGGACCCGCAGGGTAACCCCCGTGCAAACGGATTTCTTGGGCTTTGACGGTGAACCACGCGGTCACGCCGACCGCAAGTCTCAATTCAGCAACGGATTCGGCGGTGAGGTCGGCAGCGATCCCCGGTGCGCCGTCGGCTTGTTCGTCGGCACGCACCCGCACTGCTGAGCCGATCACCTCCAGGGCCGCAATTCGCACACCGACGCTGTTGCGGGGGCTGCCCTGCGGGCGCTCCCGGAACACCGCGACCGAGGCCGGCGAGAACACCGCCAGGGCCTGCGAGTCGGTCCCGAGGCCCAGCGGCTCGGCGGCGATTCCGTGCCAGATCAGGCCGTCCGGACCGCGCACCGCCGTCGGCCCCACCAACTCGCCCCGCACGACGTTCACCCCGGCGAACCGGGCCCCGAAGGCGCTGCGCGGCGCCCCCAGAACCGTGGCCACCGAACCTTCCTCGGCGATCTGCCCGGACTCCACCACCAGCACCCGGTCAGCCAGTGCCAGTACGTCGAGCAGGTCGTGGGTGATCAGCAGCACCGGCCTGCCCGCATCGACGCCCTCCCGGCGGATCACGGTGCGCAGGACCGTGCGGACCGATGACGCCGCCGACACGTCCAGGCCGGTCAGCGGTTCGTCGAGCAGCAGCACGTCCGGCTCGGCGGCCAGCGCGCGGGCCAGCGCCACTCGTCGGGCCTGGCCACCGGACAACGCGGCGGGCCTGCGATCAGCCACATCCTCGGCGTCCACCCGCGCCAACCAACCGCGGGCGCGGGCGCAGGTAACGGCGCGTCGCCCACCGAGGCGCCGCGCCGCGAACTCGACGTTGCCCAGCGCAGTCAGATGCGGGAACAACAGGGGTTCCTGGGCGAGCAGGCCGACCCGCCGGTGGTGCACCGCGACGTCGACGCCGGTGGCGGTGTCGGTCAACGTCCGCCGCCCGACCCGCACCACCGCCCGGTCAGCGCGAAGCACCCCGGCGATCACGGCCGCCGCCGTCGACTTGCCGGCACCGTTGGGCCCGAGCACGGCCAGCACTTCCCCGGCGCCGACCCGGAATGCCAGATCCACGCCGCGGCTATCGACGGCGACGGCGACGTCAAGGTCAGCCACCGGCAGTCACCGGCGCCGCCGGACCGGCGAATCGTCGGGCGCCCAACACCAGCACGATGACGGCGGCCACCACCACCAGCAGCATCGACAGTGCCAGCGCCGCTTCCGGATCGGCTTCGCGCTGCAGGTAGATCTCCAGCGGCAGGGTGCGCGTCACGCCCTGGCGGGATCCGGCGAACGTCAGGGTGGCCCCGAACTCCCCCAGCGCCCGCGCGAACGCCAGCACCGCACCGGAAACCAGACCCGGCGCCAGCAGCGGCATGGTCACCCGCCACCACACCCGCGACGGTCGCGCCCCGAGTGTGGCGGCCACCGCCTCGTATCCGGCGCCGGCGGCGCGGGCCGCGCCCTCCAGCGCGATGACGAGAAACGGCAGCGAGACGAACACCTGGGCCAGCACGACGGCGGCGGTGGTGAACGCGATCCGAATGCCGGCGGCCTCCAGGTACCGGCCCAGCAGCCCCAGCCGGCCGAACACGTACAGCAGCGCGATCCCGCCGACGACGGGCGGCAGCACCAGCGGCAGCAGCACCAGCGGCCGCAGCAACCGCACCGGCCGTCCCTGGTGACGCGCCAGCACCAGCGCCAGCGGCACCCCGAGCACCAGGCATACCGCGGTGCTGGCCGAGGCGGTCTGCAGACTGAGCCGCAGCGCCGCCCGGGAAGCCGGGCTGGTGACCAACTCGCCGAAGCGGGCCCAGTTCACCTTGGCGGCCACGGCGATCAGCGGCAGCACGACGACCACCGCGGCCACAGCGGCCGGCAGGTACACCCACCGGGGCAGCATGGTCGGCGGCCCGTTCGACCTCATGAAGCCCAACCCTAGGCGCGGCATGCCGCGGCCCGGCTGACCTTACCGTCGAGTAACATTTGCTCCGACATTGAAGGAGTATGGGCATGGACGTAGTGATCAGCGGTGCCGACGGCGAGGTGGGGCGGACCATCGCCGAGGCATTCCACCAGGCAGGACACCGTCTCGTTGTGATGGGCGTACGGCCCGACGATCTCACCGCGACCGCCACCGCGTCCGGGGCGGACGCCGTGGTGTGCGACTGCTCCGACCCCGCCGACCTGGCGTCGGCGCAGGGCCGCCTGCCGCACCATCTCGACGCCATCGTGGTGGTGCCCGCCGCCGCCTGGATCAGCGTCGACCCGCGGACCGCGACGCTGGCCGACAGCGCGGTGGCCTGGCGGTCGGCCTTCGACCGCACCGTCGTATCCACGATGCTGACGGTGCAGACCGTCAGTGAGCACCTGCGGTCCGGCGGCTCCATCGTGGTGGCGCTGCCGCCGTGCGACACCGGACCGGAGGCCGCGGCGAAGGCGGCGCTGTCGGACTGGACGTCCGCCCAGGCCAACCACTTCGGGATCAGCGGCATCACCGTCAACACCATCGCCGCCGGCCGGACCGCGCAGCCGGGGTACGACGGCATCGCGGGCACACCGGCGCCGTGGGCCGACGAGATGGCCCGCATGGCGCTGTTTCTCACCACCCCGGCGGCACGGCACATCACCGGGCAGACGCTGCACGTCGGCCGCGGCGCGGCGGTCACGTACGGCTGACACGCCAGGGTGACCCATCCGGATGACCCGCGCGTTAGGTTCCTGAGGTGACGATCCGACTCGGCCTGCAGATCCCGAATTTCTCCTACGGCACACCGGTGTCGGAGCTTTTCCCCACCGTGCTGGCCCAGGCGCGGGAGGCTGACGCCGCCG
>NZ_JBIIOV010000011.1:0-32936 GCF_044342925.1 Mycobacterium sp. | reverse complement strand
TGTCCCTACGGGGTGTCGGTTCCGGCGGCGCGCCGTTACCTTCCCGGCAGCCTGATCATGGAAACCACCTGGCAGACCCCGACCGGCTGGGTGATCGTGCGCGACGCCCTGGTGATGGGCCCCTGGCACGACCTGGACGCCCGATCGCGCACGCACCGTCGCACCCCGATGGACTGGGACGCCGAGCACATCCTGCTGCGGACGGTGCGCTGCGTGAGCGGCACGGTGGAATTGGTGATGCACTGTGAACCGTCCTTCGACTACGGCCGGATCACCGCCGCCTGGGCGTACTCCTCGAACTCCTACGGGGAGGCGATCGCGCGGGGCCGCTCCGATTCCGGAGCCCACCCCGAACTGCGGTTGACGACCAACCTGCGGATCGGCCTGGAAGGCCGCGCGGCTCGGGCCCGCACCCGCCTGAAGGAGGGCGACAACGTCTTCGTCGCGCTGTCGTGGTCCACGCATCCGTCCCCGCAGACCTACGAGGAAGCCGCCCACAAGATGTGGCAGACCGCCGAGGCGTGGCGGCAGTGGATCAATGTGGGGCACTTCCCCGACCACCCGTGGCGGGCCTATCTGCAGCGCAGCGCGCTGACCTTGAAAGGCCTGACCTACTCGCCCACCGGCGCGCTGCTGGCGGCCAGCACCACCTCCCTGCCGGAAACACCTCAGGGCGAACGCAACTGGGACTACCGCTACGCCTGGGTCCGCGATTCGACTTTCGCGCTGTGGGGCCTCTACACGCTGGGCCTGGACCGCGAGGCCGACGACTTCTTCTCCTTCATCGCCGACGTGTCGGGCGCCAATAACGGCGAGCGCCAGCCGTTGCAGGTGATGTACGCCGTCGGCGGCGAACGCGAACTGGTCGAGGAGGAACTCGACCACCTCTCCGGCTACGACGGGGCGCGGCCGGTGCGGATCGGCAACGGCGCCTACAACCAACGGCAGCACGACATCTGGGGCACCATGCTCGATTCGGTGTACCTGCACTGCAAGTCGCGGGAGAACATCTCCGACGCGCTGTGGCCGGTGCTCAAGGAACAGGTCGAGGAGGCCATCAAGCACTGGCGCGAGCCCGACCGCGGCATTTGGGAGGTGCGTGGTGAGCCGCAGCACTTCACCTCCTCGAAGGTGATGTGCTGGGTGGCGCTGGACCGCGGCGCGAAACTGGCTGACCTCCAGGGCGCCCGGAGCTACGCCCAGCAGTGGCGGGTGATCGCCGACGAGATCAAGGCCGACATCCTGGCCAACGGGGTGGACTCGCGCGGCGCGCTCACCCAGCGCTACGGCAACGACGCGCTGGACGCCTCGCTGCTGCTGGTGCCGCTGGTGCGGTTCCTGCCGTCGGACGACCCGCGGGTACGGGCCACCGTGCTGGCGATCGCCGACGAACTCACCGAGGACGGCCTGGTGCTGCGTTACCGCACCGAGGAGACCGACGATGGATTGTCCGGCGAGGAAGGCAGTTTCACCATCTGCTCGTTCTGGTTGGTGTCGGCGCTGGTGGAGATCGGAGAGGTCAGCCGGGCCCGGCACCTGTGCGAACGGTTGCTGTCCTTCGCCAGCCCGCTGCTGCTCTACGCCGAGGAGATCGAGCCGGCCACCGGCCGCCACCTCGGCAACTTCCCGCAGGCGTTCACCCACCTCGCGCTGATCAACGCGGTGGTGCACGTCATCCGGGCCGAGGAGCAGTCCGACGGCACCGGAGTGTTCCAGCCGGCGAACGCCCCCACCTGATCCAGGGCGCAGTCAGTTCCCGGCGGCGAGGTCGTCGCGCATCGTCCGGACCAGTTCGACAGCGCGTCCGGTGGCCACCCGCAGTTCCGGCAGTGCGGCGGTGACGGCGACGTCGGCCTCGACGATGCAGTCCGCCACGATGCCCAGGGCGTGTTCGGTCGGCAGGGGCGGTTGCCCGCCGGAATCCGCGGTGAGGATGGTCGCCGACAGGATTCCGTCGTCCTCGCGCACATCGGTGACTTCCCAGTCGACCGAACTTCCCGGCGCCACATGCACGCTCACCGTGGTGCCCTCGCACGCGCGCCATTGCGCGGCGAACGCCTCGAACAGCCGAGCCGCCTCGGCCTCGGAGGAAAGACGCACCACCCCGGTATGCGCACCGGAGACGGTCAGTCCCGCGCCGTAGCGCGCGAAGTCCTGCAGGGCCACCCCGGTGACGGCAGCGCCGGCGTTGCCGTTCTCGTGGGCGTTTGTGTAGCCGCTTTCGTAGACCACCCGCATCAGCGGGGTCGCGGCGCCCAGACAGTCGAGCGGGGACACGTCGTCGCTGTCCCGGATTCCATTGGGCAGCAACTCGATTCCGCCGACACGGCCCGGCCCCGCCGGGTCGAGCGGGTTGCCGACCGCCTGGGCGACCTGCGCTGCGGTGGGCAGCCCCATGCTGATGTCGAGGGTGGGGCGGGGCACGGGTTCCGCGGGCCCCGGGCCGCCGTCGACGGCAGTTCCACAGCCGGCCGCGCCCGCCACCAATAGGGCCGCGCCGACCGCGCGCGGACCCCTACTTGCGATTCTTCTCACCGGATTTGTCACCGGCCGCGTCGGTCGACAGCGCCGCAACGAAGGCCTCCTGCGGCACGTCGACCCGACCGATGGTCTTCATCCGCTTCTTGCCTTCCTTCTGCTTCTCCAGCAGTTTGCGCTTGCGGGTGATGTCACCGCCGTAGCACTTGGCCAGCACGTCCTTGCGGATTGCCCGGATGTTCTCGCGGGCAATGATTTTCGAGCCGATCGCAGCCTGAACCGGAACCTCGAACTGCTGGCGCGGGATCAGTTCCTTGAGCTTGGTGGTCATCTTGTTCCCGTAGGCCTGCGCGGAGTCCTTGTGCACGATCGCGCTGAACGCATCCACCGCCTCGCCCTGCAGCAGGATGTCGACCTTGACCAGATCGGCTTCCTGCTCGCCGGCCTCCTCGTAGTCCAGGCTCGCGTAGCCGCGGGTGCGGGACTTCAGCGAGTCGAAGAAGTCGAAGATGATCTCGCCCAACGGCATGGTGTAGCGCAGTTCGACGCGTTCCGGGGACAGGTAGTCCATGCCGCCGAGTTCGCCGCGCCGGGACTGGCAGAGTTCCATGATGGTGCCGATGAATTCGCTCGGCGAGATCACCGTGCACTTCACCACCGGTTCGTAGATCTCGCGCATCTTGCCCGGCGGCCAGTCCGACGGGTTGGTGACGATCTTCCCTGGATTACCCGGCGCCGTGTCTTCTGTTATCACCCGGTAGACCACGTTGGGCGAGGTGGAGATCAGGTCGAGGTCGAATTCCCGCTCCAGACGTTCCCGGGTGATCTCCATGTGCAGCAACCCCAAAAAGCCACACCGGAATCCGAACCCGAGCGCCACCGACGTCTCCGGCTCATAGGTGAGCGCGGCGTCGTTGAGCTGCAATTTGTCCAGCGCCTCACGCAGATTCGGGTAGTCCGAGCCGTCCACCGGGTACAGGCCCGAGTACACCATGGGCCTGGGCTCGCGATAGCCGGTGAGCGCCTCGGTGGCGCCGCCCCGCGCACTGGTGACGGTGTCACCGACCTTGGACTGGCGGACGTCTTTCACCCCGGTGATCAGATAACCGACCTCGCCGACCCCCAGACCCACCGACGGTTTCGGATCCGGCGAGACGATGCCCACTTCGAGCAGTTCATGGGTGGCGCCGGTGGACATCATCTTGATCCGCTCGCGCGGGGTGATCTTGCCGTCGACCACCCGCACGTAGGTCACCACGCCGCGGTAGATGTCGTAGACCGAGTCGAAGATCATCGCCCGGGCCGGGGCGTCGGCGTCGCCGGTGGGCGCAGGCACGTGGCGCACCACCTCGTCGAGCAGGGCGGCCACCCCCTCCCCGGTCTTGCCGGACACCCGCAGCACGTCGCCGGGATCGCAGCCGATGATGTGTGCCAGTTCGCCGGCGTAGCGCTCCGGATCGGCGGCCGGCAGGTCGATCTTGTTGAGCACCGGGATGACCGTCAGGTCGCGGTCCAGTGCCAGATAGAGGTTGGCCAGCGTCTGGGCCTCGATGCCCTGGGCGGCGTCGACCAGAAGCACCGCGCCTTCGCAGGCCTCCAGCGCCCGGGACACCTCGTAGGTGAAGTCGACGTGGCCGGGGGTGTCGATGAGGTGCAGGACATAGTCCCCGGCGACCAGGCCGCCGGGGCCGCCGTCGTCGCCTTCTTTGACCGTCCACGGCAGCCGCACGTTCTGCGCCTTGATGGTGATGCCGCGCTCGCGCTCGATGTCCATCCGGTCCAGGTACTGCGCGCGCATATCGCGGTCGGCGACCACACCGGTCAGCTGCAGCATCCGGTCGGCCAGCGTGGACTTGCCGTGGTCGATGTGAGCGATGATGCAGAAGTTACGGATCTGCGCCGGCGCAGTGAACGTCCGATCGGCGAAACTGCTGATGGCGAATCTCTCCTGGTGAGCGGGTGGGTTCCGGCAGAGACTAAGCGTATCGAGCCAAACGCGGCAGGACACAATCGCGGCGCGCGCCGAGTGTCGATCCTGGCCTATGCTTTCCAGAATGGCGTCGCAGTGGAGGACGTTCCAGCGGTTCGCGGAGCATCTGATGTTCAAGGAAGCTCCCAAACTCATCCGTCAGTTGCAGCACCCCAGTGAGGTGCCCCAGGCGGTGCAGCGCACCCTTCAGCAGGGCATTCAGCAGGGCATTCGGCTGGGCATCGAGGTGCTGGTGGCCACGGCCCTGGCGCCGGACCCGCCGGTGGCCATCACTGCCGGCCGGCCGGTGACCCGCGACAGTGTCCCGACCGCGCATCGCGCCCGGCGGTTGATTTACGCCCCCGATCTCGACGGGCGCGCCGATCCCGGCGAAGTGGTGTGGACCTGGGTGGTCTACGAGGACGACCCGACGAAGGGCAAGGACCGGCCGGTGCTGGTGGTCGGCCGCGACCGGCACACCCTGCTCGGACTGATGCTGTCCAGCCAGACCCACCACGCCCACGACCCGGCGTGGGTGGCGATCGGCACGGGCCACTGGGACTACGAGGGCCGGCAGAGCTGGGTGCGGCTGGACCGGGTCCTCGACGTGCCCGAGGAGAGCATCCGCCGGGAGGGCGCCATTCTCGAGCGCCACAAATTCGAGATCGTCGCCACCCGGTTGCGCGCCGACTACTCCTGGAGCTGACCGGTCCTCATCCGCCTTGGGTGATGTAGGCGTGCAACTGCTGGCGCTCGGCCTGGAGTTCGTCCATCCGGATCTTGACTACGTCGCCGATGCTGACGATGCCGACCAGGCGGCCGTCGTCGAGGACGGGGACATGGCGCACCCGGTTGTTGGTCATCAGCGCCGCCAGGTCGTCGACGGGATCGTCGGGGCGGCAGGTCACCGCGACGGCGCTCATGATCTCCCCGACCGGGCGGCGCAGCAGCTCAGGGCCCTGCTCATGCAGGTAGCGCACGACGTCGCGTTCGGAGACGATGCCGACCACGCCACTGCCGCCGTCGCTGCTCCCGATGACGACCATCGCGCCGACGTTGTGCACCGAAAGCTCGGCGAGCAGACCGGTGAGCGTGGTGCTCTCGGTGACCGTCGCCACCGCCGCGCCTTTACTGCGCAGAATGTCCGCGATCCGCATCCGTCCACCCCCAGTGCTTGATGGATGTCACATCAGGTTACGACGGTCTCCCGCGGCGCGAAAGGGGTCGCGACAAGAAGGCGGCCGCCCCCGAGGGGGCGGCCGCCGTCACGGGTGAGCTGCGTTACTTGATGACCTTGCCGTCTTCGTCGAGGTGCTCGATCTCGGCTTCCTGCTTGCGCACGGTCTCCTTGATGGTCTCGGTGCGCTCGGTCTCCTCGGTCTTGAGGCGGATCTCCTCGGCGACGCGGGCGGTCTTGCTGACCACGGCCTCCTCGCGGGTCTCGATGACCTCGATGGTGGAGTCGCTCCAGTCCCAGTCGTCGGCGACCGTCTCGTCCACGGCCTTGCGCAGCACCTCGGCGTGCACCTCGGTGAGGTTGACCTTCTCCTGCACCTCACGCTCGGTCACGTAGCGACGAACCCGGGTCTTGCCGGAAGCGACGGTTCGCTTGCCAACCTCAAGCTGCTCCTCGGCCAGACGCAGCACCGATTCCTTGACGTCACCGAGCGCCTTGTGCTCGGCCACGATCCCCGCGCCACGAGCCTCCAGGTCGACCGGGTTGTGCTTGGCCAGGATCGCCTCGGCCTTGGCGGCATCGCCGTCGTCCTTGATGCGGACGGTCAGGATGGCGCCACCCTTCGCCAGAGCCTTGTCGAACGCGGCGCCCTCGTAGAGCTTGACTTCCTGGCCGAACAGCCGCTTCCACAGGCCCGGACCGGCGTTGGCCTTACCCGCGTTCTTGGCGACAGCCGCGGAGTCGAGCGTGTTCACGTCCGGGTCGGCGAAACCGGCGGCCTCCAGGGCCTTCTCGGCGCGACGGCTGGCGTCAACCGTGTCGAACAGCACGACCATCTCATTTGCACTCACTATTGATTCCTTTTCCTCGGTTGGGTTGGTTGTTTAGCGGGCCGTCCGGTGGTGGACGGTCGTTCAGCGCGCGCGGACCGGGGGGAACCGGCGTCTGAATTCTGTGGTGCCACCCGGTCGACGGTGGCCTGCTGGACCCGCAGCGTGAACTCCTCGGTGTGGCGTTCGACCGACCGCACCTTGCGGATGTGCAGTTCCTCGCGCAATACGAGGCGACGTTCGACGACGAGGACTTCCTCGACAACGGGGATGATGATTTCGGTTCGGGTCTCGCGCACCGCCGGGGTCTTCTTGACCTCTTTGCCGATCGGCACGCGGCGGACCTCGTAGATGTCGCTGCTCAGCGGGACGTCGACCTTCTGGACCTTCTCGGTGGTGGTGCGGCGCACCCTGACCCGGCCGGTCTCCACGACGCGCTTGCCGACGCTCAGCCGCTCCTCGGCAAGCCGGAGAACGGCCTCGTCGAGGTGTTCGCCAGTGATCTCCTCCGATAACAATCCGCTGGTACGGCGACGATTCGTGGTGTCGGTGTCTGGTGCCGTGGTGCCGGCTTCTGATGTTTCGGGATTCGACCGTCTCGCTGCCCGGGGTTTTCCGCTGTCTGCTTGTGACACTTGAGTCTAGGTCTCCGAGTCTCGAATGCCGACCCTCGCCTCTGAGGACCTGCCGGGGTAGAGGATGCACCCTACGACCATCAGCTGTCGATTGATTTGGCAAACTCTTAAGAATTCGTTCACTTAGTCGGTTGATTGACGCACAAGACGCCCGACAGACACCAGGTAATAGGCGCGTGGGGATACCGCCGGGACGGCAGGTCACCGCCGACGTCCCCGCGCGACCGGGCGGGAATTCAGTCTGAGCGCGAGGGGAATTCGAACGCCAGGAAGTGGAAGCGTTTGCCGTCAGCGTCGAAGATCGCCAGATCGTGCGCTCCGAGCTTGTGGGTGGCGGTGTGCAGCGACCGCGGGTTCTCGGCGGAGACGAACAACACGCCGACGTCGTAGCGGTGGCGGTAGGCCTGCAGGGTCACCGCGTTGAACGCCGAGTAGACCCCACGGCCCCGCAGTTCCGGGCCGATGCAGACCGGCCCGCGCAACGCGTAGCACTGATCCGCGATGGGTCTGCCGTGCATCTCGACGGTCTGAGCCAGTTCGACCATCGCCCGCACGACCTGCGGGATGTGCGGGTCGGTCGGTTCCGGCGGCGGGACCACCGCAATGAAGCCCCCGATCCCGTCCCCGTCGCTCTCGGCGACATGCACACCCCCGCTGTCGACCGCGGCGGTGAACCAGTCCTCGGAGTGCCACACGGAGATGAATCCGTCGGCGCGTTCGGACTCACTGAGATTGCCGACGTAGAAACGCCCTTCACACTCGCGGAGGTTCGGAACGTCGGCCCTGTCTGCCAGCCTGATCCGGACGCCGGGCACCATCGGGTCTCCCACAGCAACGAACGCTACCGACGCTGCCGTCGACGAGGTTGGAATCGACCGCGGGACTCCGGTAGTAAGAGAGCCATGATCGACGTGATCCTCACCGGTACCGGCAGTCCAATGATCGACCCGAACCGGGCGGGACCGTCGACGCTCGTCATCGCCGGTGACTCGCGCTTCCTGGTCGACTGCGGGCGAGGGGTGCTGATGCGCGCGGCGGCGGCCGGCGTGGGCGCGGCCAACCTGAGCGCCCTGCTGCTGACTCATCTGCACAGCGACCACATCACCGACCTAGGCGATGTCATCACCACCCGCTGGGTCACCACGTTCACCCCGACGCCGTTGCCGATCATCGGCCCGCCCGGCACCAAGGCGGTGGTGGAGGCGACGCTGGCGGCGCTGGCGCCGGACATCTCCTACCGGATCGCCCATCATGCCGACATCAACGAACCGCCCGCGGTCGAGGTGCACGAGTACACCAGCGGCACGGTATGGGAGTCCTTCCCCAGGGGGCAGGAGCGAAGCGACTCGGGGGTCAGTAGCGTCCGGATCACTGTGGCGCCCACCGACCACCGCCCGGTGGAACCCACCATCGCCTTCCGCATCGAGTACGACGGAGCATCGGTGGTGCTGGCCGGTGACACGGTGCCGTGCAGCACCCTGGACGAACTCGCCAGGGACGCAAACATTCTGGTGCATACGGCGATCCGCAAGGATCTGGTGGAGCAGGTGCCGTCGCAGCGCCTCCGCGACATCCTGGACTACCACTCATCGGTGGAGCAGGCGGCAGCCACCGCAGCCCGCGCCGGGGTGGACACCCTGGTGCTGACCCACTACGTCCCGCCACTGGCAGCCGGCCAGGAGGATCAATGGCGGGCCCTGGCGGCCGCCGAGTTCTCCGGCCGGGTGGAATTGGGCGACGACCTGCTGCGCGTCTCGGCGGGATGAAACCTCAAGCCAGCCTGGTCATCTCGACGACCACGTCAAGATCACTGGAGCCCTGGCCGAGGTAGATGCCCTTCAGCGGCGTCACGTCGGCATAGCTGCGCCCGGAGCCGACGCTGACGTACTGCTCGTTGATCTCGGTGTCATTGGTGGGGTCGTAGTTCCACCAACCGCCGGTCCAGGCCTGAATCCAGGCGTGGCTCTCGCCCTCGACGGACTCACCGATTGCCGCGTCATGCATCGGGTGCAGATAACCCGACACGTATCGGGCCGGAATCCCCATAGCGCGCAACAGGATCAGCGACAGATGCGCGAAGTCCTGACACACCCCCTTGCCCTCCTGCAAAGCGTCCAAACCGGATGTATGCACTCCCGTCGTACCCGGCAGGTACTGCAACTGCTCGCGCACCCACGCCACGGTGGCCAGCACGGCGTCGTACGGGTCGTGGCCCTTGGCGATCTGGCGGGCGATCCGGTCGGTGCACTTGTCCGACTGGGTGTACCGCGTCGGGGTGAGCACCTCGTGGTAACGGTCCAGCACCGTGTCTGCGCGCAGTTCGTCCCAGCCGGCCCGGCTGCCGAGCGCCTCCGCTTTGTCGGTCTCCACCACCGACGACGAGGTCACCTGCAGTTCAAGGTGCGGCGCGTGCAGGTCGAAGGCCGTCACCGCGGTGCCCCAGTAGTCGACGTAACGGTACGACCGGGTGGCCGGGGCGGTCTCGACCCGGTTGACGATGACGTTCTGACGGGAGTCCGACCGCGGGGTGAGGCGGGCTTCGTTGTACGACGCGGTGACCGGGGCCTGGTAGGCGTATCCGGTGGCGTGGACCACTCGCATCCGCCACATCAGGCGCCACCTCCCAGAGCTTCGGCCACTACGACCGCCTCGGCGCGCGGCTTAGTGGCATCGGACCATTCCACCCACGGAGCCAGCCGGAAGTACCGGACCGCCAAGGCTTCCCCGACGTCCTGACAGGTGGCCTGCAGGCCGGCGAGCCGGATTTCCAGACTGTCCAGCAGAGCTCCGGGGCGGACGAACTCCAGTTCACTGCGAGCCCGGCCGAGCAGGCGGCGAGCTTCGGCGCCGGCGCCGTCACTGGGCCCGCGCATCAACTGGTCGAGGCTGTGCTCGGCGAGCTTGAGCGAGTAGAACGCCGACCGCGGGAACTGCCGGTCCAACAGCATGAACTCGATGACCCGGCTGGCATCGAGCACGCCACGATGGCTGCGCAGATAGGTGTCATGCGCCCCGGCCGCGCGCAGCACGCTCACCCAGGCCGGCGAGGAGGCGCTATCGCCCACCCGGGACAGCAGCAGCCGGACCGTCATGTCCACCCGCTCCAGCGCCCGGCCCAGCACCAGGAACCGGTAGCCCTCGTCGCGGGACAGCGTGGAGTCGGCCAGCCCGGCGAACATCGCCGCCCGGCCCTCCACGAAGGTGAAGAACTCGTGCGGCCCCAGCTTCCGGGCGGCCCGTTCCCGCTCGGGCAGCGCGTTGTGGGTGGTGTTGAGACACTCCCACATGTCCCCGGAGATGACTTCGCGTGCGGAGCGGGCGTTTTCGCGTGCGGCGCCGATGGCGTCGACGATCGAGCAACCCCGGGTGAGATCGCGGCTGAAGGCCACTAGGTGGGTCAGCGACCACATGTCCAGCCGGTTCTTGGGCGGCTTGATTCCCAAGACTTCCAGCAGGATTCGGGAGGCGTGATCGGGGTCGACGGTGGAGTCCTCCAGCAGCTGGTGCACCGTGACGTCGAGGATCCGGGCGGTGTCGTCGGCCCGTTCGACGTACCGGCCGATCCAGTACAGCGCTTCTGCGTTGCGCGCCAGCATCACCGGGCTCCGTTCTGCTGCTGTTGTTGTTGTTGCTGCTGCTGGTGGCCGGTCATGGCCTGCTGCTGCAGCGGGGGCACCTCGGGGGCTGCGGTGGCGCGCGGCAATGAGCGGACCACCCGGCCGGCGGCCAGTTCCCGCGTCGCCGCCGAGGCCCGCGAGGCCAGGACCCAGGTGTCCTTGGAACCGCCGCCCTGGCTGGAGTTGACCACCAGCGAGCCCTCGACGAGGGCGACCCGGGTCAAGCCGCCGGGCAGCACCCACACCTTCTCGCCGTCGTTGACGGCGAACGGACGCAGGTCGACGTGCCGGGGCGCCAGCGCGTCGCCGGCCTTGGTCGGCACAGTGGACAGTTGCACGACCGGCTGGGCGATCCAGCCGCGCGGGTCGGCCTGGATCTTGCGGCGCACCGCCGCCAGTTCCTTCTCCGAGGCGTTGGGGCCGAAGACGATTCCGTAGCCGCCGGAGCCCTCGACAGGTTTGATCACCAATTCGCGCACCCGGTCGAGCACCTCGGCGCGCTCGTCGTCGAGCCAGCACCGCAGCGTGTCGACGTTGGCCAGTAGCGGCTTCTCCCCCAGGTAGTACTCGATGATCGTCGGCACGTAGGCGTAAACCAGCTTGTCGTCGCCGACGCCATTGCCGACGGCGCTGGAGATGACCACGTTGCCGGCCCGGGCGGCGTTGACCAGTCCGGCCACCCCCAGCACCGAGTCGGGCCGGAAGTGCATGGGGTCGAGGTACTCGTCGTCGATGCGGCGGTAGATCACGTCCACCTGGCGCTCACCCTCGGTGGTGCGCATGTAGACGATGTTGTCCCGGCAGAACAGGTCCGGACCCTCCACCAGCTCGACGCCCATCTGCCGGGCCAGCAGCGAGTGCTCGAAGTACGCGGAGTTGAACGGCCCCGGGGTGAGCACCACCACGGTGGGGTCGGACTCGTTGGTGGCCGCGGCGTTGCGCAGGGCGCGCAGCAGATGCGAGGGGTAGTCGTCGACCGAACGGACCCGGTGGGTTCCGAACAGGTTGGGGAACACCCGGGTCATCACCCGACGGTTCTCCATGACGTAGGAGACCCCCGAGGGGGAACGTAGGTTGTCCTCCAGCACCCGGAAGGTGCCCTGCGCATCCCGGACGATATCGATGCCGGCGACGTGGATGCGGACTCCGTTGGGCGGGTCGATGCCGACGGCCTCGCGGTGAAAGTGTTCGCAGGAGGTCACCAGGCGGCGCGGGAGGACGCCGTCGCGCAGGATCTTCTGTTCGCCGTAGATGTCGTCGAGGAAGCGTTCCAGCGCGATCACCCGCTGGGTGATGCCGCTCTCCAGCTTGGCCCACTCCGCCGCCGAGATCACCCGGGGCACCAGGTCCAGCGGGAAGGGCCGCTCCTCCTGGCCGGATAACGCGAAGGTGATGCCCTGGTCGACGAACGCCCGGCCCAGCGCCTCGGCCCGGGCGGCCAGTTCGTCGGTGCCGGTGGGGGCCAGTTCGGTGAAAATGCCCTTGTAGGGAGCACGGACGTTGCCACGGCGGTCGAACATCTCGTCGAACGCGGCGGCGTAGCGGCCCGGTTCCCGGTAACCGCCGAAGATGCGGTGGTCGTCGGGCAGGGACGACGGCGGGGAGTCGCTGGAGATCTCGACGCCCGGGCTGCGGAGGGTCACGGGTCACATGGTTCACCACATCAGCTGTTTTCGCAGGCTGAGCGGCTCCGCTTTGGGACTCGGGGTCCGATCCTGGTAGTGTCACAGCGCGCCGCGAGGGCTTCTGTCCCGGCGTGGAGGCAAAACGAAACCAGCTTTGAGAATGAGGAACTGACGCGTGGCCAACATCAAGTCGCAGAAGAAGCGCATCCTGACCAACGAGCGCCGCAGGCTGCGCAACAAGTCGGTGAAGTCGTCGCTGCACACCGCGATCCGCGCATTCCGCAGCGCCGCCGCCGAGGGTGACAAGGACAAGGCCGGCGAGCTGCTGGTCGTGACCAGCCGCAAGCTGGACAAGGCCGCCACCAAAGGTGTGATCCACAAGAACCAGGCGGCCAACAAGAAGTCCGCCCTGGCTCAGGCCTTCAACAAGCTCTGATCGTCCCCGCGCGCCCGCTGCACCGCGCCGAGATTGCACTGACGCAGGGAAAGTGCGATTAGCGCCCTGCGTGAGGTCAATCTCGGCGTGAGTCAGCGCCCGGCGGCCAGTTCGGCCACCTTTCGTACCGTCGCCTCCAAGACATAGTCCGGGTCGGCTGCTGCGCCTTTGACGTCGGCGTTCAGCGCCGCCACCAGCCGGATCGCCGTGGCCACCTTGTCCCGCGACCATCGTCGTGCCTGTTTCTGCGCCTTCTGCACCCGCCACGGCGGCATGCCCAGTTCCGAGGCGAGGCGGTAGGGGTCACCCGACAGCGGGCCTACCCGCGCGATGGAGTGCACCGCCTCGGCCAGCGCATCGGCGAGCAGCACGTGCGGCACTCCGCGGGCCATCGCCCACCGCAGCGCCTCGGCGGAACCCGCAACATCGCCGACGACCGCCTTGTCGGCGATGTCGAAGCCGGTGACCTCGGCGTTGCCGCTGTGGTAACGGCGGACCGCCGCAACATCGACCCGGCCGCCGGTGTCGGCCACCAGCTGGGAACAGGCCGAGGCCAGCTCACGGATATCGGAGCCCACCGTCTCCAGCAGGGCGGCGACGGTGTCATCGTCGGCCTTGACCTTCAGCGCCCGGAATTCGGCGCGGACGAAGTCCGCCCGCTCGGCGGCCTTGGCGATCTTGGGGCACGGATGGGTGACGGCCCCGAGGTCACGCAACTGGGTGGCCAGCGCCTTGGCCCGCCCGCCACCGGAGTGCACCACCACCAGCACCGTGCCGGGCGGCAGATCGGCCGCGGCCGCCGCGATCAGCGCGACGGCGTCCTTCCCGGCTTCGGCGGCGGCCTCGAGGATCACCACGCGTTCGTCGGCAAACAGCGATGGGCTGAGCAGTTCGGCCAGTTCGTAGGTGGAGACCTCCCCGGCTCGCATCCGGTTCACCGGGACGTCGTCGGTGCCGGCCGCGGCGCGGACCGTACGCAGGACTGCGCTGACCGCTCGCTCGATGAGGAGTTCTTCCTCACCGAGGACCAGGTGCAGTCCGGCCGCCGCGCTCATCCCCCGATGGTGTCACGGCCCGCCGACCAGACCGGACACCGACCACGCGGCGGCGCACAGCAGTCCCCCGGCCGCCGCCAGCCGGAACCATCGCCGCGGCCACAACACGACGGCCGCACCGCCGGCCAGCGCGACGGTGAGCATGCCGCCCCAGCCGGACGGAACCGGCACGGCCGCACCGGGCACCCGCGCCGCCGCGTGCGCCACCCGCAGCAGCCACCACACTTCCGGACCGGTGAACCGGATCAGCAGCCCGGCCGCCGCCGGCCATGGCGCCACCAGCACGGCGGCCAGGGTGCCCAGCACGGTGATCGGCGGAACAACCACTCCCGCAATCACATTCGCAAGCACGGAAATCAGGCTGAAGCGCCCGGAGATGGCGGCGATGAGCGGGGCGGTGACCAGCTGGGCGGCCAGCGCGACGCAGATTGCGTCGGCCAGGATCTTGGGCCACCCGGCGGCCACCAGCCGGGCCGACCAGATCGGCGCCAGCAGGATCAGGGCAGCGGTCGCGGCCACCGACAGCGCGAAGCCGATGTCGACGGCCAGCTGCGGTGCGAGCGTCATCAGGACGATGACGGTGGCGGCGAGCACCGGGATGGCCTGTCTGCGCCGCCCGGCGAGCACGGCGAGCAGGGCGAGGGCACCCATGACGGCGGCCCGCAGGACGCTGGCGCTGGGTTGCACCACGACGACGAAGGCCACCAGGGCGACAGCGGCCAGAGCGACCGCGACCCGGGGGCCGACGAGGTACGCCGACAGCAGCACCGCGCCGCAGACGATGGTGACGTTGGCGCCGGAGACCGCAGTTAAATGGGTCAGCCCAGCCGTGCGGAACTCCTCGGTGGTACTCGCTGTGACGGCGGTGGTGTCACCCAGCACCAGAGCGGGCAGCATCGCGGCCTGGTCGGCAGGCAGGGCCTGCTGCGCGGTGGCGGCGAAGGCCTGGCGCACCGCGTGGGCGGCGCGTTGCACGGCTGGAGGACGGCCGAAGTGCGGACGGCCCACGGCGGTGAGCACGGCGACGGTGAGATCGCGCCGGGTCGGGGCGGTGATCCGGGCGCGGAACCGAACCGGTTGACCGGCCGTCAGCTCGCCGAAGTCGACGGCCTTGGCGAAAACCGTGACCGCCCCGGACATGTCGTGGTCGCCGACCTGGGAGAGATTCCCCCGGAACATCAGGCGCCCTGGCCCGGCCTGCCGGGTCGCGTCGGCGGCTGTGACTGTCACCCACGCGGTCGCACCGCGCTGCTGGGCCAGCGGATGATGGGTGCTGGCATCGCTGCGTAACCCGACCGCGAGGCCGAACCCGGCGCCGATCACCGCAGTGCCCGCGACGGCCGCCGCGCCAGCGGCGAGCAGCGGAAATCGGCGGCCGAGTGAGCGCCGGGCCAGCCACCACGCGGCGGCGATCGCCAGGCTGAGCACCGCGAGCGGCCGGCCCACACCCCACACGACGCCGGCGGCGGTCACCGCCCACGCCGTCACCGCGGCGGGAACCAGGCGCAGGTCGAGCCGAGCAATTGTCACGGCCTAGACGCGCACGAGGGGACGCAGCTTCTCCAGGCGCGCGGGGCCGATGCCGTCGATCTCGCCCAGTTGGTCGACGCTGCTAAACCGCCCATTGGCCGAACGCCACGCCACGATGGCTGCCGCGGTGACCGGGCCCACGCCGGGCAGCGCGTCGAGTTGGTCGGGGGTCGCGGTGTTCAGGTCCACGGGCCCGGCGGGCTTGCCCGGTGCGGCCGGCGCGCCGGACTGCGCCGGGTCCCCGGCCGGCGAACCGCCCCCCACCGAGCTGCCCAGTACCGCCGGCCGGCCGGCCGGGGCTGCGATACCCACGACGATCTGCTCGCCGTCGGCGAGCTGGCGGGCCAGGTTCAAGCCCAGCGTGTCGGCACCATGCAGCGCCCCGCCGGCAGCCGTCACCGCATCGGCGACCCGGGCATCGGGCGCCACCGTCACCAGGCCGGGTTGCCGCACGAGGCCGACGACGCTGACCACCAGCTGCTGCGGGCGCGGCTCAGAGACCGAGGAACTCGACGGAGCGGGCGTACCGGACGGACCGGGCGCCGACACCGGCTCCACCCGTGGCAGATTCGCCGACACCACGGGGGCGGGATGATGCCGAGTCAGGGTGAAGACGGTGACCAGCACAGCGAGCGCCGCGATGGCTGCCAGGGCGATTCCCCCGGCCCGTCCCGGGTCGGCGCGGATGGACGCCAGCAAGCCGTCCGCCGCCCGGCCGTCGGGCACCCAGCTCGGTTCGAACCCGTCGTCGTCCCCGCCGTCGGGGTCCTCGGCCGGATCGTCGCCAATCGCAGCCGGCCGCGCATGAAGCCGGCGGTTCAGGTTGGCCAGCGGGTCCTCGGTTCGCATGGCGCGACGCTAGGTCGGCCGACCGACACCGAACCGCCGCGCGGCGCACCGGACCCACTGCCCTGTGGACGCAGCAGGATCTGGGGATTACCCGCCCGCGTGGGCGTGGGCGTCTTCGTGCGCCGCCGCTGCGGTGGCCTTGAACAGGGTGTGCGCCCACACCTGCAGACCGAGCCCTCGTCGGCCACCCGCTTGGTTGAGCAGGGCCGGCCGGCTTCAGTCCGGTGAAAGCAGCGCCCTCACCGGCACGGTGCAGACGCACCACCGTCTCGAAGAAAGTGCCGGTCGGCCAGCTCCCGAACGTCGGAGCCTTCGTCGCGCACCCCGGACACGGCGGCGAACGCGGCACGGACCTCGTCCTCGGCGCGCTGCGGCACGTACGGCAGGACGCTGTCGACGTCTCGCCTATGCCACGAAACCGGGCATGGTGTAGATACATGCCCATGCCGTACACCATCAGCCGCCCGCTGCGGGTCATCCAGTGGACCACCGGGAACATCGGCCGCCGCTCCCTGCACGCCATCATCGCCAGGCCTGACCTGGAGTTGGTGGGCGTCTACGCGCACGGCGAGGACAAGGTGGGAATCGACGCCGCCGAGCTGGCCGGTTGGCCGGAACCCACCGGCATCGCCGCGACCAACGACATCGGCGCACTGCTGGCCACCAAGCCCGATGCGTGCTGCTACAACCCGTTGTGGCCCAGCATCGATGAGCTCGAACTGCTGCTGGAGTCCGGCGTGAACGTCTGCACGTCCGCGGCCTGGATCACCGGCGCCAAGCAGACGCCCACCGATCTGGCGCGCATCCAGATGGCCTGTGAGCGTGGGCAATCCAGCATCTTCGGAAGCGGCGCCCACCCTGGGATGACGAATACGGTGGCCATGGCGCTGTCCGGGTCCTGCGAGCGGGTCGACGAGATCAGGATCACCGAGTCGGTGGACTGCTCGACCTATGAATCGGCCGCCACTCAGACGGCAATGGGTTTCTCTCAGGACCCCGACACCCCCGGTCTGGCCGAGGCCGTTCGGCTGGAAAGCGAGGTGTTCGCCGAATCGGCCGCGATGATGGCCGACGCCATCGGCGCCGACCTGGACCGGATCACCTTCGACGTGACCTTCACTGCGGCCAACGGGGACACCGATCTGGGATTCATGACGATTCCCGAGGGCACCGTCGCGGGGGTGTACGGCTATCACCGCGGCTGGGTGGGCGACCGCAACGTGGTCAGCGTCGGATTCAACTGGACCATGGGCAACCACGTCGAGCCACCCAAGCCGCTGGAGAACGGCCACGTCATCCAGGTGTTCGGAGTGCCCAACATGCGCACCGTGCTGCACTGTCTACCGCCGAAGGACTGGGCCGAACCGGGATTCATGGGCCTGGGCATGATCTACACCGCCATGCCGGTGACCAACGCGGTCCCGGCGGTGGTGGCGGCTGAACCGGGGATCGTCACGCTCGCCGATCTGCCGCCGATCACCGGGCGCTTCACCGGTTGACTCTGCCTCAGCCCTTCGGGGTGAAAGGCTTTAAGCGCATCCGGGTTTCATGCTCGGGCGCTGTCGAACCGTCGGGGTTGGCGCCCCGGAAATAGTCTTTCTGCCAACCGGCCTGCGCCGCCGTCGACCCGGGGCGCCTGAGGTCGGCGATGAAGTCGCGGCGGCCCTCGCGCCAGGCGTCGTAGGAGGCGCACAGTTCGGGGGCGGCGTCGATCGGGACGATCGTGGGTGTGAATCGGTCGAGTTCGCCGCGGCGCTGCGGAACGATCACGCACACCGGCTCGCCCTTGGCGAAACTCACCCAGCGGCGTCGCCGGGTGAACTTCCAATTCATCGTGAATGCCGCTGGAGACCAGTCTGTTTCGACGATGCCCTCCAGCGCCGAGACTCCGCGCTTCGGCGAGTTTGCCGGACCGCGGACCAGCAGATTGAAACCCGGTGGGGTGCGGAACAGGTACGGCAGGTTCCAGGTGATGATCCCGGCGCCGAAATGACTCACCGGACGAAACGACGGCGCGCCCTCGCCGTAGTCGAATTCGATGGACTCCCGATCGGCCCCGCCGTGCCAGCGCGCTCGCACGTCGGCGTTGTTCAGAACCAGCCACCCGGCCTGGTTGGCCATCAGCAGCGGCAGACACCGATTCGCGAACCGGTCGGCGGTGGAGTCCATCCACTCCCGCCTCGGCGAGGCCGGGACCAACGTGAACCCGTGGTCCCGATGCAGTTCGTAGGCAATGAGTTTCAGCTCGGCAGGACTCATGAGCCTGCCGCCCTGGCCACCACCACTCCCAGCGCCCCCGGTCCCAGGTGCACACCCAGCACCGGCCCCAGGTCAGTGACGACGGGGGCTCCGCAACCCGGAAGCGCACCGGCCAGTGTCGCCGCGAGATCGGCGGCGCCAGAGGGGTTGTCGACGTGCTGAACCGCCAGCGCCGCCCGGCCCTCCCCCACGACCTCGATGACCTGTTCGACCATGGCGGCGATCGCCTTGGAGGTGGTGCGCACCCGCTGGGCCAGGACGAGCTTGCCGTCCTCCATCTGCAACAGCGGCTTGAGCGCCAGCGCGGTGCCCAGCCACGAGGCCGTCGTCCCGATCCGCCCGCTGCGGCGCAGATTCTCCAAGCGCTGCACGACGATCAGGGCGTGCACACCATCGACTTCCTTTCGGGCCTCGGCCGCAACACCGTCGAGGTCGACACCGTCTCGGGCGGCGCGGGCCGCGGCCAGCGCGACGAAGCCCGTTCCCATCGCCGCCGAGCGGGAGTCGACCACCCGGACCAAGCCGCTGAACTCCTGCGCAGCGTGTTCGGCGGCGCCCAGTGTGCTGGACAGTTCGGTCGACAGATGCACGGCCACAACCCCGTCGCCGCTGCTGGCGGTCAGCGCCGCCCGGTAGGCCGCCGCCAGTTCCGCGGGGCTGGCGCCGGCCGTACTGACCTGCGGGCGTTGGTACAGGTCAGCCGGCATGGCGTCGATGCCGTCGCGCAGATCGGTCCCGTCGACCAGAACATGCAAAGGCACCACCTGAATGCCGAAGTCGGCGATCGCATCGGCAGGCAGCCTTGCCGAGGAGTCCGTCACCACCGCCACCGCCACGGGTCAGCCCACTTCATCCTGTGACGCTGCCGCCCCGGCGGCGGGCGAACCGCACACGCCCGCTTCGGCCAGCGCCTTGAGCATCAGTTCCGCGACGGCCTCGTGCGCCTCGAAGTTCCAGTGGATGCCGTCGGGATTGCCTCGGCCCCCCAGGATGTGTTCGGCGACCGCCTCCTTGAGATCGACGAGCGGAACATGGTGCTGTTGCGCCCAGTCGGTGATCGCCGCAGCCGTTCGCGGGCGGCCGTGGTGGGCGAGACCGTACGTCGGAGCCTCGTGCACCGACGGCAGGGAGGCCACGATGGGGATGCCCGGCCGGTTGAAATCGATGGCGCCGCGGGTCATCTCCAGATATTCGACGGTCAGGTGCGGTGGCAGCGCGGATCGCGCCACCGGCGACAGCCGGGGCTGCAGCCAACCGTAGGAGTCGCGCACCCAGCGACGCACCAGCGGCGGACGCACGTACCGGATCATCTCCCGCGCGGCGGTCGGCAGCGGCGAGGGCAGCGAATCCATACCGCTGGTCGCGACGATCACCGCACCGGCCCGCGGCAGCGCGGCCCAGGCCCGCGGATCCTGGGTGGCTGCCCACCACACGTCCCGGCAGGTCCAGCCGATCCGGCCGATCAGCTCGCAATCCCAACCCAGTTGCGCTGCGACGATGTTCGGCCAGATCCGCGGATCGTCGGCCGGCAACCCGCCCTGCGGGCCGTAATACGACAGCGAATCGCAGAAGATCAGCAGGGCCCGGCGGGCAGGAGCGGAGCGACCCGGGGATGAGTCGCGACGGTCGGACGGGGGACGCTGCTCAGAGGACATCATTGGCCACCTGCGCCGAGGCGTTCCACACGTCCAGCCGCCACCGAAGATCAGCCGGCGCGGCATCGACGGGCCCGTATCCGGACAATTGCGCCCAGCTGGCGTTGCCCATGCCGCCCAGCGCCGGCCAGCTGTCCACCGGCAGGTCCAGCAGCGCGGCGGTGAGCGCGGCGATCAGGCCGCCGTGGGCCACCAGCACGACCGGCCGATCGGGTTCGTCGCAGCCCCATTCCGGTTCTCCCGCAACCAGTTCGGCGACCAGCGGCAGGCTGCGGTCGGCAACGTCGATGCGACTCTCCCCCCGGTGCGGGGCGGAGGTGGCGTTGTCCCGCCACGCCACCCGAGCGCCCGGGGCCAGGGCGTCGACCTCGGCATGGGTCAGACCCTGCCAGTCCCCGAGGTTGGTCTCCCGAAGCCGGGTGTCCACCCGTACCGGTATCCCGCTGCGCTCGCCGAGTGTCAAAGCGGTGTCGTGCGCCCGGCGCAGATCGGACGAAACGATCAGCAGGGGCTGGCGTTTGGCGAGCACCTCGGCGGCAGCCACCGCCTGGGCACGGCCCAGGTCGGTCAGATCGGTGTTCAGCTGACCTTGCATCCGGCTGTCGGCATTGGACTTGGTCTGGCCGTGGCGCAACATGACCAGGTGGCGAACCCTCACGAATCCTCCACCGGCACATCAACATCGACGTCGAGATCGACATCGACCAGCGGGCAGTCCCGCCACAGCCGGTCCAGCGCATAGAAGTTGCGCTCATCGGTGTGCTGCACGTGCACCACGATGTCGACGTAGTCCAGCAGCACCCAGCGGCCCTCCCGGGTGCCCTCCCGGCGGGCCGGCTTGTAGCCCGCCAGCCGCATCTTCTCCTCCACCTCGTCGACGATGGCATTGGCCTGCCGCTCGTTGTTGGCCGAAGCGATCACGAAGCAGTCGGTGATGACCAATTGGGCGGACACGTCGATGACGACGACATCCTGGGCGAGTTTCGATGCGGCGGCCCGGGCGGCGATGGTGGCCATCCGGATCGCTTCGGCGGATGCGGTCATTGGACCTCCATGGTGGTCGTGGCCGGGACGCGGTACAGACCCCGCTTGGCGACGTACTGGACCACACCGTCGGGGACCAGATACCAGATCGGCCGGCCTTGC
This sequence comes from Mycobacterium sp., assembly GCF_044342925.1. GTDB lineage: Bacteria > Actinomycetota > Actinomycetes > Mycobacteriales > Mycobacteriaceae > Mycobacterium. The sequence goes on along the minus strand of NZ_JBIIOV010000011.1, from coordinate 11,675 downwards.
GCGGCGCGGCCGCGGCAGTCGGTCGACGAGATCGCCAGTGCAGGGACCTCCACCAGATGCAGGGCGTCGTCGGGCAGCCGGTCGAGGGCTTGGGTGATGTGGGCGTCGGACAGTTCGTAGCCGGGTCTGCTGACCCCGATGAAGGTGGCCAGCCGGAACAGCTCCTCCCAGCCCTGCCAGGTCAGGATCGAGCCCAGCGCGTCAGCGCCGGTGATGAAGAACAGGTCGCAGTCCGGCTGCAGCTCCCGCAGATCCCGCAGAGTGTCGGTGGTGTAGGTGGGTCCGGCGCGGTCGACGTCGACACGGCTGACCGAAAAACGCGGGTTGGAGGCGGTGGCGATCACCGTCATCAGGTAGCGGTCCTCGGCGGAGGTGACATCGCGGTCCTTCTGCCAGGGTTGCCCGGTGGGTACGAAGACCACCTCGTCGAGGCCGAACTGATCGGCCACTTCGCTGGCGGCGACCAGGTGGCCGTGGTGGATGGGATCGAACGTCCCGCCCATCACGCCGAGCCTGCGCCGGGAACCCATGGTGTGAAAGCTTAGGTCAGACGGGAAGCAGCTGGTCGATGACCGCGGCCAGCTGCTTGGCCGACCGGCACTCGTGCATGGTGATGACATCGGAGTACCGCGGCGCCGCCGAGTCGCCGCTACCCCACAGGTGCTTCGGCTCGGGATTGAGCCAGTGCGCGTGCCGGCTGGCGGTGACCATGTGGGCGAGCACGTCCGCGGCCGGGCTGCGGTAGTTGGTGCGGCCGTCGCCAAGGATCAGCAGTGAGGAGCGCGGCGAGAGCACGCCGGGGAAGTTCTCGGTGAAGGAGACGAAGGCGTTGCCGTAGTCGGAGTGCCCGTCGCGGGTGTAGACGCCCGCCTCCCGGGTGATGCGCTGGATGGCGACGGCCAGGTCGGCGTCCGGGCCGAACAGGTGGGTCACCTCGTCGGTGGTGTCGATGAACGCGAACACGCGAACACGCGAGAACTGCTGACGCAGCGCGTGCACCAGCAGCAGGGTGAAGTGGCTGAAGCCGGCCACCGAACCGGAGACATCGCACAGCACCACCAATTCCGGACGGGCCGGACGGGGCTTGCGCAGCACCACGTCGATCGGCACCCCGCCGGTGGACATCGACGTGCGCAGCGTCTTGCGCAGGTCGATCGCGCCGGCCCGGTTGCGCCGGCGCTTGGCCGCCAGGCGGGTGGCCAGCGTGCGGGCCAACGGCGCGACCACCCGGCGCATCTGGCGCAGCTGATCGCCGGAGGCGCGCAGGAACTCGACGTTCTCGGCGAGCTGCGGGATGCCGTACATCTGGACGTGCTCGCGGCCCAGCTGCTCGGCGGTGCGGCGTTTGGTCTCACCCTCCACCATCCGGCGCAGCTGGGCGATCTTCTGCGCGGCAACGGCTTTGGCGATCTGTTCCGCCGTCGGCGACGGGTCGTCCCCGTGCGGGGCGAGTAGTCCGGCGAGCAGCCGGCCCTCCAGTTGGTCCAGACCCATCGCTTTGAGCGCCTGATACGACGAATAGGACGGCCCGCGGCTGGAGGTGTACCGGCCGTGGGCCTCGACGATCGCCGCGATCATCGCCACCAGGCGGTCGTCGAGGTCGCCGATGTCGGGGTTATCGGTGAGCATCTCCAGCAGCATCGCCCGCATGGCTTCGACGTCCTCGGGGTCGAGTTGCGGCGGCGGAACGGCGGTGTCGTCGTCGGCCAGCACGGTGCGCGCGCCCAGAGCGGCCGGCCACCACAGGTCGAACAGGGCGTCGTAGGTCTGGCGGTGATCGGCGCGGCGCAGCACCGCGCAGGCCAGGCCCTCGCGAACCTCCTCCCGGTCGCTCAGGTCCAGCACGCTGAGCACCTCTCCGGCGTCGACGGTCTCCGACGGACCCACCGAAATACCCTGGGCACGAAGCGCTTCGACGAAGCCGACCAGGTGGCCGGGCAAGCCGTGCGGGGCCAGCGGCTGCGGCGGGCGGGTCCGGCGGACGGCCATCTTTAGTTCAGCCGCAACTCGCCGGCGGCACGCTGCTGGTCGGACTGGTGTTTGAGCACCACCCCCAGCGTCGCGGCGATGGTGGCATCGTCGATGGTATCCATGCCCAGCGCCAGCAGGGTGCGGCCCCAGTCGATGGTCTCAGCCACCGACGGGGCCTTCTTGAGTTGCATGCCGCGCAGCACCCCGATGATGCGGACCAGTTCCTCGGCGAGGCGTTCGGGAAGTTCGGGAACCCGGGACAGCAGGATGCGCCGTTCGAGGTCGGGGTCGGGAAAGTCGATGTGCAGGAACAGACACCGACGTTTGAGCGCCTCGGACAGCTCACGAGTGGCGTTGGAGGTGAGCACCACGAACGGCTTGCGGGTGGCGGTGATGGTGCCCAATTCCGGCACGGTCACCGCGAAGTCGCTCAACACCTCCAGCAGCAGACCCTCGATCTCGATGTCGGCCTTGTCGGTCTCGTCGATGAGCAGCACGGTGGGATCGGTGCGCCGGATCGCCGTCAGCAGCGGCCGGGACAGCAGGAACTCCTCGCTGAACACGTCGGTCTTGGTGTGCTCCCAGTCATGGTCGGCGCCGGTCGAGGACTGGATGCGCAGGATCTGCTTGGCGTGGTTCCACTCGTAGAGGGCGCGGGCCTCGTCGACACCCTCGTAGCACTGCAGGCGCACCAGACCGGAGTCGGTGGCCTGGGCGACGGCGCGGGCCAGTTCGGTCTTGCCGACGCCGGCGGGCCCTTCGACCAGCAACGGCTTACCCAGCCGGTCGGCGAGGAACACCGCGGTGGCGGTGGCGGTGTCGGCGAGGTAGCCGGTGGCGGCGAGTTGGCGTTTGACGTCATCGATGTCGGCGAACAGCGGCGCCGGGCGCGCCGGGGTTTCAGTCATGCGGGAGTGTCTCCAGTGTTAGGCGGGCCGGATGTGGCCGTCGCCGAAGACGATCCACTTGGTCGAGGTGAGTTCGGGCAGTCCCATCGGCCCGCGGGCGTGCAGTTTCTGGGTCGAAATGCCGATCTCGGCGCCGAAGCCGAACTGCTCGCCGTCGGTGAAGGCGGTGGAGGCGTTGACCATCACCGCGGCGGCGTCCACCCGCTCGGTGAACCGTTGCGCGGCAGCCAGATCTCCTGTGACGATGGCTTCGGTGTGGCCGGTGCCGTAGGTGTTGATGTGGTCGATCGCGGCGTCCAGGCCGTCGACCACGGCCAGTGCGATGTCCAGTGACAGGAATTCGGCGCGGAGTTCTTCTTCAGTGGGATTGTCGTGCACGGTGACGCCGGCGTTGCGCAGTGCCGCCACCAACCGGGGCAGCCCGGTGTCGGCAAGCGTCCCGTCTACCAGCAGGGTTTCGGCGCTGTTGCATACACTCGGCCGACGGGTCTTGGCGTTCAGCACGATTCGCTCGGCGACGTCGAGGTCGGCGCTGGCGTGCACGTAGACGTGGCAGTTACCCACCCCGGTCTCGATGGTGGGAACCGTGGCGTCGCGCACCACCGCGTCGATCAGGCCGGCGCCGCCGCGCGGGATCACCACGTCGACAAGTCCGCGAGCCTGGATCAGGTGGGTGACGCTGGACCGGTCGGCGCAGGGCAAAAGTTGCACCGCGTCCTCGGGCAGGCCCTCCCCGCACAGGGCGCCGCGCAGCACCGTGACCAGTTCGGCGTTGGAGTTGGCCGCCGAGGAACTACCGCGCAGCAGCACCGCGTTGCCGGACTTGAGCGTGAGCCCGAAGGCGTCGACGGTGACGTTGGGCCGGCCCTCGTAGACCATGCCGACGACGCCGAGGGGCACGCGCTGCTGGCGCACCTGCAGGCCGTTGGGCATGGTGCGCCCGCGCAGCACCTCCCCGACCGGGTCGGGCAGCCCGGCCACCTGGCGCAGGCCGGCCGCGATGCCGTCGACGCGCTGCGGGTTGAGAGCCAGCCGGTCCAGCATGGCTTCGGGAGTGCCGGCGGCGCGGGCGGCGTCGAGGTCCTTGGCGTTGGCGGCCAGGATCTGGTGGGTGTGGCTGAGCACGGCATCGGCCGCGGCGTGCAGGGCCCGGTCCTTGACGGCGGTGGTCAGCGATCCGAGCTCGCGGGCGGCCACCCGGGCCCGCCGGGCGGCGTCGTGGACGATTTCGCGCACGTCAGGACTAGCCTCGGTGTGCAGACTCATCTGACCAGGGTATCGGGTCCCGACCAACTGGAAGGTGGGGCGTTGCGGTCAGTCCGTTGCGGTGAGATGGGAGCCATGAACGACCGCCAGGGCACACTCCAGCGCAGGGTCCGCCTGCTCGTGTGGGCCACTATCGCCTACAACGTCATCGAGGCGGCCGTCGCCCTCATAGAGGGGTCGCGTGCGTCGTCGACGGCGCTGATCGGGTTCGGTCTTGATTCGGTGGTCGAGGTGTCCGCGGCGGCGGCGGTGGCGTGGCAGTTCGCCGCCGAGGACCCGGAGCGCCGGGAGAAGACTGCGCTGCGCTTCGTCGCCTTCTCGTTCTTCGCGCTGGCCACGTACGTCAGCGTCGAGTCCGTGCGCGCGCTGCTCGGCCCCTCCGAGGCTCGCCAGTCCACCATCGGCATCGGTCTGGCGGTGGCCAGCCTGACGGTGATGCCACTACTGGCCTGGGCGCAGATCCGCACCGGCCGGGAGTTGGGGTCGAATTCGGTGGTGGCCAATGCCAAACAGACACTGTTGTGCAGTTACCTGTCAGCGGCCCTGCTGGTGGGCCTGGTGCTCAATGCGGCATTCGGGTGGTCCTGGGCCGACCCGCTGGCTGCGCTGGTGATTGCCGGCTTCGCTGTCCGCGAGGGGCTGGAGGCGTGGCGCGGGGATCCCTGCTGCGGGTAGCGGAACGCCTCACTGGGCGCTGATGTCCACCAGAACTGCACCCTCAGGTGTGCTACCCAGCGTCTGAAGCGGGATGTCACCGCCGCGGGCCGTCAGGCGGACAACCGCAGCCAACTGCGCGGGCGCGTCGCACTGGACGTAGTGGTCGGCTCCCGGGATCACCCAGTAGCGGTTGGTGCCGGGCTTGCCCTTCAGGTAGGTGCTCCACACGTGGTTGGGCACCCGCAGCGGCGCGACGGTGTCGTGCAGACCCCACACCAGCGTCGTGTTGACCTCGCTGGCCGACAACGCCTCCAGCCAGCCGGTTTCGTCGGCGGCGCGCTCGTGCAGGTACTGGATCGTGTCGGGCAGTACCCGGGTGCCGTCGTGGTGCGCGAAACACTCTGCCATCGCGTGGATTTCGGGGTCGTCCAGTGTGCGGCGCGGCATGAACGTGCTGGCTCCCATCCCAGCCGCGAGCATCTGCGGTGTGGTTGCGGCGGCCGTGGCCCGCCCGGTGGCGGGGTCGAGCAGCGCGGTCTGGAACGCGGTGAGGTTCGACAGCGGCAGGAAGATGTTGGCGTTGGTCACGATGAGGTCGACGGGGACTCGGGGCGGGTCCAGGGCTGCCGCCAGACCGACGGCGATCATCCCGATACTGCTGCCGCGGTCGTGGGTGAGCATCCGGTAGTCGGTCAGCTGCCACACGTCGGTGATGGCGTGCACCAGCAGTCGCGCGTCGTCGTAGAGCGAGTAGACGTAGGGCGCGGCCGGTTTGTCGGACAACCCGTAACCGGGAAAGTCCAGGACGTGGATGTCGAAGTCGGCGCCGAGTTCGGTTGCCAGCGAATAGAAGTCGATGCTGGACGTGGGGAAACCATGCACCAGCACCAACGCGGGCGCACCTGGTGTGCCGCACCGCCGGGCGAACACCGACAGTTCCCGTCCGCCGTTGGCGGCGGTGGTGGACCGCCAACGAATCTCGGTGCCACTGTTGCGCCAGTCCGTGAAGATGCTCACGCCTGCGGAATCTCCCGCTCGATCTCGTCGAGCCACACTCGCGCGCCCATGTCCGACGGCGCCCGCCAGTCACCGCGCGGCGACAGCGACCCGCCGTGGGACACCTTGGGGCCGTTGGGCAGAGCCGACCGCTTGAACTGGCTGAACGAGTAGAAGCGCTGGGCGAACACCGTCAGCCAGCGGCGAATGTCGGCCAGCGGGTAGGCCGGCCGCTTGTCCGGCGGGTAGCCGGGCGGCCAGTCACCGCGCTGCGCGTCGCTCCAGGCGTGCCAGGCCAGGAAGGCGATCTTCGTCGGCCGGAACCCGTAGCGCAGCACTTGGAACAGTGAAAAGTCCTGCAGCGCATAGGGGCCCACCTTGGCCTCGCTGCTCTGCACCTGCTCGCCAGCCGACGCCGGCACCAACTCGGGGGTGATCTCGGTGTCGAGCACCGACTGCAGGATCTCGCCCACTTCGTCGTCGAACTGCCCGGAGGTGATCACCCACCGGATCAGATGCTGGATCAGGGTTTTCGGCACACCTGCGTTGACGTTGTAGTGGCTCATCTGATCGCCGACGCCGTAGGTGGACCAGCCCAGCGCCAATTCCGACAGGTCCCCGGTGCCCAGCACGATCCCGCCGCGCTGGTTGGCGATCCGGAACAGGTAGTCGGTGCGCAGCCCGGCCTGAACGTTCTCGAAGGTGACGTCGTAGACGGCCTCACCGCGCGAATACGGGTGCCCCATCTCGGTCAGCATCAACTCCGCCGTCGGGCGGATGTCGATCTCTTCGAACGTCACGCCCAGCGCCTTGGACAGCCGGGTGGCGTTGTTCTTGGTGTGCTCGCCGGTGGCGAACCCGGGCAGGGTGAACGCCAGAATGTCGCTGCGCGGACGGCCTTCCCGGTCCATCGCCTTGGCCGCGACGATCAGGGCGTGGGTGGAGTCCAGGCCGCCGGAGACCCCGATGACCACCTTGGGGTAGTTCAACGCCCGGAGCCGTTGCTCCAGGCCGGACACCTGGATGTTGTAGCCCTCGTAGCAGTCCTGCTCCAGCCGGATCGGGTCGTTGGGCACGAAGGGAAACCGCTCCACCTCGCGTCGCAGACCGATGTCGCCCTGCGGCGGTTCCAGCCGAAAGCCGATGCGGCGGAACCCATCGAGGCTGGACTGGTGGTGGCGGCGGTTGTCGTCGAAGGTTCCCATCCGCAGTCGCTCGGCGCGCAGCAGGTCCAGGTCGACGTCGGCTACCGATCGGCTGTCGCCCTTGGGGAACCGCGCCGACTCGGCCAGCAACCGGCCGTTCTCGTAGATCATGGTCTGGCCGTCCCACGCCAGGTCGGTGCTCGACTCGCCCTCCCCCGCGGCGGAGTACACATACGCCGCCAAGCAGCGGGCCGACGCCGAACGGGTCAGCAGGGCGCGGTCCTCGGCCCGGCCGATGGTGATCGGGCTGCCCGACAGATTGGCCAGCACGGTGGCACCGGCCAACGCCGCCTCGGCGCTGGGCGGCACCGGAACGAACATGTCCTCGCAGATCTCCACGTGCAGCACCAGCCCGGGGAGATCCTCGGCGGCGAACAACAGATCCGGTCCGAACGGAACATCCCTGCCAAACAAGCGCACAGTCCCGCGCATGTCGTCGCCCGGCGCCACCTGCCGTCGCTCGTAGAACTCCCGGTAGGTCGGCAGGTAGGACTTGACGGCCACTCCCAGCACCGCGCCGCGGTGAATCACCACGGCGGTGTTGTAGATGCGGTGCAGGTGCCGCAGTGGCGCGCCGACCACCAGCACCGGCAACAGTCCGGTCGAGACGGTGACGATGTCGCCCAGGGCGGCTTCGACGGCGTCGAGCAGGCTGTCCTGCAGCAGGATGTCCTCGATGGAGTAGCCCGACAGGGTCAGCTCCGGGAATACCGCGACGGCCACCCCGTCGTCGTGGCAGTCCCGGGCGATCCGCAGCACCGATTCGGCGTTGGCGGCCGGGTCGGCGAGCACCGTGCGGTGCGTGCAGGCGGCGACCCGCGCGAAGCCGTGCCGATAGGCGCCAAAGAAGTCGGTCGCAGTGAAGTCCACGCCCCATTGTCGCAGCTACCGCCATGACGACGCCGACGCCCTGGCCGGCCATGTCAGCAAGATCGTCGGCCCGCTGGCTGATCTGATCGCCCGGGCCCGCCGCCGCGACGAGGTCGACCTGATCTACGTCAACGACAACTACGGCGACTTCACCGCGCTCAGTCCGGCGATGTCATCGCCGCGGCACTGGACAGCGCCCGGGTGATCCTGACATCGACCCGGACCTGGGACAGGCGGCGCTGGCGATGATGCGGCGGAATATTGCGCCGATGTCTCAGCGGCCCGGGACTGTCTGGGCTGACGTTGGAGCGCCGGCCTCTCAGATGGGCTGGGGCCAACGCCATGTCGAAGGAACTCGCACCGCAGGTTTCTCACCAGCTGATCCCATCCTAACTTTAAGCGGTATTTGATTGTTAGACAGTTGTTTTCGCTCGTCTTGCGGCGCAGGATCGGGCACTTTCCCACTGGCACGAAGCATCAAATCCTCTTGAATTCGCTTGTATACCAAACACTTCCACAATTCAACATGCTGGAAACTTTTTTCGAGTGCATCGTCGCAGCTAGCCGTACCTATCGGAATTTCCAAAAGCGGCAAAAGGACCAAAGTCCCTTTTTATCGAGATCGGAGCGTGACAGAGTCCGATCACCTGCGGTCAGGGGCACCGCGGATCTGCCAAGGGGGGCAACATGTTTTTCCAGCCTTCGACGTCTGAAATTCGCCAGAGCGGCAATGTTCGCGGCCACGTTCGTCGCATCGAAGATCATCGGCCGGCGCCGACGGCTGCCGAATTTTCCTCCCATCCCTACGCCCGCTACGTGGGCAGGATCGGTACGCTTGCCATAGCTCTTGGGGTCGGTTCCGCAGTGTTCTCCATGCCCGCGGCGTTCGCCGATCGGACTGGCTCGGGAGGTTCGACCGGGTCGGACACCGACACATCGTCGTCGGCGCCGGCTGCGTCGGCTCCCTCGTCGGCACCTAGGGGACGGGCGACGTCCCGGGCCGGCACCCGTGGTGACACGTCTGCGGCCGACACCCAGACCGACTCAGCCACTGGTGGCTCGGAGGACCCCTCCCCTGCCGATTCCGTCACGGTTCCGGCGCCGGAGGTGCGGGGCGGCGATGAGACGGCCACCGAGGACAGCGACCCCGGACCGGTGCGTCGCGGGAACTCAGATGTTCCGTCGGACCCGCAGGGGGATGCGGCCGTCACCCCGGGGGCCGGCCAGACAGGTCAATCGACGGCGCCCTCGTGGGATGACGGCCCGACGCTACCCGTCGATCTGCCCACACCGCGTGAGTCGTCAGATTCCCCTTCGACTCACGCCTCGACTTCCATTGAGCAACAACGTTCTTCGTCCCCTGATAACGCGATGCCTGCGGCGTCGTCAGCTCCGAGGATCGGCGTGGCGCCCGCGTCGGCGACTCAGGCGCCGGTGATGACAGCACCACCGCGGCAGATTACGTCGTCCGGCTCGGTATCCGGCATGGGCCGGGGGATTCTGTCATGGCTGGAAGGCGGTAACACCGGCGACGCCCCGGTGGCCGCGCCACTGATGTGGACCGCGCTGGCCGTCACCCGACGGGAACTGGGCCGCACCAACGTCAACCCCAGCCCGGCGGCCTCGACATCGACCGGCGAACTGGTGGGTCTGCTCTCCGGCTCAAGCATCAAGGTGAGCTCGCCGAGCGCCTCCTCCACCGGGACGTTCGCTTCTGATCCGATCAGCGACTTCGTCCGGATCTTCATCGGCGACGGCACCGCCGATCACCCCGACGCCGGGTTGCTGATCGGCACCGGATTCTCCTGGGATGCCGCCACCTGCAACCAGGGCCTGGCGTGCCGGGGCGGGCAGGCCGGCCTGCTCTACGGCAGCGGCGGCAACGGGTGGAACGGCGGCGGCGGCGGTTCGGCGTTCCTGATCGGTGACGGCGGCGCGGGCGGTGCCGGCATCAACGGCGGTGCCGGCGGCAACGGCGGCCTCGGCGGGGTGCTGTGGGGCGATGGCGGCCGCGGTGGTGCCGGCGCGGACGCGCTCCCCAGTTCCGACGGCAGCGAGGCCGGCGCCGGCGGTAACGGCGGCAACGCCGGGTTCTTGTCGCTGTGGGGCATTGGCGGTGACGGTGGCGTTGGTGGCGCGGGACTGGGACCCGGCGATATCGGCGGACGCGGCGGTGACGGCGGGGCCGGCGCTGGACTTTCACTGGGCCTGGCGATGTTTGTCGGCCTCGCCCGATCCGCCGGCGACGGCGGCGACGGCGGCGCCGGTGTCGCGGCCGGCGGCGCCGGCGGTAACGGGGGTAACGCGGGGCTGGGCGCGCTGACCATCTCCGGCGGCGCTGGTGGCAACGGCGGTGACGGCGGCGCCAGTGAGAACCAGGGTGGCGCGGGCGGCAACGGCGGCACCGCGGGGCTGACCAACGGCTTCGGCGGCAGCGGCGGGGTCGGCGGTGCGATCACCGACACCGATGGCGACGGCGGTGCCGGTGGTCGCGGTGGTGACGCCGGCTTGCTGACGTTCGGCGGCGGCGGCGGTACAGGTGGTAACGGCGGCGCGGGCGGATCGCTCAGCGGTGTCGGCGGCAACGGCGGTGACGGCGGCGGGATTTCCTCCTTCGCGGCGATCGGAAACGGCGGTGCGGGTGGCATCGGCGGCGCTGGCGGATCCGGTGGCGGCGACGGCGGCAATGGCGGCAACGGCGGTCTGTTCTTCGGCAACGGCGGCGACGGCGGCAACGGCGGGGATGCGCTGCACAGCGGTGACGCTGGTAACGGCGGTAACGGCGGTGACGTTGGGCTGCTTTCGCTGGTGGCCAACGGCGGCAACGGCGGCAACGGCGGCAGCGGTACCGGCGCCGGCCTCGACGGTGCCGACGGTGTACTGCCCGGTGAGTCCGGTGAGGACGGCGGTACCGGCTCAGGGGGCGGCAACGGCGGCAACGGCGGCAACGGCAGCTTCCTGTGGGGCCGCGGCGGCGATGCCGGCAACGGCGGATCGGGCGGATCGGGCGGCAACGGCGGCGACGGCGCCGACGGACTGTCTCCGACCACCCCGGGTGCGTCCGGCGGTCCCGGCGGCAACGGCGGCAACGGTGGCGACGCCGGCTCCGACGGGGTGGCCGGTGTGGTCGGCCAGGGCCGGATCTTCTTCTTCATCGCCAATAACGGCACCGCGGGTAGCGCGGGCACCGGCGGCGGCGACGGCGGCAACGGCGGCAACGCCGGAGCCGGTGGCAACGGCGCAGCCGGACTCGACGGCGTCGACGGGGTGCTGGGCAGCCCCGACGGCACGGCCGGTCAGGCCGGTGGCAACGGCGGCGCCGGCGGAATCGGCGGTGCCGGCGGTAAAGGCGCTCCCGGGGTCGGCACCGTCGCCGACGGCGCTAACGGAAATGGCGGTAACGGAGGCATCGGCGGCATCGGAGCCGCCGGCGGTATGGGTGGCGACGGCTACGTCGGACTTGCGGGCACCGGCGAGTCCGGCGGCAACGGTGGCGACGGCGGCGCGAGCGGTACCGGCGGAGACGGTGGCGTCGGCGGTGCGGCGGGCGGGACCGGAGCGACGGCGGGCACCGACGCGGCCGGCGGGGCCGGTGGTGACGGTGGAGCTGCAGGCGCCGGCGGTGACGCCGGATCGGGCGCGGACGGCCTGGCCGGCACGGACTCTCTGACGGCGGGCACCGATGGGCAGGCCGGCGGCATCGGCGGCAATGGCGGTACAGGTGGCGCCGGTGCCGCGGGTGGCGCCGGAGCCGGTACGGCGGCGGACGGTGCCAGTGGCAACGGCGGCAATGGCGGTGTGG
>NZ_JBIIOV010000010.1:0-33388 GCF_044342925.1 Mycobacterium sp. | reverse complement strand
CCTGGTCATCGTCGAGCCGCAGCCGCTGTTCGACCCGACCATGCTCAAGACCACCGCGGTGCGCACCCCGAGCGGCTACCGCCTCGACGGCGTCAAGTCCCTGGTGCCTGCTGCCGCCGATGCCGAATTGTTCGTGGTGGCAGCGCAACTCAACGGCAAGCCCGCCCTGTTCATCGTCGAAGCCGACACCGCCGGCGTCACCGTCAAGGCCGACCGCAGCATGGGAATCCGGGCCGCCGCGATCGGGCAGGTGCAGCTGGACAAGGTGTCGGTGCCACTCTCAGCGCGCCTCGGCGAGGAGGGTTCGGACGCCGACTATGCCCAGTCCTATTCCGAAGCCATTGCGCTGTCCCGGCTCGGCTGGGCAGCCCTGGCCGTCGGCACCTCGCACGCGGTGCTGGACTACGTTGTGCCCTACATCAAGGAGCGCGAGGCGTTCGGCGAGCCGATCGCGCGCCGGCAATCAGTGGCCTTCATGTGCGCCAACATCGCGATCGAGCTCGACGGGCTGCGGCTGATCACCTGGCGCGGGGCGTCCCGCGCCGACCAGGGCCTGCCGTTTGCCCGGGAGGCCGCGCTGGCCAAGAAGCTGGCGACCGACAAGGGCATGCAGATCGGTCTCGACGGTGTGCAACTGCTCGGCGGCCACGGGTACACCAAGGAGCACCCGGTGGAGCGCTGGTACCGCGATCTGCGAGCCGTCGGCATCGCCGAGGGTGTCGTGGTCCTCTAGGTCCCCTGAAACCGCCCCAGCCCACCTCGAAACCGAAAGACCAACCATGGCAATCAATCTCGAATTCCCCAAGAAGCTGGAAGCCGTGATCGAGATGGCGCACAAGGGTGCCGCCGAGGTCCTGCGGCCCATCTCGCGCAAGTACGACCTCAACGAGCACGCCTACCCCGTCGAACTCGACACCGTAGCGAGCATGTTCGAGGGCATCACCGCCGCCAAGACCATCTCCTTCGCCGGTACCGAGGCCTTCCGCGACTCCGACAGCGGGCCGAAGGGAAACCGCAACGGCGCCAACATGTCCGCGTTGCTCAACGCCGTGGAAATCGCCTGGGGCGATGTCGCACTGCTGCTCAGCGTGCCGCGTCAGGGACTGGGTAACGCCGCCGTCTCCGGGGTGGCCACCGACGAGCAACTGGCCCGGCTGGGCAACGACGTCTGGGCCTCGATGGCCATCACCGAGCCGTCGTTCGGATCAGACTCGGCCGCGGTGACCACCACGGCGGTGCTCGACGGCGACGAGTACGTCATCAACGGCGAGAAGATCTACGTCACCGCCGGGTCGCGGGCCTCCCACATCGTGGTGTGGGCGACGCTGGACAAGGCACGCGGCCGGGCCGCCATCAAGTCGTTCATCGTGCCGCGCGAGCATCCCGGCGTCACCGTCGAGCGCCTGGAGCACAAACTGGGCATCAAGGCCTCCGACACCGCCGCCATCCGCTTCGAGAACGCGCGGATTCCCAAGGAGAACCTGCTCGGCAGCCCGGAGATCCAGGTGGAGAAGGGCTTCGCCGGGGTGATGGAGACCTTCGACAACACCCGGCCGATCGTGGCGGCGATGGCTGTCGGGGTGGCCCGCGCCGCGCTGGAGGACCTGCGCCGGATCCTCACCGAGGCCGGGGTGGATATCTCCTACGACAAGCCCGCTCATGCGCAGAGCGCCGCGGCAGCGGAATTCCTGCGCATGGAGGCCGACTGGGAGTCGGGCTATCTGCTCACCGTGCGTTCGGCGTGGCAGGCGGACAACGGGATTCCGAACTCCAAAGAAGCCTCGATGGGCAAGGCCAAGGCCGCCCGGGTCGGCAGCGACATCACCCTCAAGGCCGTCGAAATGGCCGGCACCACCGGCTATTCCGAGCACACCCTGCTGGAGAAGTGGGCGCGGGATTCCAAGATCCTCGACATCTTCGAGGGCACCCAGCAGATCCAGCTGCTGGTGGTGGCGCGCCGCCTGCTGGGCCTGAGTTCGGCCGAGCTGAAGTGACCTCCCCGCCGAGCCTGCGCACAGATCGAGGCGCGGGGCGCTTCGACGATCTCACCGCAGTCTCGGCGAAAGGGTCAGGTAAACGAAAGCGGGCCCCGGCGTGATGCCGGGGCCCGCTTTCGTTCGTCGACCGGACTAGCCGCCGTTGAGAACCCGCTGCAGGTCGGGCTTCATGGCCTGAAGCTCGCGACCCCAGTACGCCCAGTTGTGCGTGCCGTTGTCGGGGAAGTTGAACACACCGTTGCGCCCACCGGCCGCGAGGTAGTTGTCGCGGAAGGTGCGGTTGGTGCGGATGGTCAGGCCTTCGAGGAAGGTGGCCGGCAGGTCGCCGCCGCCCAACTCGTTGGGCTGGCCGTTACCGCAGTACACCCAGAGGCGGGTGTTGTTGCCCACCAGGCGCGGGATCTGCACCATCGGGTCGTTGCGCTGCCAGGCGGGATCGCTGGACGGGCCCCACATGTCGTTGGACTTGTAGCCACCGGCGTCACCCATCGAGACGTTGATCAGCCCGGGCCACCAGCCCTCGGACGGGTTCAGGAAGCCCGACAGCGAGGCGGCGTAGGTGAACTGGCCGGGGTGCCAGGCGGCCAGGGTCATCGAGGCCGAGCCGGCCATCGACAGTCCGATGGCGGCGTTGTTGGTGGGCCGCACGTCCTTGTTGGCCTTCAGCCACGCCGGCGCCTCAGAGGTCAGGAAGGTCTCCCACTTGTAGGTGGAACAACCGGCCTTGCCGCAGGCGGGGCGGTACCAGTCCGCGTAGAAGCTGGACTGCCCACCGACCGGCATCGAGACCGACAGGCCGGAGTCCAGGTACCACTCGAACGCCTGGGTGTTGATGTCCCAGCCGTTGTAGTCATCCTGGGCACGCAGGCCGTCGAGCAGCCAGACGTTCGGCGAGTTGGGCCCGCCGCTCTGGAACTGAACGCGGATGTTGCGGCCCATCGACGGCGACGGAACATCCAGGTACTCGACCGGAAGCCCCGGGCGAGAGAACGCTCCCGCGGTGGCTGTCTCACCGGCCAGGCCGACCAGACCCGGAACCGCTGCCGCGGCGACAGCCGAAACAGCGAGTCGGCGCGACCATGTCCGCACCTTGTTGTAGACGGAATTCACCAATCCACCCCAGCTTTCTCTTACCCCTTGGACGTCAAGTGCAGCGTCGAGTAAAACACGGCGTTGTGCCTTGCGCGAAACTCGCTCGGCTTATCGCGCGCCCCCTTGCGGGGCGTTACACGTTTGACGCCACGACCGTCGGAAAATAAAGTGAAGTTCAATTTACTTTTGTTATCGAGCCCCGGGAGAGTCCATGGAATCCTTCGTCCAGCAGCAGAAAGGCAGCATGCCGCGGCGGCTGCACGCCGATCTCAACGGCCTCAAGGACGACGAACTCGGCCGCAGCGGGTTCACCGGACGCACCGCCACCATGATGCGCCGTAACGACCCGACCCGGTTCCGTGCGAAGGGGCCGCTGAAGCCGGTCGACGTGCTGGCGGCCCAACTCGAACCCGCCGACGCCGCCGACGCCGACGGCGCACCGCTGCTGCTGTTCTCCAACGACGACTGCCGAATTCTGCTGAGCCGGCGCACCGAGGCCATGCCCTTCTTTGTGCGCCACATCGACGGCGATCTGCTGTGCTTCGTCCACGAGGGCAGCGGCCTGCTGGAGACCGAGTTCGGGCCGCTCCCCTACCGCCCCGGTGACTGGGTGTATCTGCCCAAGGCCCTGACCTGGCGGCAGCTGCCGGACCCGGCCAGCGGCATTCCCAGCACGTGGCTGATGATCGAGGCCACCGACGAGTTCCGGACCCCGCCCGCCGGCCCGCTCGGCCGGCACTGGCCCTTCGACCCGGGCCTGGCCACCATCCCCGAAGCCCAGCCGCACGACGACGACGGCCGCGACAGCTACGAGGTCAGACTGCGGCACCGTCCGGTCGACGGGGTGGAGAGCACGTCGCTGTCCTATAAGCACCACCCGCTGGACGTGGAGGGCTGGCGCGGGGACAACTTCCCCTTCACCTTCAACATCGACGACTACAACGTGGTCACCTCCGACAGCGTCCACTTGCCCCCGATGGTGCACCTGTTCATGGAGGCGACGGGGGTGTACGTCTGCAACTTCCTGCCCAAGCCGGCTGAGGGACGGCCGGGCACCGAACGCACCCCGTGGTATCACCGCAACGTCGACTTCGACGAGATCGCCTTCTTCCACGGCGGCCACCTCTACGGCATGCCGATGCCGGCGGGCCTGATCAGCCACGCCCCGCAGGGCGTGCACCACGGGGCTCCCGAGCGCGCCCGCGAGTTTGCGCGCAGCAAGTTCGACGAGTTCTCCACGGTCGACTGGAAGGTCATCGCCGTCGACACCCGGCGCCGGCTCAGGCCGTCAGCGGCTGTTCTCGCGGCGGATATGGGCCAGCACTAATGGCAAAGCACAACTACGAACGCGTCCCGTATCTGGTTGCCTACCAGAATGATTCGGGGGTCCGCGACGTCTACGGCGGGCTCGCCGAAATCGTCGTGCTGGAGTGCTATCAGCTCAAACCGAACGTATCCAGCGACACCGCGGTGGTATTCATGCACCCGATCGGCGGCGGCGCGTATCTGCCGATGGTCAACGCGCTGGCCCGCGCCGGCCACCACGTCATCTACGCGGGCAGCCGCTTCCGCGGCACCGACTCCGCCCTACTGATGGAGAAGGTAGTCCAGGACCTCGGCGAGGTCATCTCCGACGCCAAGAACCGGCTGGGCTACACCAAGGTGGTGCTGGCCGGCTGGAGCGGAGGCGGCTCGCTGTCGCTGTTCTACCAGCAGCAGGCCCAGAAGCCCACCGTGACGGCCAGCCCGTCCGGCGACGGCCCGGACCTGACGAAACTGGGCCTGATCCCGGCCGACGCCGTGATGCTGCTGGCCGCCCACATCAGCCGGCACGGCACGCTCACCGAGTGGATCGACCCGTCGATCCTCGACGAGTCCGACCCGTCGAAACGCGACCCGGAACTGGACCTCTACAACCCGGACAACCCGAACCAGCCGCCGTACGCGGCGGAGTTCCTGGAGCGCTTCCGGGCGGCGCAGATCGCCCGGAACCGGCGAATCACCGCCTGGGTCAAGGACAAACTGGCCGAACTCAACGCCGAGGGCCGGGGCGACGAGGAGCACTGCTTTGTCGTCTACGGCACCATGGCCGACCCGCGCTGGCTGGACCCGACCGTCGACCCCAACGAACGCAAGCCCGGTACCTGCTATCTGGGCGAGCCGCGGGTGGTCAACAACTCTCCGGTCGGGCTGGCTCGGTTCTCGACCCTGCGAAGCTGGTTGTCGCAGTGGAGCTACGACGACGCCCATGCCGACGGGATCGTCTGCGGGCACGACATCGCGGTGCCCACCCTGGTGATCGGCAACCTCGCCGATGACGCCTGCACACCCAGCCACACCCGCCGGCTTTTCGAGGCGATCGGGCATCCGGATAAGGAGATGCACGAGATCCCCGGGGCCAATCACTACTACGCCGGCCCCGACCAGCGCGAGACGCTGGCTCAGGCAATTGAGGTGGCCTCCGATTGGCTTGCGCGGCATGGTCTTTCGGAGGCGGTGAATGACTGACGCTCCCGGGGCTCTGGACGGCATCCGGGTCATCGAGGTCGGCACGCTGATCTCCGGGCCGTTCGCGGGGCGGCTGCTGGGCGACATGGGCGCCGACGTCGTCAAGATCGAGCCGCCCGGCTCCCCCGACCCGCTGCGCAACTGGGGTCAGGCCGACGTGGACGGACACCATTTCTTCTGGACGGTGCACGCCCGCAACAAGAAGGCCGTGACACTCAACCTGCGCGAGCAGCGCGGCCGCGAGCTGTTCCTGGATCTGGTCGAGCGTTCCGACATCATCGTCGAGAACTTCCGGCCCGGCACGCTGGAAAAGTGGAACCTCGGCTATGACGTTCTCAAGCAACGTAATCCGGGCATCATCCTGGTGCGCGTGTCCGGCTACGGCCAGACCGGCCCGGACGCCGGCAAGGCCGGCTACGCCTCGGTGGCCGAGGCCGTCAGCGGCCTGCGGCACATGAACGGCTTCCCGGGCGGTCCGCCGCCTCGGCTGGCCCTGTCGTTGGGCGACACCCTGGCCGGGATGTTCGCCGCCCAGGGCGCGCTGGCCGCGCTGTACCGGCGCACCGTCACCGGTGAGGGTCAGGTGGTGGATGTCGCGCTGACCGAGGCCTGCCTGGCGGTGCAGGAATCCACCATCCCCGATTACGACGCCGGTGGCGTGGTGCGCGGACCGTCGGGCACCCGGCTGGAAGGCATTGCGCCGTCGAATATCTATCGCACCGCCGACGGCAGCTGGGTGGTGATCGCGGCCAACCAGGACACCGTGTTCCGCCGGCTGTGCGCGGCGATGGACTCCCCCGAACTGGCAGCAGACGAGCGGTTCGTCGACCACATCGCCCGCGGCCGCAACCAGGACGAACTGGACGCCGTCATCGGCGCGTGGGCGGCCACCCGGCAGCCGCAGGACGTCATCGACATCCTCAGCGCCGCCGGGGTGATCGCCGGGCCGATCAACACCGTTGCGGACGTGGTGCGCGATCCGCAGTTTCGCGCCCGCGGCATGCTCGTCGAGCACTTCCACCAGGGCATCGGCCGCCCGGTGCTGGGGCCCGGGGTGGTCCCGGTGCTCTCCGAGAGCCCCGGCGGAGTCCGCTCCTCCGGCTCGGCGCGTCCGGCCCAGCACAACGACGAGATATACCGTGAGCTCCTGGGCCTGAGCTCCGAAGAGCTGGCCGAACTCACCGAAAGAGGAGTGCTGTGAACACCGCATCGCACGTCACCATCCGCGAGGTCGCCCTGCGCGACGGCCTTCAGATCGAGGAACCGATCCCGCTGGCGGCCAAGCTGGAAATGCTGGCGGCCATCGCCGCGACCGGTGTGCGCGAGGTGGAAGCCACCGCGTTCGTCTCGCCGTCGAAGGTGCCGGCCCTGGCCGACGCCCCCGAACTGGCCGCCGCCCTTTCCGATTACCCCGACATCGAGTTCTCCGCACTGGTCGCCAGCCCGAACGGGGCGCACCGGGCCATCGCCGCGGGATTCCGATCACTGGAATACGTGGTGTCCGCCGCCGACGGCCACAGCCGGGCCAACGTCGGGCGAACCAGCGCCGAGGCCGCCGCACAGATCGCCGACATCACCGCAATCGCCCACGACGCCGGAGCCGCGGTGGAGGTGATCATCTCCACCTCCTGGGACTGCCCCTTCGACGGACCCACCCCGCCACAGCGGGTGCTGGACGTGGTCGACGCGGCCTGCGAGCGCGGGGCCGACCGGATCGCCATCGCCGACACCATCGGCACCGCCACACCCGGCCGGGTCACCGAACTGGTGAACCTGGTCCGACCCCGCGTCGGCGATCGGCCCCTGGGCGCGCACTTCCACAACACCCGCGGGTCCGGGTTGGCCAGTGCATGGGCCGCCGTCACCGCGGGCGTCACGCGGTTGGATTCCTCGGTCGGTGGGCTCGGCGGCTGCCCGTTCGCGCCTGGCGCCAGCGGCAACATCGCCACCGAGGACCTGGTGTACCTGTTGCGCGACAGCGGGATCGGCGTCGACGTCGACCTAGAGGCAGCGATCGAAGCGGCGCGGGTGGCCCGCACCCTGGTCGGCCATGAGCTGCCCAGCTCGCTGCTACGCGCAGGCGACCGGCTTTCCGGCTGAGCTATGACCACACGGACGCCGGTCACCGCACTCACCCTGAGCAGCAAAGGCCGCCAGACCCGGCAGGCCATCGAGGACGCCGCCCGGATCCTGTTCAGCCAGCGCGGTTTTCACGGCACCACCCTGTCGGATATCACCTCGGCCGCCGACCGGTCACCGGCGGCGTTCTACCGGTACTTCGCCGACAAGGAGGATCTGCTCGCCGTCATGGCGGAGTCCTTCCTGCACGACGTCGTCCAGCCGTCGTGGAAGGGAGTGCGGCTGCCGCAGTCCGCACAGGACGTCGCGTTCTTCACCTCGGCGGTCAGCGCCTACTGGGAGATGTTCAAACGGCACATCGGCATCATGGTCGCGGTCGACCAGCTGGCCGCCACCGATCCGCGATTCGCCGCGCTGCAGCACGAATTCCGCCGTTTCGGAATGGAGATCTTCGCGGCGTCGGTGCGCTGCGCGCATCAGCAGGGCTACGCCCGCGATCTCATGGTCGACCACACCGCCCTGGCGCTGGCCCTGCTCTTCGAGCAGTTCACCACCGTGTGCCTGCGCAGCGACACCGGCCCGCTGGGGGTGCACATGTCCGATGCCGACGCCGTCGCGGCGCTGTCCGCCATTTGGCGCAAAACCCTGTACGGTTCGCAAGCTCAGGAGTAACCACGTGGATTTCACACTGCCGGAGCACCTTCCGCCGCTGCTGGCCGAGATGGACGCCTTCATCAACGCCGAGATCACGCCGCTGGAACGTGAGCACATGCAGTACTTCGACCGGCGCCGCGAATTCGCCCGCACCGACCTGGACAACGGCGGGGTGCCGCGCCGCGAATGGGAGGACCTACTTGACGAGATGCGCCGCCGCGCCGACGCCGCGGGCTGGCTGCGCTACGGCCTGCCCTCGAAGTTCGGCGGTCGCGATGGCACCAACCTCGACATGGCGGTGATCCGGGAACATCTGGCACACAAGGGCCTCGGTCTGCACAACGACCTGCAGGATGAGTCCTCGATCGTCGGCAACTTCCCCCAGGTCATCATGATGGACCGGTTCGGCACCGAGGAGCAGAAGGCCGAGTGGATCGAAGCCATGCTCACCGGCACGCGGTCCATGGCATTCGGCCTGACCGAACCGGACCACGGCTCCGACGCCACCTGGCTGGAGACCACCGCCCGCCGCGACGGCGACTCCTGGGTGATCAACGGCTCCAAGCGGTGGAACACCGGCGTGCACCGCGCCACCCACGACCTGGTGTTCGCCCGCACCTCCGGCGAGCCGGGACAGGCGCTGGGTATCACCGCGTTCCTGGTGCCCTGCGACGCAGCGGGATTCGAGGTGCCGTACTACTGGTGGACCTTCAACATGCCCAGCGACCACGGCGAGGTCGAACTGAGCAATGTGCGGATTCCGGCCGACGCCGTGCTGGGCGAGGTGGACCGCGGTCTGGAAGTGGCGCAGACCTTCCTGCACGAGAACCGCATCCGGCAGGCCGCCAGCAGTCTCGGCGCCGCGCAGTACTGCATCGACCGGGCAGTCGACTACGCACGGAAGCGGGTGACTTTCGGTAAACCCCTGGCCGTCAACCAGGCCGTGCAATGGCCGCTGGTGGAGTTGCAGACCGAGGCCCAGATGGTGCGACTGCTGGTCTACTACGCCGCCTGGGAACTGGACCGCAACCACCACATCGAGGTGTCCGACAAGGTGTCGATGGCCAACTACCGGGCCAACCGCCTGGTGTGCGAAGCCGCCGACCGGGCCATGCAGATCCACGGCGGGATCGGTTACAGCCGCCATGAGCCGTTCGAGCACATCTACCGCCACCACCGCCGGTACCGAATCACCGAGGGCGCCGAGGAGATTCAGATGCGCCGGGTTGCGCAGCGAATGTTCCGGTTCGGCCGGACGTGACCGACCAGCTGGCCGACGATCTCACCCGGGTGCTGGCGCCGATCCTCGGCGCGGCGACCGTCGTGCGTGATGTGCACCTGCTCACCGGCGGCGCCAGCAGAACTACCTTCTCCTTCGAGGCCATCACCGGAGAACACCGCCGCCGGCTCATCCTGCGCACCGCCCCGCCATCCGAGCTCGCTGGGCATTACGCCGGCATGGAGCTGGAAGCTGCGGCGCAGGCAGCCGCCGCGCAGGCCGGCGCACCGGTGCCGCGCATCGTCGTCGCCTCGGATTCAGCTGCCGCCCTGGGCAGCCCGTTCCTGATCTGCGACGAGATCGCCGGCGAGACCATCGTGCGCCGCATCCAGCGCACCCTCGACGATGCCGGTCGCAGCCACCTGCTGGAGCAGTGCGCGCGAGCCCTGGCGGCCATCCACCGCGCCCGCGCCGACGCCGACGGACTGGAGACCCAGGACCAGCTCGCCGAGTGGCGCGGGCGGCTCGACGAGATGGCCGACGCCACAGCCACTTTCGAGTGGGCGTTCCGCTGGCTGGCCGCCAACCGGCCGTCGGCGTCGCCGACGGTGTTGGTGCACGGCGATTTCCGGATGGGCAATCTCATCGTCGAGGGACTCGGGCCACCGTCGGCCCCTGCGGTGCCGGTGCTGGCCGCGGTGCTGGACTGGGAGCTGGTTCATATCGGCGAGGTCTACGAAGACCTGGCCTGGTTCTGTATCCGGGCCTGGCGGTTTGGGGCGCCCGCCGCGCTGGGCGCCGGCGGCCTGGGCAGTGTCGAGCAGTTCATCGCAGCCTACGAACGGGCCGGCGGGGCACCGGTGGACCGGTCCACGCTGCACTGGTGGCAGGTGCTGTCCACCCTGAAGTGGGGCGTGATCTGCCGCGGCCAGGCCGAACGCCACCTATCCGGGCAGCTGCGTTCGGTCGAACTCGCCGCGATCGGGCGACGGGTGTGCGAGACCGAGTGGGACATCGTGGATCTGCTGGGAGCCGATGGTCTCGCTCCTCCTCCGCCTCGTCCCTCGGCGGCATCGTCGACTCGACGTCCCGATGGTCTCGCTCCTCCTCCGCCTCGTCCCTCGGCGGCATCGTCGACTCGACGCGAAGCCACCCCGACCAGCACCGGCCGGCCGACCGCCGCCGAACTCGTCGCCGCGGTCGCGGAGTTCCTCGAAACAGACGTGCGGGCCACCACGTCGGGCGCGGTGAACTTCCACGCACTCGTCGCCGCGAACGCCCTGCGAATCGTGGAACGCGAACTGCTCGACGAATCCCCCGACGCGCCGCGGGCTGCATTGGCCGGGCTGGGCTACGCGTCCGAAGCAGACCTGGCAGCGGCGATCCGGGCGGGCGAACTCGACGGCCGGCAATCCGACGTCCTGGCCTGCCTGAGAGCACTGGTGGGTCACAGGCTGGCAATATCCCATCCCGGATACGGCGATGCTGCAGTTAGCTGACGGCGGCGTCATAAACGTCGCCAACACAGTTAAGAAGACATTTGGCCGCATCAAAATCATTTGCGGAATGACCTGAGGATTGCATTAGTGTCGAAGGGGTGATCGGGTCCCGATCACGGATCATCGCGACAGGAGCACCCCAAGAATGAAGTGGAAGATCGCAGCAGCTGCCCTGGCCGCCGCCGCCATCGCGTCGGCACCGCTGGCGGGCGCCAAGCCCGGCAACTCCGGCAACGGCGACAAGCCCCCCGCTCCTCCCGGACAGGCCATCTCGCAGATCGCCAAGTCCGGCGGCGGTGCGGCCGGTGTGCTGGGCGCCCTGGTGGCAGCCAAGCCGGACAACCCGGGGCTGCCCAAGGCGCTGGCGAACGCCACCATCACGGTGACTCCGGAGCCGGAGCCGGAGCCGGAGCCGACCGGCTAGTCATCACCTCGTCTCCACGACGCGCAAAGGCTCCCCGTTCGGGGCGGGGAGCCTTTGCCTGTCCGGGCCCATGCCCGACGATGGACCCATGACTCCCACCGAAGTAGCCGCCGTCGCCGACCGGATGTTCGCCGCCATCGAGCGAGGCGATGTCGCGGCGCTGGCCGGGATGTGGTCCGACGACGTCGTCGTGTGGCGGCTGGGCGGCGGCCGGGAACGCGACAAGCCCCGCGCGCTGACGGTGATCGAATGGTTCGTCGCCAACACCGCAGATCGCCGCTACGAGGTGCTCGACCGCCAACTGTTCGACGGCGGCTTCGTCCAGCAACACATCGTCCACGCCACCGCGGTGAGCGGAAGTCCGGTGACCTTCCGTGCTTGCCTGATCGTCAAACTCGCCGGCGACGGTCTGATCAACCGCATCGACGAGTACCTCGATTCCGCTGATCTCGCGGCGCTGGCGACCGGCTGACTGCCGCGGTCCGATCAGGGATCTGGAATCTGGAGAGACTTGCCGCCCGGATCACACAGGTCGATGGTTGCCGCATGACCAACCGCTCCCAGCGGTGCCCCGCGCAGCGGCGTAGTCAATGCCGGAAGAGGGCAGCCATTAACGTCGGGCGCATTGCCAAATCCGCGTAGAGTCCGATGAGAAAGTTCGACGACGTGAGCTGGAGCGGGGGCCGTCAATGCCTGAAGGCAAGCCGAACATCCTGGTGATCTGGGGCGATGACATCGGCATCACCAACCTGAGCTGCTACAGCGACGGACTGATGGGTTACCGCACGCCCAACATTGATCGGGTCGCCAAGGAGGGGATGCGATTCACCGACTCCTACGGCGAGCAGAGTTGCACCGCGGGCCGGTCGGCGTTCATCACCGGCCAGAGCGTGTATCGAACTGGACTGAGCAAGGTCGGCATGCCCGGCGTTGATATGGGTCTATCGGCGGAAGACCCGACGATCGCCGAACTGCTCAAGCCGCTGGGATATGCCACCGGACAGTTCGGCAAGAACCACCTCGGCGACCTGAACAAGCACCTGCCGACTGCGCACGGTTTCGATGAGTTCTTCGGCAATCTCTACCACCTCAACGCCGAAGAGGAGCCGGAGAATCCGGACTACCCGACCGAGGAAGAAGCGCCACTGCTGCGCAGCCGACTGCTTCCGCGCGGCGTCATCCGCTCCTGGGCCACCGAGGAGGACTCCGGTGAGGTCGATGAGCGGTTCGGGCCGGCAGGCAGGCAGCGCATCGAGGACACCGGGCCGCTGACCCGCAAGCGGATGGAGACCATCGACGACGAGACCACCGGGGCGTGCGTCGACTTCATCCGGCGCCAGGCCGAGTCGGACACACCGTTCTTCGTGTGGATGAACATGACGCATATGCACTTCCGCACCCACACCAAACCCGAGAGCGTCGGACAGTCCGGTCGCTGGCAGTCCGAGTACCACGACACCATGATCGACCACGACGGCCACGTCGGCCAGCTACTGGACTGCCTCGATGAGCTTGGTATCGCCGAGGACACCATCGTCATGTACTCCACCGACAACGGCCCACACGCCAACAGCTGGCCCGATGGCGCCACCACCCCGTTCCGTAGTGAGAAGAACACCGGCTGGGAGGGCGCATTCCGGGTGCCAGAGATGATTCGCTGGCCCGGCAAAATCCCGGCCGGTGTTGTCTCCAATGAGATTGTGCGGCACCAGGATTGGCTGCCGACAATCCTGGCTGCCGCCGGCGAGCCGACCATTGTCGACAAGCTGAAACAGGGCCACACGATCGACAAGAAGACCTATCACGTGCATATCGACGGCTACAACCTGCTGCCGTACCTGACCGGCGAGGAAGATGAGAGCCCGCGCCGGGGGTTGATCTACTTCTCCGACGAATGCGACGTTCTGGGGATTCGCTACGAGAACTGGAAAGTAGTGTTCCTCGAGCAACGGTGCCAGGGCACGCTCCAGATCTGGCTCGAGCCGTTCACCGAACTGCGTGCACCGAAGCTGTTCAACCTGCGCACCGATCCATTCGAGCATGCCGACGTCACGTCCAACACCTACTGGGACTGGGTGATGGACCGGCCCTTCATCATGCTTTACGGCAATGCGCTCGTGTTGCGGTTCCTGGACACCTTCAAGGAGTTCCCGCCGCGAGCCGAGCCCTCGTCGTTCACAATCCTCGCCGCGGTGGAAAAAATGAAGAACGCCATGGGATCGGCGGGCGGCTGAGCTTGGCGGGACTCAGTTTCTGGCGTGAAGGACCGACGAAGTCGGCGATCTCGGACTTCGTCGGCCGGGTCACCACAGAGGGGCCGGATTACGTTGAGCCAGAGGCGCGTATCGCGGTCTTCGACAACGACGGCACGCTGTGGGTGGAGAAGCCGGCACTGGTCCAGTTGGACTTCCTCGTTCGCCGGCTGACCGAACAGGTGGCCGCCGATTCCGCATTGACGACGCGGCAGCCGTACGCCGCTGCGGCCTCCGGTGACCTGGGGTGGTTCGAAGATGTCGTCAACAAGCACTACAACGGCGACGACTCCGGGTTGGAGATGCTCGCCGACGGTATCTATTCGGCGTACGAGGGCTTGACCGTCGAGCAGCATGCGGAGCGGGTGAAGCAGTTCTTCACCGACGCCACGCATCCGACCCTGGGCCGCGCGTACACCTCGTGCGGGTACGCACCGATGGTGGAGTTGCTGCGCTATCTCGAAGCGAACGGGTTCATCAACTATGTCGCCTCAGGCGGGGGCCGTGACTTCATGCGGCCGGTGACCGATCAGATGTATGGGATACCGCCGGAACGAGTGATCGGCAGCTCCGTCGGGCTGGACTTCACCGACGGCAAACTGCTGACCACGTCAAGGCCGGAGTTCGTCAACGACGGCCCGGCCAAGGCAGTCCGGATCTGGGGTCGTACGGGGCGACGACCGATCTTCGCCGCAGGCAACTCCAACGGCGATATCGAGATGCTCCAGTTCACCGACGCTACACAGGGGCCGTCGATGGGCATGCTGGTGT
Source organism: Mycobacterium sp. (assembly GCF_044342925.1). Taxonomy (GTDB): domain Bacteria; phylum Actinomycetota; class Actinomycetes; order Mycobacteriales; family Mycobacteriaceae; genus Mycobacterium. The sequence continues at coordinate 18,893 of NZ_JBIIOV010000010.1, read as the reverse complement.
TGCACGACGATGAGACCCGCGAATTCAGCTACACCGCAGGGGCCGAACGTGCCCTCGACCTGGCAGCCGCGGCCGGCTGGGCGGTGGCAAGCATGCGCGATGAGTGGGCGACCGTTTTTGCCGGCGGGCCGGAGCGAAGCGACCGGGGATCCTCTGAGTGACGGCTGGTCTGGTGCGGATTCCCGCACAGACAACGGCGCTCGGATCCGACCGGCACTACCCGGAGGAAGCGCCGGTGCGACAGGTCGCGGTCGAGGGTTTCCAGATCCAGAAACGTCCGGTGACCAACACCGAGTTCGCCGAATTCATCGACGCCACCGGATATGTCACCGTCGCCGAACGCCCGCTGAACCCCGCGGACTATCCCGGCGCGCCGGTGGCGAACCTGCAACCGGGTTCGATGGTGTTCCATCGCACCAGCGGCCCGGTCGACTTGCGGCACCTCAGCCAGTGGTGGACCTGGACTCCCGGCGCATCGTGGCGTCGACCAGTGGGACCGCTCTCATCGATCGCCCAACGTGCCGACCACCCAGTCGTCCACGTTGCCTACGAGGACGCCGAGGCCTACGCCGCGTGGGCCGGACTCGCGTTGCCCACCGAAGCGGAGTGGGAGACCGCCGCCCGAGGCGGGCTTCATCAGGCGACCTACACCTGGGGTGATGAACCGGAGCAGCCCGACCAGCGGCTGGCCAACTACTGGCACGGCGAATTCCCCTGGCGCCCCGCCGCCGGTTACGGACGAACCAGCCCGGTCGGGAGCTACCCGCCCAACGGGTACGGGCTGTTCGACACAGCCGGCAACGTCTGGGAGTGGACCAGCGACTGGTACGGCGACACCCGCGCCGGTGACCCGTGTTGCGAGGCCGGCAGCTACGACTCTGCGCAGCCCCAGTTCAAGGTTCCGCGCAAGGTCATCAAGGGTGGCTCGTTTCTGTGCGCGGACACCTACTGCCTGCGCTACCGGCCCGCGGCGCGCCGGCCCCAGATGATCGACACCGGTATGAGCCACATCGGTTTTCGCTGCGTGAAGCGCTAGCCGTCATCTGAGGCTGGCGGGCGGGGACTAGTGCTGTCTCGGGACACCAGGCTTCCCATGTCTCGAGACATGCGAATAGGGCCAAGCCGCACCGTCGAGCGGTGTCGGCACCATGCTGCCGATCTCGCTGCACGCGCCGGCCGAGCGACAGGGGCAGGACTGCGTGCGGGTCACCGCGCAGGGTGAAGTGGACGCGGTCTTCGTCCGCTGAACCGGTGCGAAGGCATAGCATCGGCCCTGTGAGCCGTCCGCTGCGTGTCCTGAACTACAGCAGCAACGCCCGGACCCGTGAGCAGGTCCGGCTGGCGCTGGGCACCCGGGTGCATCCGGACTTGCCGGAGTTGTCTTACACCGATGTCGCGACCGGTCCCATGGTGATCCAGCTGATGGATGCCGGCGGGTTTGACCTGGTGATTCTCGACGGCGAGGCGGCCCCAGTGGGTGGGCTGGGGATCGCCAAGCAGCTCAAGGACGAGATCACCGACTGCCCGCCGATCCTGGTGCTCACCGGTCGGGCCGACGACGCCTGGCTGGCCAACTGGTCGCGGGCCGAGGCGGCCGTTCCACAGCCGATCGACCCGATGCGGCTGGGCGCCGCGGTGGTCGGCCTGTTGCGCTCACCGGTTCAGTAGTCCCCGGCTAGGCTGTGGTTGAGATCACAGTGATATGTCAGGGGTGGGCCGGCCATGAGCCTCTACGCGCCGATTTTGGTTTTGGCGGCGATCGCGGCGGCGTTCGCGGTGGTGTCGGTGGTGGTGGCGCTGGTCGTCGGTCCGCGGCGCTACAACCGCGCCAAGCTGGCCGCCTACGAGTGCGGGATCGAGCCGGTGGCCAGCCATGACGGACGGGCACCGGTGGGTCAGCGATTCCCGATCAAGTACTACCTGACGGCCATGTTGTTCATCGTCTTCGACATCGAGATCGTCTTTCTGTACCCGTGGGCGGTGTCGTTCGACCGGCTGGGCACTTTCGCGCTGGTCGAGATGGTGATCTTCATGGCGACAGTGTTCGTCGCGTACGCCTACGTGTGGCGCCGCGGCGGCCTGGAGTGGGACTAGACGGAACGGGGATGTAAGGGTGGGACTTGAGGAATCGCTGCCGGGCGGCATCCTGCTGTCCACGGTGGAGAAAGTCGCCGGCTTCGTCCGGGCCGGATCACTGTGGCCGGCGACGTTCGGATTAGCCTGCTGCGCAATCGAAATGATGGCGACGGCCTCACCTCGTTTCGACATTGCCCGGTTCGGCATGGAGCGGTTCTCGGCCACCCCGCGCCAGGCCGACCTGATGATCGTCGCCGGAAGGGTGAGCCAGAAGATGGCCCCGGTGCTGCGTCAGGTCTACGACCAGATGGCCGAACCCAAATGGGTGCTGGCCATGGGCGTCTGCGCCTCCAGCGGCGGCATGTTCAACAACTACGCCATAGTCCAGGGGGTGGATCACGTGGTCCCCGTAGACATTTACCTGCCCGGGTGCCCGCCGCGACCGGAGATGCTGCTCAACGCGATTCTGGCGCTGCACGCCAAAATCTCCGAGATGCCGCTGGGTGTGAACCGGGTCGAAGCGGTGGCTGCCGCCGAGCAGGCTGCACTGGCGGCCCGACCGACGATTGAACTGAAGGGTCTGCTGCGGTGACCGGCGGGGAGGAGCGCGAGGTCATCGGCGTGCGCCGGGGCATGTTCGGCAGTACCGGCACCGGCGACACCTCCGGCTACGGCCGGCTGGTGCGGCCCGTGACCCTCCCGGGCAGCACCCCGCGTCCCTACGGCGGCTACTTCGACGAGATCGTCGACCGGCTCGCCGAGGTGCTCGGGCCGGACGTCGTCGAGGCCGCCGTCGAGCGGGTGGTGGTCCACCGCGACCAACTCACCCTCGACATCCGCCGCGAGCACCTGCTCCAGGTCGCCTCCGCGCTGCGCGACGACGAAGCGCTGCGATTCGAATTATGTTGCGGGGTCTCGGGAGTGCACTACCCCGACGACACCGGCCGCGAATTGCACGCCTTCTACCCGCTGATGTCGATCACCCACAACCGGCGCATCCACCTCGAAGTGGCCTGCCCAGACGACGATCCGCATATCCCGTCACTGTTTTCGGTGTACCCGACCTGCGACTGGCACGAGCGGGAGACCTACGACTTTTTCGGCATCATCTTCGACGGTCACCCAGGTCTGACCCGCATCGAGATGCCCGACGACTGGGTCGGCCATCCCCAGCGCAAGGATTACCCCTTGGGTGGCGTGCCCGTCGAATTTGAGGGTGCCCAGATTCCCCCACCCGACCAGCGCAGGTCGTACCGCTGATGGCCCCCCAGTCTTTCGAGCCGGAGACCGTTGTCGTTCTGGGCGGCCAGGATTGGGACGATATCGTCGACGCCGCCCGAGAGGGTGTGGCCGGGGAACGGATCGTGGTCAACATGGGCCCGCAGCACCCGTCCACCCACGGAGTGCTGCGGCTGATCCTGGAGATCGAAGGCGAGACGGTGGTCGAAGCCCGTTGCGGCATCGGCTTTCTGCACACCGGGATCGAGAAGAACCTGGAGTACCGCAACTGGACTCAGGGCGTCACCTTCGTGACCAGGATGGATTACCTGTCGCCGTTCTTCAACGAAACCGCCTACTGCCTCGGGGTGGAGCGGCTGCTGGGCATCACCGACGCCATCCCGGCGCGCGCGTCAGTGGTCCGGGTGATGCTGATGGAACTCAACCGGATCTCCTCACACCTGGTGGCGCTGGCCACCGGCGGAATGGAACTGGGCGCGATGACGCCGATGTTCTTCGGGTTCCGGGAACGCGAACTGATCCTCACGGTGTTCGAGGCCATCACCGGCCTGCGGATGAACAACGCCTACATCCGCCCGGGTGGCCTGGCCGCCGACCTGCCCGACGACGGGCCGCAACGGGTCGCCGAACTGCTGAAGATCCTGCCCGGCCGGCTGAACGAACTGGCCGATCTGCTCACCGAGAATTACATCTGGAAAGCCCGCACCCAGGGCGTCGGATACCTCGACCTCACCGGCTGTATGGCGCTGGGCATCACCGGTCCGGTGCTGCGCTCCACCGGCCTGCCGCACGACCTGCGCAAGACCCAACCCTATTGCGGCTATGAGGATTACGACTTCGACGTGATCACCGCCGACACCGCCGACTGCTACGGCCGCTATCTGATCCGGGTCGGTGAGATGCACGAATCGGTGAAGATCGCGCGCCAGTGTCTGGAACGCCTCGCAGACATCGGGCCGGGCCCGGTGATGATCGAGGACAAGAAGCTGGCCTGGCCCGCGGATCTGCAACTCGGACCGGACGGGCTGGGCAACTCTCCCGCCCATATCGCCCGCATCATGGGCACGTCGATGGAAGGCCTCATCCACCACTTCAAGATCGTCACCGAGGGCTTCCGGGTCCCGGCCGGCCAGGTGTACACCGCGGTGGAGTCACCGCGCGGCGAACTCGGCGTGCACATGGTCTCCGACGGCGGCACCCGTCCGTACCGGGTGCACTACCGCGACCCCAGCTTCACCAATCTGCAAGCGGTGGCAGCGATGTGCGAAGGCGGCATGGTGGCCGACGTGATCGCCGCGGTGGCGAGCATCGACCCGGTGATGGGGGGCGTGGATCGATGAGCGCTTGCGCGAAGAGCAAGGGGTCCCGATGAGCGCTTGCGCGAAGAGCAAGGGGTCCCGATGAGCGCTTGCGCGAAGAGCAAGGGGTCCCGATGAGTATCGACTTGGTTCTCGGCCCCCGCCCCGACGAGCCCGGCCCCCCGATCGGAGGGCCGTCGTCCTACCCGGCCGACGTCGCCGAGCGGCTGGCCGCCGACGCGGCAATCATCATCGCCCGCTACCCGCAGGCCCGCTCAGCGCTATTGCCGCTGCTGCACCTGGTGCAATCCCAGGACGGCTACCTCACCGGTGCCGGAATCGCCTTCTGCGCAGACCAACTCGGCCTGACCGCCGCCGAGGTGACCGCGGTGGCCACCTTCTATTCGATGTACCGGCGCACCCCTACCGGCGACTACTTGATCGGGGTGTGCACCAACACCCTCTGCGCGATCATGGGCGGCGACGCCATCCTGGAGACACTGGAAGGCGAGTTGGGTGTCCACGCGGGGCACACCACCGCCGACGGGCTGATCACCCTGGAGCACATCGAGTGCAACGCAGCCTGCGACTACGCACCGGTGGTCATGGTGAACTGGGAGTTCTTCGACAACCAAACACCCTCCAGCGCTGCTGAACTCGTCGCCGCGCTGCGCAACGGGCAGACCGTCACCCCCACCCGCGGTGCAGCGCTGTGCTCATTTCGCCAGACTGCGCGAGCGCTGGCCGGTCTGGGCCCGCAGACCGCCGACGCCTCGCTCCCCGGAGAGGCCACGCTGGCCGGTCTGCGGGCCGCTCGCCAAGAGGAGGACGCATGCTGACCCCGGTGCTCAGCCGGTTCTGGGACGAGCCGCAACCCTGGACGCTACAGACCTACCTGCGCCACGACGGCTACCAGGGTCTGCGCACAGCGCTGAGCATGTCGCCCGACGCGGTTATCACCGAAGTCAAGGAGTCGGGGTTGCGCGGCCGCGGCGGCGCGGGCTTCCCGACCGGCACGAAGTGGTCATTCATTCCCCAGGACGGTCCCGCCGGCGCCAAGCCGAAGTACCTCGTCATCAACGCCGACGAGTCCGAGCCGGGCACCTGCAAAGACATGCCACTGCTGCTGACCACGCCGCATTTCCTGGTGGAGGGCGCCATCATCGCGGCCTACGCCATCCGCGCCCGGCACGCCTTCATCTATCTGCGCGGGGAGGTGGTCCCGGTACTGCGCCGGTTGCAGGCCGCCGTCGCCGAGGCCTACGACGCCGGGTACCTGGGCAGCAACATCCTCGGCTCCGGCTATGACCTCGACCTGATCGTGCATGCCGGGGCGGGCGCCTATATCTGTGGTGAGGAGACGGCACTGCTGGACTCGCTGGAGGGCCGCCGCGGACAGCCGCGGCTGCGTCCGCCGTTCCCCGCGGTCGCCGGCCTCTACGCCTGCCCGACGGTGGTCAACAACGTGGAGTCCATCGCCAGCGTGCCGCCGATCATGGCCAACGGGGTGGACTGGTTCAAGTCGATGGGCACCGAGAAGTCACCGGGCTTCACGCTGTACTCGCTGTCCGGGCATGTCACCCGGCCCGGCCAGTACGAGGCCCCGCTGGGCATCACGCTGCGCGAGTTGCTCGACTACGCCGGCGGGGTACGGGCCGGGCATGAGCTGAAATTCTGGACCCCCGGCGGGTCGTCCACGCCGCTGCTGACCGCCGAACACCTCGATGTGCCCTTGGATTACGAGGGCATGGCGTCGGTGGGGTCGATGTTGGGCACCAAGGCGCTGCAGATCTTCGACGAGACGACCTGCGTGGTACGGGCAGTGCGCCGGTGGACCCAGTTCTACGCCCACGAGTCATGTGGCAAGTGCACCCCGTGCCGGGAAGGCACGTATTGGCTGGCGCAGATCTACGAGCGCCTTGAAGACGGACGCGGCCTACCGGAGGACTTGGACAAGCTGCTCGACATCGCCGACGCCATCCTCGGAAAGTCGTTCTGCGCCTTGGGCGATGGTGCCGCATCGCCGATCATGAGTTCGCTGCACTACTTCCGCGCCGAATACGAAGCGCACCTGGACGGCGGCTGCCCGTTCGACCCGTACGCCTCGATGCTCGCCGCCCCGCAGGGAGTGGGCTCATGACCCAAGCGTCCGAAACCCGCACCGAACTGGTCACCATCACCATCGACGACACCACGCTGTCGGTTCCCAAGGGCACCTTGGTGATTCGCGCCGCCGAGCTGATCGGCGTGCAGATCCCCCGGTTCTGCGACCACCCACTGCTCGACCCGGTCGGCGCCTGCCGGCAGTGCCTGGTCGACGTGGAGGGGCAGCGCAAGCCGCTGGCCAGCTGCACCACCACCGTCACCGAGGGCATGGTGGTGCGTACCCAGTTCACCTCCGCAGCCGCCGACAAGGCGCAGCAGGGCGTCATGGAACTGCTGCTGATCAACCACCCCCTGGACTGCCCGGTCTGCGACAAGGGCGGCGAATGCCCACTGCAGAACCAGGCGATGTCCAACGGCCGATCCGAAACCCGGTTCACCGACGTCAAGCGCACCTTCCCCAAACCGATCAGTCTGTCGAGCCAGGTGCTGCTGGACCGCGAACGCTGCGTGCTGTGCGCCCGCTGTACCCGGTTCTCCAACCAGATCGCCGGGGATACGTTCATCGAACTGTTGGAACGCGGTGCGCTGCAACAGGTCGGCATCGCCCCCGGGGCCAGCTTCGACTCTTACTTCAGCGGAAACACCGTGCAGATCTGCCCGGTCGGCGCGCTCACCGGCACCGCCTACCGGTTCCGGGCGCGGCCGTTCGACCTGGTGTCCTCGCCCAGTGTCTGCGAGCACTGCGCCTCCGGGTGCGCCCAGCGCACCGATCACCGCCGCGGCGTAGTGCTGCGCCGGCTGGCCGGCGACGACCCGCAGGTCAACGAGGAGTGGAACTGTGACAAGGGCCGCTGGGCTTTCACCTATCCCAGCGTTGGCGACCGGATCACGACGCCGATGGTCCGCGACGACGACGGGACCCTGCGCGCCGCCTCGTGGCCGGAGGCCATCGCGCGGGCTTCCGCGGGCTTGGCCGGCAGTCGGGCCGGAGTCTTGGTGGGTGGCCGGGTCACCGGTGAGGATGCGTATGCCTACGCCAAATTCGCCCGAATGGTGCTGGGCACCAACGATGTCGACTTCCGGGCCCGTCCGCATTCGGTGGAGGAGACCGACTTCCTGACCGCACGGGTCGCCGGCCAGCCGATCACTGTGAGCTACGCCGACCTGGAGACCGCGAGCACAGTGCTGCTGGCCGGCTTCGAGCCGGAGGAAGAGTCGCCCATCGTCTTCCTGCGGCTGCGCAAGGCGGTCCGCAAGCGCGGCCTGACGGTGGTGAGCATCGCCCCGTTCGCCTCCCGTGGCGCGACGAAGCTCTCGGCCCGGCTGATCGCCACCATCCCCGGCGCCGAGGCCGTCGCATTGGACGCGCTGGGCGGCGAACTTGGCGAGGACACGGTGATCCTGGTCGGCGAGCGGCTGGCCACCAGCCCCGGTGCGCTGTCCGCGGCTGCCCGGCTTGCCGACCGGACCGGTGCGCGGCTGGCCTGGGTTCCGCGGCGGGCCGGTGAGCGCGGCGCGCTGGACGCCGGGTGCCTGCCCACGGTACTGCCGGGCGGACGCCCCATCTCCGATCCGGTTGCCCGCCAACAGATCGCCGACGCGTGGAACTGCACCCTGCCGGCCGACCGGGGTCGCGACGCTGCCACGATCCTCGACGCCGCCGCCAACGGCGATCTGGACGCGCTGCTTATCGGCGGAGTCGAACCCGCCGACTTCGCCGACCCGCAGCAGGCACTGAACGCCATCGCCGCCACACGGTTCGTGGTCAGCCTGGAGTTACGGGAGTCCGGCGTCACCGCCTTGGCCGATGTCGTCTTCCCGGTGGCGACGGTGTCGGAAAAGGACGGCTCCTTCACCGACTGGGAGGGCCGGGTGCGACCGTTCGGCCCGGCACTGACCACCAACGCCGCCGCGGACCTGCGGGTGCTGACCATGCTGGCCGAAGAGTTGGGCCAGGAATTGGGGATAGATCTCGGGCTCCAGACCGCCGCCCAGGCGCGCGCCGAGATGTCCGCGCTCGGCAGCTGGGATGGACCCCGGCCGGCCGGCCCGGACGTCGCCCCCGGCAGCGCAGCCTCGCCCGGACCCGGCCAAGCGGTACTGGCCGGCTGGCGGATGTTGTTGGACCGCGGCCGGTTACAGGACGGCGAGCCCTACCTGGCCGGGACCGCCCGGCTGCCGGTCGCCCGCCTCTCGTCGGCCACCGCCGCGGGCATCGGCGCTTCTAACACAGTGACGGTGTCGACCGACCGCGGGTCGATGACACTGCCGCTGGAGATCACCGACATGCCCGACCAGGTGGTGTGGCTGCCACTGAACTCTCCGGGCAGCGCGGTGCACACCCAGTTGGGGGTGACGACGGGCGCCGTCGTCCGCATCGACGCAGGGGGGCTCGCGTGACCTATCCGGACCCGGCGATCTTCGGCCACGACCCGTGGTGGCTGATCCTGGCCAAGGCGGTGGCGGTATTCGCGTTCCTGCTGCTGACCGTCTTGGTGGCCATTCTGGTGGAGCGAAAGCTGCTGGGCCGCATGCAGATGCGTTACGGCCCCAACCGGGTCGGCCCGTGGGGGCTGCTGCAGTCCGCGGCCGACGGCATCAAGCTCGCCCTCAAGGAGGGCCTGATCCCGGCCGGCGTAGATAAGCCCCTTTACCTGCTGGCGCCGGTGATCTCGGTGATCACCGCGATCATGGCCTTCGCCGTGATTCCGCTGGGTCCGGTGGTGTCGGTCTTCGGCCACCAGACTCCGCTGCAGTTGACCGACCTGCCCGTCGCGGTGCTCTACATCCTGGCCATCACGTCGATCGGGGTGTACGGAATCGTCCTGGCCGGCTGGTCATCCGGTTCCACCTACCCGCTGCTGGGCGGCATCCGCTCCAGCGCCCAGGTGGTCTCCTACGAGATCGCGATGGCGCTGTGCTTCGCGTCGGTGTTCCTGTACTCGGGCACCATGGCCACCTCAGGGATCGTCGCGGCCCAGGAGAACACCTGGTACGTATTCCTGCTGCTGCCGTCGTTCGTCGTCTACATCACCGCGATGGTCGGCGAGACCAACCGTGCCCCCTTCGACCTGCCGGAAGCCGAGGGTGAACTGGTCGGCGGGTTCCACACCGAATACTCGTCGCTGAAGTTCGCGATGTTCTTCCTCGCCGAGTACGTCAATATGACCACCGTCTCGGCGCTGGCCACCACCCTGTTCCTCGGCGGCTGGCGCGCCCCGTGGCCGCTCAGTTTGTGGGACGGCGCCAACACCGGCTGGCTGCCGGTGCTGTGGTTCGTCGCCAAGACGTGGATTTTCCTGTTCGGGTTCATGTGGCTGCGCGCCACCCTGCCCCGGCTGCGCTACGACCAGTTCATGGCACTCGGCTGGAAGCTGCTGATCCCGGTCTCGCTGGTGTGGATCCTGACCGTCGCCGTCCTGCGCGCGGTCCACCTCGACGGTGTCATCCCGAACCTCCTGGCTGCGGCGGCGCTGCTGGCCGTTCTGTTGGCGGCCAACACGCTTCGGCGCAGAGGGGTCGAGCGCCGGACACCGCCACCGTCCCCGCCGCCGGACGGTTCCTTCCCTATTCCCCCGCTACCCGGCCAGGCCGAGGAGGCCGCTCATGCCTAAATTCCTGGATGCCCTCTCCGGCTTCAAGGTGACCTTCACGACGATGTTCAAGAAGCCGATCACCGAGCAGTACCCGGAGCAGCCCGGCCCGACGGCTCCGCGCTACCACGGGCGCCACCAGCTCAACCGCTACCCCGACGGGCTGGAGAAGTGCATCGGCTGCGAGTTGTGCGCGTGGGCCTGCCCGGCCGACGCCATCTATGTCGAGGGCGCGGACAACACCGAGGAGCAGCGCTTCTCTCCCGGTGAACGCTACGGGCGGGTTTACCAGATCAACTACCTGCGCTGTATCGGGTGCGGGTTGTGCATCGAGGCCTGCCCCACCCGGGCGCTGACGATGACCGCCGACTACGAGATGACCGACGACAACCGCCAGGACCTCATCTACGGCAAGGACAAACTGCTCGCCCCGCTGCAGCCAGGGATGCAGGCCCCGCCGCACCCGATGGCGCCGGGCGCCAGCGATGACGACTACTACCTGGGGCGGGTGACGCCGTGAACGCCGAGGCGATCGCCTTCTGGGTCCTGGGCGCCGTCGCGGTCGCCGGCGCAATCGGGGTGGTCGCCGCACCTAAGGCGGTGTACTCGGCGGTCGCCTTGGCGACGACGATGATCGCGCTGGCGATGATCTACGCGGTGCAGGAGGCCCCGTTCCTCGGCGTGGTCCAGATCGTGGTCTACACCGGCGCGGTGATGATGCTGTTCCTGTTCGTGCTGATGCTCATCGGCGTCGACTCCGCGCAGTCGCTGGTGGAAACCATTCGTGGACAACGGGTTGCCGCGATGCTGGCCGGATTGGGGTTCGGAGTCCTGTTGATCGCCGGCATCGGCAGCGCGAAAACCTCCAATTTCACCGGCCTGGCTGAAGCCAACGCCAACGGCAACGTTCAGGGCCTGGCCGAGCTGATCTTCACCCGCAACCTGTGGGCGTTCGAGTTGACCAGCGCGCTGCTGATCACCGCGGCGCTGGGCGCGATGATCCTGGCTCACCGGGAACGCCTTCAGCCGCGGAAGACTCAGCGCGAGATGGCGATCGAACGCTTCCGCGGCACCAGCCGGGCCACCCCACTGCCCAACCCCGGCGTCTACGCGCGCCGCAACGCCGTCGACACCATGGCGCGCCTGCCTGACGGCTCCGACGATGAGTCATCGGTCAGCGATACCATCCGGACGCCGCGATGAATCCTTCCTACTACCTGTATCTTTCGGCGCTGCTGTTCACCATCGGCGCCGCCGGAGTGCTGCTGCGGAAGAACGCCATCGTCATGTTCATGTGCGTCGAGTTGATGCTCAACGCAGGCAACCTCGCGTTCGTCACCTTCGCCCGGATGCACGGCGGACTGGAGGGCCAGGCGGTGGCCTTCTTCACCATGGTCGTCGCGGCCTGCGAGGTGGTCGTCGGCCTGGCCATCATCGTCGCCATCTACCGCACCCGTCGCAGCGCCGACGTGGACGAGTCGAACCTCCTCAGGAATTGATGGGGAGGCACTGAACGGTGACGACGCTGCTGTGGCTGACTATCGCGCTGCCCCTGTTCGGGGCGGTCGCTCTTTTGCTGGGCGGGCGCCGCACCGACGCGTGGGGCCACCTGCTGGCATGCGCGGCGGTGGTCGGTTCATTTGCCTGTGGTGCGGTGCTCTTCACCCACCTGCTGGGCCGGCCCGCCGAGGACCGGCTGGTGCACGAGACGCTGTTCTCCTGGGTTCCGGTCGGGGCGCTGCGGGTGGACTTCGGTCTGCAACTCGACGCCCTGTCGGTGTGTTTCGTGCTGCTGATCACCGGCGTCGGCGCGCTGATCCACCTGTACTCGATCGGCTACATGGCCCACGATCCTGACCGGAGAAGGTTTTTCGCCTATCTCAACCTGTTCGTCGCGGCCATGCTGCTGCTGGTGCTGGCTGACAACTACCTCGGCCTCTACGCCGGCTGGGAGGGCGTCGGCCTGGCTTCCTACCTGCTGATCGGGTTCTGGTCCTACAAGCCGAGCGCGGCCGCGGCGGCCAAGAAGGCGTTCGTGGTCAACCGGGTCGGCGACATGGGCCTGGCGATCGCGCTGATGGTGCTGTTCGCGACGGTCGGCCAGGTCGATTTCGCAACGGTTTTCGCCGCCGCCCCGCAGATGAGTGACGGAACCCTCAACGCCGTCGGGCTGCTGCTGCTGCTCGGCGCGTGCGGCAAGAGCGCGCAGGTGCCATTGCAGTCCTGGCTGGGTGACGCCATGGAGGGCCCCACCCCGGTGTCCGCGCTGATCCACGCCGCCACCATGGTGACCGCGGGCGTGTACCTGATCGTGCGCTCCGGGCCGGTGTTCAATGCCGCGCCCGTCGCACAGACCGCGGTCGTGATCGTCGGTGCGGTGACCCTGCTGTTCGGCGCGGTGATCGGTTGCGCCAAGGACGACATCAAGAAGGCGCTGGCCGCCTCGACCATGAGCCAGATCGGCTACATGGTGCTGGCCGCCGGACTCGGTCCGGCCGGCTACGCGGTGGCGATCATGCACCTGCTCACCCACGGCTTCTTCAAAGCCGGCCTGTTCCTGGGCGCCGGTTCGGTCATGCACGGGATGAACGACGAAACCGACATGCGCCGCTACGGCGGGCTGCGGACGCTGATGCCGGTTACCTTCGTCACCTTCGGGCTGGGTTATCTGGCGATCATCGGGGTGCCCCCGTTCGCCGGCTTCTTCTCCAAGGACGCCATCATCGAAACCGCCGTGAATGCAGGCGGATTGAAGGGCTGGCTGCTCGGCGGAGCGGCGCTGTTAGGCGCGGCGATCACCGCGTTCTACATGACCCGGGTGATGCTGCTGACCTTCTTCGGGCAGCGCCGCTGGGCAGAAAACTGCCACCCGCACGAGTCCCCCGCGGTCATGACTCTGCCCATGGTGGTGCTGGCGATCGGCTCAGTGGGCGCCGGCGCGCTGCTGAGCCTCGGTCATACGCTGCGCACCTGGCTGGAGCCGGTCGTCGGGGAACACGAACCCCACCACGCTGTGCCGGCCTGGGTGACAACGGCGCTGGCGCTGGCGGCCGTGGCGGTCGGGGTCGCGGTCGCCTACCGGATGTACGCCAAAGCCGTGCCCGAGACGGCACCGCAGGACGTCTCGGCGCTCACCGTCGCCGCCCGCCGCGACCTCTACGGCGACGCGGTCAACGAGGCCGTCTTCATGCGCGGCGGCCAGCAGCTCACCCGGGCCCTGATCGTTGTGGACGACAAGGCCATCGACGGGTCGGTGACCGGAATGTCCCATGGCGTGCGCCGGATCTCCGACGGGCTGCGCGGCCTGCAGACCGGATTCGCCCGCAGTTACGCCCTGTCCATGCTCGCCGGTGCCGGTCTGTTCGCCGGCGCGGTGCTGATCGCGGCGATGTGGAGGTGATGGCGTGACACCGTGGCTGAGCCTGCTGTGGGCGGTGCCGATGATCGGCGCGACGGTCATCATCCTGTTGCCCGCACCGATGCGCGGGGCAGCCAAATACGCCGGGCTGGCGGTGTCGCTGGTGGTGCTGGCGATCGCGCTCGTCGTGGCACTGCGTTTCGATCCGGCCGGCCCGCGCTACCAATTCGTCGAGAACCATCCGTGGATACGGTCGTTCGGCACCGGCTACATCCTCGGCGTGGACGGCATCGCGCTGGCACTGGTGGTGCTCACCGCGGTGCTGATGCCGCTGCTGCTGATCGCCGGCTGGAACGACGCCGACGACCGGCCCGGACTGGGTGGGCGCGGGACACACGGCTACGTGGCACTGATGCTGGCCGTCGAGGGCATGGTGCTGATTTCGCTGACCTCGCTGGACATCCTGCTGTTCTACGTGTTCTTCGAGGCGATGCTGATCCCGATGTACTTCCTCATCGGCGGGTACGGCGGCAGCCAACGATCACCCGCTGCGGTGAAATTCCTGCTGTACAACCTCTTCGGCGGTCTGGTCATGCTGGCCGCTCTGGTCGGGCTGTACGTGGTGACCGCCGGAACCCTCGACGGCGGCACCTTCGATGTCCGCCGGATCGCGGACGCCGTCGCCGACGGCCGGCTGGCCATCGAGCCCGCCGTGGCGCACCTGCTGTTCGGCGGCTTCCTGTTCGCCTTCGCGGTCAAGGCGCCGCTGTGGCCGCTACATCGCTGGCTGCCCGACGCCGCAGTGCAGGCCACCCCCGCCTCGGCGGTGCTGATGATGGCGGTGATGGACAAGGTCGGCACGTTCGGCATGCTGCGCTACTGCCTGCCGCTGTTCCCCGATTCCGCGGCCCTTTTCCGGCCCGTGGTCATCGCACTGGCCGTGGTCGGCATCGTCTACGGCGCGATCCTGGCCATCGGCCAGACCGACATCATGCGGCTGATCGCTTACACCTCGATCAGCCACTTCGGCTTCATCATCCTCGGCATCTTCGTCATGACCAGCCAGGGCCAGTCCGGCTCGACGCTGTACATGGTCAACCACGGAGTCTCCACCGCCGCACTGTTCCTCGTCGCCGGATTCCTGGTCAGCCGCCGGGGCACCCGAACCATCGCCGACTACGGCGGGGTGCAGCAGGTCGCCCCGGTGCTGGCCGGCACCTTCCTGGTGGCCGGCCTGGCCACCCTGTCACTGCCCGGCCTGGCGCCGTTCATCAGTGAATTCCTCGTTCTGATCGGCACATTCACCCGCTATCCAGCGTTCGCGGTACTCGCCGCCCTGGCGCTGGTGCTCTCCGCGGTGTATGTGCTGCTGGCCTACCAGCGCATGATGACCGGGCCGGTGACCGACGGAAATGACACCATCACCGACCTGCGGCCGCGCGAACTGCTCGTCGTCACTCCTCTGATCGCACTGCTGCTGATCCTTGGCGTCTATCCGAAGGTGGCGCTGGACGTCATCAACCCGGCGGTCACCCACACGCTGACCGACATCGGTCAGCCCGACCCGGCGCCGACGCTGGGAGCCGCGAAATGATCACGCCGAGCGTCGAATACGGGGTGCTCTCCCCGATGCTGATCCTGTTCGGCGTCGCGGTGGCCGGGGTGATCGTCGAGGCGTTCCTGCCGCGCCGGTCGCGCTACCCGGTGCAGATGACCCTCGCCGTCGGAGGTCTGCTGGCGGCGCTCGCGGCGCTGGTGGGCGTCTACCTCAACCTCGGGCCCACCGGGCGATCGGCGGTGGTGGGCGCCGTGGCGGTGGATCGTCCCGCGCTGTTCCTGCAGGGCACCGTGTTGATGGTCGCCGTGCTGGGTGTGCTGCTGATCGGCGAGCGCCGCAGCGGCGCAGGCGGTTTGGACGGTTTCACCGCGCAGGCTTCGACGGTGCCCGGCAGCGCCGCCGAGCAGGTGGCCACCAAAGCGGCGGTGGCGCAGACCGAGGTGTTCCCGCTGACCATGTTCGCCGTCGGCGGCATGGTGCTGTTCCCCGCCGCCAACGACCTGCTGACCATGTTCATCGCGCTGGAAGTGCTGTCACTGCCGCTGTACCTGATGTGCGGCCTGGCCCGGTACCGTCGCCTACTGTCCCAGGAGGCGTCGCTGAAGTACTTTCTGCTGGGAGCGTTCTCGTCGGCCTTCTTCCTGTACGGGATGGCGCTGCTCTACGGCTACGCAGGCACGCTGAGCATCACCGGGATCGCGGCCGCGCTGCGCACCGGCACGGCATCCGGCGCCCACAACACCACCCTGGCATTGCTCGGTGCCGCGCTGGTGATGGTGGCGCTGCTGTTCAAGGTCGGCGCGGTGCCGTTCCACGCGTGGGTGCCCGACGTCTATCAGGGCGCCCCGACGCCCATCACCGCATTCATGGCGGCCGCCACCAAGATCGCCGCGTTCGGCGCACTGATGCGTCTGCTCTATGTCGCCGTGCCGGAGCTGAAGGATCAGTGGCGGCCGGTGCTGTGGGCGGTGGCCATCCTCAGCATGGCCGTGGGTACCGTCGCCGCGGTCACCCAGCGGGATGTCAAACGGATGCTGGCGTACTCAGCTGTAGCCCATACCGGTTTCATCCTCACCGGGGTGATCGCCGGCAACGCCGCGGGAGTGTCGGGGACATTGTTCTATCTGGCCGCCTACGGGTTCAGCACGGTGGGCGCCTTCGCGGTGGTCAGCGTGGTCCGCGGCGCCGACGGAGCCGAGGAGACCGCACTGGAGCGCTGGGCCGGGCTGGGTCGGCGATTCCCGGTGGCCGGGGTGGTGTTTTCGCTGTTCCTGCTGGCGTTTGCCGGCATTCCGCTGACCAGTGGGTTCGTCAGCAAGTTCGCGGTGTTCAAGGCCGCCGGCGAAGGCGGGGCGATCCCGCTGGTCGTTGTCGGTGTACTGGCCAGTGCCATCGCCGCCTACTTCTACGTGCGGGTGATCGTGCTGATGTTCTTCACCGACCCGCCGGACGACGCGCCGGAGTTCGCCCCGCCGGGATCGCTGAGCGTCGCGACGATCGGGGTGACTGCGGTGATCACCGTCGCCTTGGGGGCCCTGCCACAGCCGCTGCTGGACCTTGCCGGCGCTGCTTCGGAGTTTCTGACGTCCTGAACAGCGGAGGTTCACATGAATAATCAGCCGACCGTCAGCACCGAACTGACCCACGTTCAGCGCTCCGGGCGCGATACCGGCGCCATCCCAGCCGCGCTGTCCCGCTGGTTGTCGACCGTGATGCCCGCCGGGATCGTCCCGGCGGTGACCGTCGACAGCGGCGTCGACTCCAACGGGATGTCCTCGGAGACGATCATTGTGACCGGCCGCTGGAGCGACGACGGTGTTCCCGTCGAGCGGAAGTGGGTGATCCGCATGGCACCCAGCGCGCAGGACGTCCCGGTGTTCCCCGCCTACCGGCTGGACCACCAGTTCGAGGTGATGCGGCTGGTGTCCGAACTCACGGCAGTGCCCGTCCCGCGGGTGCGCTGGATCGAACCGACCGGAAACGTGCTCGGCAGCCGGTTCTTTCTCATGGATCACATCGACGGTGTCGTCCCTCCTGACGTGATGCCCTACACCTTCGGCGGCAACTGGCTGGCCGACGCTACGCCCGAGAAGCGCCGGCAGTTGCAGGACGCCACCGTCGCGGTCATCGCCCAGCTGCACGGGATACCCTCGGCAGCAGCGACATTCGGGTTCCTCATCGACGCCGAACCACCCGGCGACTCCCCGCTGCGCAGGCATTTCAACTGGGTCAAGAACTGGTACGACTTCGCTGTGCCCGGCATTGGCCGATCACCGCTGGTGGAGCGCGCTCTGGCCTGGCTGGAAGACAACTTCCCCGCCGACGCAGCCGCCGCCGATCCGGTACTCACCTGGGGTGACTCCCGGATCGGCAATGTGTTGTACCGCGACTTCACGCCGGTGGCGGTGCTGGACTGGGAGATGGCGACGGTGGGGCCGCGGGAACTAGACGTATCGTGGATCATGTTCGCCCACATGGTCTTCCAGGAGATCGCCGGTCTTGCCGGGCTCCCTGGACTGCCCGACATGTTAAGCGAGGAGGACGTCCGGGCCACCTACGGTCGGCTCACCGGTGTCGAACTCGGCGACCTGCACTGGTTCCACATCTATAGCGGGGTGATCTGGTGCGTGGTGTTCATGCGCACCGGTGCCCGCCGGGTGCACTTCGGCGAGATCGAGAAACCCGACGACACCGAAGCGCTGTTCTACCACGGCGGGCTGCTGCGCCGGCTTCTCGAAGAGGGCCCCGGAGGGCAGGAGCGAAGCGACTCGGGAAGGACTCACCGATGATCGGGCCGCTGGACGAGTACCCCGTCCACCAGGTCCCCCAACCCATCGCCTGGCCCGGTTCCTCGGACCGCAACTTCTACGACCGGTCCTACTTCAACGCCCATGACCGCAGCGGGGACATTTTCGTCATCACCGGTATCGGCTACTACCCCAACCTCGGTGTGAAGGACGCGTTCGTCCTGGTGCGGCGAGGCGACACCCAGACCGCGGTGCACCTGTCCGACGCCATCGACGGTAACCGGCTCGACCAGCGGGTCAACGGCTACCGCGTGGAGGTCACCGAGCCGCTGCAGAGGTTGCGCATCGTGCTGGAGGAGACCGAGGGCATGGCCTGCGACCTCACCTGGGAGGGATTGTTCGGCGTGGTGCAGGAACAGCGGCACCTCATGCGCACCGGCACCCGCACCACCCTGGATGCCCAGCGGTTCGCTCAATTGGGTTCGTGGCGAGGGCATCTGGTGATCGACGGCGAGGAGATCACCGTCGACCCCGGCATCTGGATCGGCAGCCGGGACCGGTCCTGGGGCATCCGCCCGATCGGCGAACACGAACCCGCCGGCCGGCCGGCCGACCCGCCGTTCGAGGGCATGTGGTGGCTCTACGTGCCGATCGCCTTCGACGACTTCGCGATCGTGATCATCATCCAGGAGGACCACAGCGGATTCCGGACCCTCAACGACTGCACCCGAATCTGGCGCGACGGGCGGATCGAGCAGCTCGGCTGGCCGCGGGTGAAGATCCAGTACCGCTCCGGCACCAGGATTCCCACCGGCGCGGTCATCGAGGCCACCGACAGCGCCGGTGCGCCGGTTCGCTTCGAGATCGAATCCCGGCTGGCGGTGCCCATCCACGTCGGCGGCGGTTACGGCGGCGACC
>NZ_JBIIOV010000130.1:0-9303 GCF_044342925.1 Mycobacterium sp. | reverse complement strand
CATGCCGGCCGGGAACGCCTTGAGCAACACGCCGACCAGTGTCCCAGCCCGGTCCACCCGCTCACAGCCCGGGCTGGCACACTCAACTGCGCGATCGATCGACCCGATACGGAGGATCCTCAGCGGTGACCACGAACGCAGAACGACGCGAAGAGGCCAAGCGCAAGCTGGAGCAGCAGCTTGCCCAGCGCACCCAGCAGGAGCGGCGGCAGCGGATCCTCACGGTGGTGGCCGCGATGCTGACCCTGGCCGTCGGCGCCGCGGCGATCGCGGCGTTCGTCTTCAAGGGCGACAAGGCTGAATCGTCGGCGTCCTCGGCGTCCTCCAGCGCAACGAGCACGGCAGCAGCCGCCCCGGGCGCGCCCACCCAGCTGGTGCGCGGCGGACCCGACCAGCTGCCGGCCTTCACCGCCCCCGCCGATCTCGGCGCCAACTGCCAGTACCCGGCGGCCGGCCAGCAGGCCAAGGACGTCGAGCCGCCCAAGGCCGGCGCGGTGCCCACCGACCCGGCGACGATCAGCGTCAGCATGGCCACCGACCAGGGCAACGTCGGGCTGATCCTCAACAACGCCGAGGCGCCCTGCACGGTCAACAGCTTTGCCAGCCTGGCCCAGAAGGGCTACTTCAACGACACCGTCTGCCACCGGCTGACCACCGCACCCGAACTGGGCGTGCTGCAGTGCGGTGACCCGACCGCCTCGGGCTCCGGCGGACCGGGTTACTCGTTCGCCAACGAGTACCCCACCAACCAGTTCGGCAAGGACGACCCGGCTCTGCAGAAGCCGGTGCTCTACCCGCGCGGCGCGCTGGCCATGGCCAACGCCGGACCGAATACCAATGGCAGCCAGTTCTTTTTGGTCTACAAGGACTCGAAGCTGCCGCCGAACTACACCGTGTTCGGCACCATCGACGCCACCGGTCTGGCCACCCTGGACAAGATCGCCGGCGCGGGTGTCGCCGGTGGCGGCCAGGACGGCAAGCCGGCCACCGAGGTGAAGGTCACGTCGATCCTGCTGGACTGATCACGCCATTCCGGCGGCGGTCTCCGCCGGAATTCCCGGATGCAGCACCGCCACCGGACAACTGGCGTGCGCCAGCACCTTCTGGCTGACCGAGCCCATGATGAGCCCGGCGAAGCCGCCGGAGCCGCGGCTGCCGACCACCAGCAGCTCGGCGCCGATCGCCTGGGTGAGCAGCACCTCGGCGGGCCGTCCGTAGCCGGCGACGAACGACACCGGGACGTCGGGGAACGACGAGGCGGTGACGATCACCGGCGAGTGGAACGCACTGGTGTCCGAGCCGGGGGTGGCGTTCTCCGGGTCGATCGGCTCGGTCTCCGGGTCGCCCCGGCCGGCCTCCACGCTCACCGCGACCACACCGCAGCCGATCGCCTCAGCGTGCCGAAAAGCGAAGGCGGCGGCCCGATTCGACGCCGGCGATCCGTCGTAACCGAGGATCACCTGGCCCGGATTGCCCAGATACCCGTCACTGGCCTCGAACAGCACCCCGCCCTCAAGGCCGGAGTGCACCACCACCACCGGGCACTGCGCGTACGGCGCGACGTGCATCGTCGTCGACCCCAGCAGCAGACCCCGGAAACCCTCGATGCCGCGCGAGCCGAGCACCACGACGTCGGCCTCCTCCCCCGCGGCCAGCAGCGACTGCACCGGTGCGTCAGGCATCTGCAGCGCCCGGATCTGCAGCCCGGGGTGCTCGGCGCGGGCCACCGCCACCGCGTCGCCGAGAACACCGTCGGGCTCGGACACCAACGTCGGCTCGGCGATGGCGTCGGGGCGCGCGTGCAGCACCGTCAGCGGCAGGCCGTAAGCGACGGCGGTGGCGGCGGCCCAGCGCAGGGCGGCGATGCCGTGCTCGGACCCGTCGGCTCCGACGACGACGCCCGTCTCGGCGATCTCGACTGTCATTGCGGCTCCTTGGAGTGAGATCACGGGCGTGCGCGGGCGTACCGAAACTAGGACAAGTTTCAACTATGCCAAGGCAAGCAAACACCGAACACGTTCGGCTGTCAGCGGTACCGTACATCCAACATTCATCGCAGCAGATAGACCCGGCGGGCGGTACCAATCGGCATGGAACACGCACATGATCTCCAGCACGCCGCCGAAGCCGATCTTCAGGACAAGGGCCTGTCGGCAAACTCCGTCGGTGTTCTGGGCAGCGTGGTGCTGGGTATCTCCTCGGTCGCACCGGCCTACGCGCTGACAGCCACCATCGGCATTCTGGTCACACAGGCCGGCACCAAGATGGCCGTGGTGATCATCGCTGGGTTCCTGCCGATGTTCTTCGCCGCCTACGCCTATCGCGAGTTGAACAAGGTGGTGCCGGACTGCGGCACGTCGTTCACCTGGACCACCAAGGCCTTCGGCCCCTACGTCGGCTGGCTGGGCGGGTGGGCCGCGGTCCTGGCGACGGCCATCGTGCTGTCCAACCTGGCCGGGGTCGCGGTGGAGTTCTTCTATCAGTTCCTCGGCGACCTATTCGGTAACGAAAGCCTGGGTGCACTGTGGGAGAACCCATGGATCAACGTCTTGACCTGCCTCACCTTCCTGTTCGTCGCGACCTGGGTGGCCTACCGGGGTATCACCACGACGGAGCGGGTGCAGTTCGTCCTGGTCGGTTTCCAGTTGGCGATGCTTGGCTTGTTCGCCGTCCTGGCGATCGCCAAGTCGGAATCCTCGGCCACCGGAATGCCGTTCTCCTGGGACTGGTTCAGTCCCGCGGGGCTGACGCTGTCGGCGTTCATCGCGGGGCTGTCCGGGTCGATCTTCGCGTTCTGGGGCTGGGACACCTGCCTGACTGTCAATGAGGAGTCCAAGGGTTCGGCGAAGACCCCCGGCCGGGCCGCGCTGCTGTGCGTTCTGTCCATCCTGCTGACCTATCTGATCGTCGCGACCGCCAGTCAGATGTACGCCGGCACCGGCGAGGAAGGCGTGGGTCTGGGTAACCCCGACAACGCCAGCAATGTCTTCGCCGCACTGGCCGAGCCCGTCCTGGGCAACCCCTGGCAGCTGCTGCTGTATCTGGCCGTGCTGGCATCGAGCACCGCGAGCCTCATCACCACCTTCCTGCCGTCGTCGCGCACCATGCTCGGCATGGCCACCTATGGGGCGCTGCCCGCACGGTTCGCGGCGATTCACCCGCGTTACCTCACCCCGTCCTACGCCACGGTGGCCGCCGGGGTCGTCGCCGGCACGTTCTACACCGTGATGCACCTGCTCAGCCGCAACGCCCTGATGGACACCATCTACGCCCTGGGCATCATGATCTGCTTCTACTACGGTCTCACCGCGTTCGCCTGCATCTGGTTCTTCCGCCACGAGCTGTTCGCCGACCTCAACAGCTTTGCGTTCAAACTGCTCTTCCCGCTACTCGGCGGCCTGGGCCTGTTCGCCGTCCTGATCATCACGCTGCGCGACAGCGCCTCTCCCGATTATGGCAGTGGCGCAAGCGTTTTCGGCATCGGACTGGTTCTGGTGCTGGGGCTGGGGCTGATCCTGCTCGGCCTCGTCCTGATGCTGGTGTGGCGTTCGATGCAGCCCGCGTTCTTCCGCGGCGAGACCCTGCGCAAGGACACCCCCGTCGTCGTCGGGGATTGATCCCGACCGAGGGGACCCCGGTCTCACCCGCTGTGGCAGGCCCCCGCTCCACCCTTCGACGTCGGCGCCGCGTCGATCGACGGGTTGCGGTCGAAGAATCCGGAGGGCTTGAGCCAGAACGACACGGTGTCGACCGACATGATCGGCCACTCCTCCATCCGGGTGATGTGGTGGATGCCGAACACGTACCAGAGCACCACGTCGGTGTTCACCAGCGGCGCGTCGTCCTTGAGCCACTCGGTCATCCCGGTGTCGACTTCGGACTGAGCCGGGTATTTGCCGGCCGGCCAACGCTCGTCGCCACTGTTCTTGGTCACCCACAGGGTGTGGCCGATCACCGGAGCCCGCAGGTACTGGACCGTCGACGGATCCATCATCGGCGGAAAGCACGCTCCCGGAACGAGTTTGTAGGAGACGTTCGTGCCGTACTTGTTGGTCTTGTTGGGGTTGACCACCTTCCAGGCGCGCTGGGTGGACCAGTCGAAATCCCGGGCGGCGTGAGCTTCTGAGGTGATCGGCGTGGACTCGGTGACCAGCGCCAAGCCGTAGGGGTTGTCCGCCGACACCGGCGGGGCCACCGAATCGATCTCCATGACGGTGTTGTCCTCACCGTCGACGTCGAGGTCCAGCCGAGCCACCAGAAAATGCTGGTGGACCGGGGCGTAGGTGTTGGTGTCGACGACGGTGCCGTAGGGCGGCGGTGTGGCGCCGTCCGGGAAGGGAGTGGTCACCATGATGCCGGTGGCCCGGATCTCGCACTCGATGTTGCCGTCCTGGTACAGGCGCCAGTAGATCAGGTACTCGTAGTTGGCCACGGTCGCATGGCAGGAGATCACCATCCGGCGCTGGCGCCGCACCTCGGCCCCGGTCTGGTAGTCCACGTGCTTCCACATCACCGCGTTGTCTTCCTCGTGCAGACAGACCGCGTTCTTGACGGTGTAGGGCTCGCCGCGGCTGTCGGCCAGCGACGCGTCGAGATAGCGGATCTCGCCGAGGCAGTCACATCCCAGCTCAAGCGAGGTCGTCATCGAGCCCAGGCCCCACTCACCGATGTCGTAGGCGGTTCTGCGGTAATGGTCAAAGCTGGGATCCCGATAGGGGACGACCATCTCTGCGAGCGAAATCCGGTAGGCGACATCGCGTTTGACACCGTTGTCGTCGAAGCTCAGCTGGTAGATCACCGGGCCTTCGCGGTAGTTGAAGCCCAGCCTCATCGTCCAGTTCTGCCACTTCAGCTCCGAACCGTCGAGGGCGAACGACGGGCCTTCGGGCTGAGTGATGTGCAGCGGCTTGAGGTCGGTGCGCACCGCCGTCCCCCGGACCGACGGCACGTATTCGCAGTCCACCTCGGGCTGGCCGAAGTCGTGATCGCGTTCGATCTCCAGCAATTCGCCGGTGTTCATGTCGACCACCAGTTTCATGCCCGACACCGGATGTCCGTACGGGTTGCCCCCCGGCGTGGCCCGCACCCACAGATCGCTCCAGCCAAGACGGCGGTCGCGGTAGCGCTCCGGCATCAGCGCTTTGGCGTAGGTCCAGGTGTCGATCAGGACGAGGTCCATGTCGGTGAAGCCGCGCTCGGCGAGGGCGGCGATGACATCGGGGTGCTTGCGCATCGCCTCGTTGATCTCGTAGAACTCGTCGAGGGTGAAATTGGGCTGGACGCCGGGAATGTGCTCGAACGAGACCACCGAGCCGCCGGTCAGATCGACGGTCGCTTCATAGGTCTTGTTCGCGGCGCGGTCCAGCAGCACAGCGAAGGCCACCCTCGGCACGGGCTGGCCGGGCCGCCATGCCTTGACCGCACTCTTTTCGGGCTCCTTGAGTTCGATCGAGGTGAACCGCCACCCGTCTGTCACCCGGCCCTCGCCCCGGAGGATCTCGGCGGTGCGCCGGAACTCCTCGGCCGATAGCGAATCCAGTGGATGGTGGGCCATCCAGGCCTCCTTGCCCGACTATGACAGTCAACGGTTTTCGGGTGCCGGATCTCTGCGGCGTGAGAGACTCCGATTCAGCATAAACGGCCAATCGACCGGCAGGATTCCTATGATATCCAACGCATTCGGAGCCCGCGGGCTTAATGGCATCCCGGAGATTCGGACATTCTTCCGAACAAACGAGCAACCCATCTTCTTCGTCGGCCCGACCGCGTTCAACCTGCTCGGAATCGACCGGTGGGTGCGCGGATTCGAGTACATCGTCTACCACGATTCGTGGGACGGCGCGCATCCGCGAGTGTTCACTCCGAGCCTTAAGCCCTACACCGAATTCAACAGTTCCGAGCAGATCAACAACTACCTGCTGCGCGACGCCGAGGTGCAACGCCACATCGAGCTGCGTTGCGCCGCAACCGGTTTGCGTCCGATGATTGCGATGGTCTTCTTCGACGAGGAGACCGAGCAGATCTGCCACGACTTGGACTACAACTTGATCCTTCCGCCGGACTCACTACGCCGGCATCTCGACTCCAAGATCGTCACCACCCAGCTCGGGGAGCAGGCCGGCGCACCCTCGGTACCCAACGTCCTGGCCCGCGCCGATGATTATCAGCAACTCTGCGAGCTGACCGCCGCCGCCGGCCTTGGCTCGGACCTGGTGGTGCAGACACCGTACGGCGACTCGGGCAAGACGACGTTCTTCATCACCTGCGCGGCCGACTGGGACCGGGACAGCGAGAACATGGTCGGCCAGGACCTGAAGATCATGAAGCGGATCAACAACCGGGCCGTGGCGGTCGAGGCCGTCAACACCGAGCACGGCACGGTCGTCGGACCGTTCATGACCGACCTGACCGGCTACCCGGAGCTGACCCCCTACCGCGGGGGCTGGTGCGGCAACGACCTGTTCCCCGAGGCGCTCTCGGAGGCGCACCGCAACACCGCCATCGGCCACGTACGGCGCCTGGGCGACCGGCTCCGGAAAGAGGGGTACAAGGGATTCTTCGAAGTGGACGTGCTGGTGGATCTCGACTCCGATGAGGTCTATCTCGGCGAACTGAACCCGCGGATCTCCGGGGCGTCGTCGATGACCAACGTGACCGCCGGTGCCTACGCCGACATTCCGCTGTTCCTGTTTCATCTGCTGGAATTCATGGATGTCGATTACCAGGTTGACGTCGATGAGATCAACGAGCGCTGGCGCGAGCTCGCCGCCGTGGACGTGTGGGCTCAGCTGATCATGAAGGAACCCAACGAAGAGATCGAGCGGATTCTGGCCGCACCCCAGACCGGCCGGTACCGGCTGACCGAGGACGGCACGCTGAACTTCATCGGCGTCACCAACGACTGGCACGACGTTACCCACGAGGACGAGTGCTTCTTCCTCCGCGTGTACGGTCCCGGGGACTATCGCTTCAAGGGAGCCGACCTGGGCATCTTGGTCACCAAGGGCCGGATGCAGACCGATGACGGACTAACGCGGCGGTGCCGCAGCTACATTGACGGCATCCGGGCCATGTATGTCAGCGAACCGCTGCCGACTCCGCCCGCGGTGTATCCGATCGGTTTCGTGAAGTAGACACCTGAGCCGCCTCAGCGGGCTCAGCTACGCCCGCGTCCGCGGCCCTCGACCACGCCGATCGGCCCGGTCAACGCGGTCCGGTTGTGGCCGTGGCCGGACAGCCCGGCAAGATGGCGGCCCGTCGCGATGAACGCCCGCATGGTGTCGAGCAGCTGAGACGGCGACTGGGCGGTCGGCCACGACGACATCTTGACCGACACCGTTCTGGTCGCGCGGTCGATCAGAACCATCTGGCCGTGAATGCCCAGGCACACCTGAAGATCTCCGACCGGCCCGGGTACGTACCAGAACTGGTTGCGGTACCAGCCGCCGGTCAGCGTCGCCTCGGACGCCGACGCCGCGAAGGCACCCCGGATGTCGGGGTCGAGCATGCGCGACTGCACCAGCCACCGGCTGGGTACCACCGGTATACCCGACACGTAGCCGTCATCCAGAAGCATCTGGCCGAACCTGGCGACGTCGCGTGCGGTAGCCGACATACCGCCGTCGTGAATCGCCGAACCGACTCCGTCACAGGTGATTTCAGCTTCGCGCTCAGCGCCCATCCGCTGCCAGATCAGCGTGGAGATCAGATCCGCCATCCGGACCCCGGCGGCGCGCTCGCAGACCCAGCCGAGCATGTCGGTGTCGGCCGAGCGGTACACGAACGTGCCACCGTGCTGGGTGACCGCAGTCATCGAGGCCAGAAAGGCGTACATGCCGCCGATGTATCCGGGGCTCAGACCGGGGCGCCACCCCATGTGACGCTCCATCACCCGCACCTCGGCCTCGGGATTGGTGTACTCCTCGCGGAACAGCACCCCGGTGCGCATGTCCAGCAGGTCACGCACGCTGGCCCCGCTGTATCCCGAACCGGTGACCTCCGGTACGTAGACGTCGACGGGCTGACTGGGATCGAGTTGACCGCGGTCCACCAGCACCCCGGCCACACAGCCGACGACCGACTTGGTCACCGACATCAGCAAATGCACTGTGTCCGGGGTCATCCCGCCGTAGTAACGCTCCAGAACAATGCGGCCGTCGTGGACGACCACTACCGCATCGGTCCAGGTCTCATCCATCACCTCGGCGAGGGTCGATACCCGATCGTCGACCCGCTGGACGGCGACCGCACCGGGATCGAGCATGGTGTCGTGGCGCACCAACGGCCGGACCGGCCCCTGTCCACGCGGAATCCGCTGGGTGGGAATGAGTTCCCGCAGATGTTGAAACGACCACCGGTTGAACGGCGGATCCTGCCAGTTCACCAGGGTGACACGCAGCTCCGGGTCGGAGGGGAACCCTGACATCAGCGGCACCTCAGGCATGGGGTCACCCTACCGCCGGGGCGCGGCCCGCCACATCATCTCGCTCCTGCTCCGGGCTCGTTCCTCGCCCGGCATCACCCAATGCCTCGCTCCTCCTCCGGGCACGTTCCTCGCCCGGCATCGTCGACTCGGCGGTCGACTCGGCGGTCGACTCGGCGGTCAGGCGGCGGAATCTGATTGCCGCCCTCCTCCTCCGCCTCGTACCTCGGCGGCATCGTCAGGCGGCGGAAGTAATCCGGTACACGTCGTAGACACCCTCGACATTGCGCACCGCGTTGAGCACGTGGCCGAGATGCTTGGGGTCGCCCATCTCGAAAGTGAACCGGCTGATGGCAACTCGGTCGTCGGAGGTGGTCACCGATGCCGACAGGATGTTGACCTTCTCGTCGGCCAGCACCCGGGTGACGTCGGACAGCAGCCGGTGCCGGTCCAGTGCCTCGACCTGAATGGCGACCAGGAACACCGACGTGGGCGACGGCGCCCACAGCACGTCGATGATGCGTTCGGACTGCTGCTGCAGATCGGCGGCGTTGGTGCAATCGGTGCGGTGCACGCTCACCCCGCCGCCTCGGGTGACGAACCCCATGATGTTGTCCCCGGGCACCGGGGTACAGCACTTGGCCAGCTTGGTCAGCACGCCGGGCGCACCGGGCACCGCCACGCCGGTGTCGTCGGTGGAGCGATGACGCACCGCCATGGTGGTCGGGGTGGACCGCTCGGCGAGTTCGTCCTCGGCACCGTCGGCGCCGCCGAGCTGGGCCAGCAGCCGCTGCACGACGTGCCGCGCTGACACGTGCCCTTCGCCGACGGCGGTGTAGAGCGCCGAGACGTCGGCGTAGCGCAACTCCTGGGCCAGTGCG
>NZ_JBIIOV010000012.1:0-32896 GCF_044342925.1 Mycobacterium sp. | reverse complement strand
GTCTTGGCATTCCAAAACCAGTAGTCGATTTGGCATGTGTAGTCTGCGACGAGAGAACGAGGTGGATCAGCACTTTTGCCGTCAATTTGGCTGATACTCTGGGTTACCTGAGGCCCTGCATCCATGTCGCGCCAGTTGTTGTCCACATGCACGCCGGTACCGCCACCACCGAAAGGTGGTGACGAGGTCGGATTGCCAGGATTGAAGCCACCGGAACCCAGCTTCTCGGAAGTGCGCGTGACTGTGACTTTTCCCGACACAATGTCTACGTCTATCCACGCGTAAGGAGCGTCATAGCCATGATCGTTCGGCACCCAAAGGCCGCGCTTGTCGCAACTATTGCTGTCGTGGGCATACCAGACACCGTCGGTCCAGTTTTTGTCTTGCAAATTTGGAGTGTTGAAAAGGCAATCAAAATGCTCTGGACCAATCGCCACAGCGAGCGTTGGCGTGAGCCAATTGTCGTTTTGATCACCCGCCATGATGTCGGTGTTTGCCGGATAGATTTGATTCGGAGGCCAAATATCGTTGTGCCAAAATGTGCCGGGCACAACCCGGCATTTAGCTTCATTGACCAGTCTGTCATCCAAGTTCCGGACAACAACGCCCTGGCCACCGAAGAAAATTCCTTGCGGCGGGTCCGACGCAATCGCGGAATTCAGGGTATCGACCAATTCTGGCAATTTTCCGTCTCCTAACACTGCAGTGGTAGATCGGGGTCGCGCAGTCGCGGCGTGTCTGTGCTGGTTCAAAGCGTAGACCGTGTAAGGCCTCGGCAAAGTCGTAGTTCACCAGATCGCACCACCGCTTTGGAGCAGATCGAATTTGGTCCCGAAGTGGCGGTGACCCACAAGCCGGGTATGAATTGAGTTGGCAGTTCTGGGTTCGTCGATGGTGGCGGCGGATGCGGCCGCGACGGTTTCGGGGCGGGGGACGCCGGTGAACACTTCGGCGCTCTTACGGGGGTGCTGGAAAGGTCAGCGCACAGTAGCGGGGCGCGCTAGAACGTCGTGACGGGACGCACCTCGTTGGCCAGATCGACCAGCGCGTAGCGGTGCGCCTGGCTGGTGGCCACCCGGGCGAGGCTGCGCAGGGAGGCCTCTACTCCGAGGCGGAGGCCGTGGTCGGTGAACGGGAACCCGAGGATGGGTGTCGGACTTGCGGTGTTGTCGGCGATCCAGTCCATGGCAGTGCCCAGCACCAGTGCCCGGATCTGAAGCACCCGGGGCTCGCTGTCGGGCAGGGCCTCCACCCGGCGCGCAGCGTCGCGGATCTGGGCTTCGTTCAGTTCGTGTGCCGAGCGCCCGGACAGCAGGGTCACCGCGCTCGTCAGCCGTGCGGTGGTGAAATGCCTTGACCCGATGGGGACTTCGTCCAGCGTGGTGACCGCACTCTCTCGGTCGCCGTCGACGGATTGGGCGCGCGCCAGACCGAAGCCCGCGGAGATGATGTTGTTGTCGGTATGCCACACCGTCTCGTAGAACGGTCGTTCGCCGGAAGTTGCGGCCAGTTCGGCGGTGGCCGCCAGCGCCAGCTTGGGGGCGAGCTCACCGGGGAACGTGTCCAGCACTTCGGCGAAATGCTTTGTCGCCGAGTCGTAGTCACTGGTAAGAAGCTGGGAGACCGCCTTGAACCACACCAGTCTCCAGCGCCAACCCACCCGTTCGGCGAGAGCGTCCAGCTTGCGGTTGGCCTTGGCGACGTCGCCGAGATCCAGCAGCGCGCGGACTTCCATCAGTGGCAGTTCCACCGAATCGGAGAGGTCGACGTCTTCGGAGTCCAGGATGCCGTGGCGGGCGGCGCGCAGCGAGTCCAGGGTCTGCACGGGCTGGGATAGCACTGTCGCCGAGAGCACGGTCGCCGCGATGTCGGTGGGGTCGACGAGCGGCACCGGCAGCGCGGTCACGATCTCCGGCGCGGTCAGTTTCTCGGTATGCACCAGCCCGTCGAGATAGACGTCGGTGTGGGCCACCAACAAGTCCACGCCGAATGTCGAACGCGTGCGGGTGAATACCGTCGACAGCCCGGGACGCGGCACACCGGTGTCGGCCGCCACCACCTCGCGCAGCACACCGAGCAACTGGGAGCTCATCTCCTCAGCGCTGGCGAAGCGCCGCCTCGGATCCGGGTCGATGGCCCGTCGCAGCAGCCGTGCGAAGGAGTCGTACTTCTTCAGCACCGAGTCGTCCTCGGGTAGGCCGTCGACGTAGCGGCCGTGGCGGGCCCGCAGGTTCAACGTCAGCGCCGCGAGCGTGCGGCCCACGGTGTAGATGTCGGTGGCGACGGTGGGGCCGGTACGCACAATCTCTGGAGCCTGGTAGCCGGGCGTTCCGTAGAGGTAGCCGAAGGAGTTGATCGGTGACACCGCGCCGAGGTCGATCAGCTTGAGCTGCTCCTCGGTCACCATGATGTTCTCTGGCTTGAGGTCGTTGTAGCACAGTCCGATTGAGTGCAGATACCCCAGCGCGGGCAGGATCTCAAGGATGTAGCCGATCGCCTCGGAAACCGGGAGTCGCTGCCCCTTCGCCGGTTTGAGCGACTTGCCGCCGACGTACTCCATGACGATGTAACCGACCGGCTCGCCGCGGGAGTCGGCGTGCTCGACGAAGTTGAAGATCTTCACGATCGATGGGTGGACCACCTCCGCCAGGAACTGACGTTCGGCCATCGCGATGGCCTGGGCCTCAGCGTCGCCGGAGTGCACCAGACCCTTGAGCACCACCGGCCGCTCGTTGACGTTGTGGTCAACGGCCAGGTACACCCAGCCCAAGCCGCCGTGGGCGACGCAACCCTTGATCTCGTACTGGTCGGCGACCATGTCGCCGGGATTCAGCTGCGGCAGGAACGAGAACTCACTACGGCAACGCGGACAGAACCCCTCTGATTCGCCGGGGTGGTCATCGGTGGAACGGCCGACGGGCCGCCCGCAGTTCCAGCAGAACCGCTTGGATTCCGCGACAACAGGGTTCACCATCATCGCTGAGAGCGGGTCGATCTCGGGCACCCGCGGTATCTCCACCAGGCCGCCGCCGAGCCGGCGGGTACCGGAGATGCCCCGCGAGACCGTCGGCTCCTCGGTCTCGATCGGCTCGCTCCGGACCGACACCTCAGCGTCGTCATCGAACCGAGGCCGGAATACCGCCTGGGTGGACATCGCCCGCATGCTCTGGGTCGAATCCATGTCGAGATCGGCCATGCTGGCTGGCTGGGTGCCGACGTCGACGTCCTGCTGCTCGGTGCTCATGCGTCCGAATACCTCGGTGGCGGTGGTGTCGGCGCCGGGCCCAGCACCGTCAACCATTTGCGGTACAGGGTGTTCCAGGTGCCGTCGGTGCGAATCCGTTCCAGCGTGCCGTTGACGAAACGCACGAGGCCGGTGTTGGTCAAGTTGATTCCGACGCCATAGGGCTCCTCAGCCATCGACGGTCCGACGATATGCAGGTAGGGATCCTGGGACACCAGCCCTGCCAGGATCGCGTCGTCGGTGCTGACGGCGTCGACTTCGTTCTGCTGCAACGCCACCAGGCAATCCGCCCAGCTGACCACGGTGATGATGGTCGGTGGCGGGTCGATCTCCCGCACGCGGCGCAACGAAGTGGTGCCACGCGCTACACACACCCGCCGGCCGGAGAGGTCCGACGGTGTTGCGATGTCGGATTCCCGCGGAGCCAGAATGCGTTGTGAAGAAACGAAATACGCGGTCGAGAAGGCGACCTGCTTGCGTCGCTCGCACGTCATCGTCATGGTC
Organism: Mycobacterium sp.; assembly: GCF_044342925.1. Taxonomy (GTDB): domain Bacteria; phylum Actinomycetota; class Actinomycetes; order Mycobacteriales; family Mycobacteriaceae; genus Mycobacterium. The sequence continues at coordinate 29,148 of NZ_JBIIOV010000012.1, read as the reverse complement.
TTGACCACGATATCGACGGTGTTGTTCTGTAAAGCGGTGATCCGGTCGGCCGAGGACAGGATGCGGTACTCGACGGCCGATGGTGTGCCGAAGATGTCGCGGGCGATTTCGCCGGCGATATCCACATCGAACCCGGCGATCTCCCCGGAGACCGGATCGCGGAAGGAGAACAGGTTGCTGCCTACGTCCAGGCCGACCAGTAGTCGTTTGCGGTCCCGGATCGTCGCGACCGCGGCATCGGCCTGCGCTCTGGAGGGAAAGGGTCGCAGGCTGGCAGTGCGGTCGCAGTCATCACGGCTATTGTCCGGCGGCATGGCCTTTTGCAGCGGGAGTTGTTCCATGCCGGGGGGGCTCGGCGGCGCAATCGTCGGTGGCGGCGGGGCGGGGCGATCGACCGGCTGCGAGCACGCGGCGAGGGTGGCGGCCGCCACCGCGGCGATGAAAGCTCGCCTGATCCTCGCGCGAGCGCTCATGCCGATTTGATTGTTCGTCGCGCAAGCGCTCATGCCGGTTTGATTGTTCTTCGCGCAAGCGCTCATCACCGGTACTCACTCATCCTCGGCCACAGGCCCAACGCCACGGCCAGCGCCGCGCCGACCGACAGCACCGCCCCACCGACGGTGGTGCCCGAGAGCACCCGCCGGGCCGAGATGATGTCTGACCGCAATTGCGTGCGACTTTCCTGAATGCCTTGATTCAGAGCGTCATTGAGTTTCTCGAACGCCGCGGTGGAGTCGTTGTCGCCGGTTCCCAGCGCCACCCTGGTGGCAGCCTGATAGTTGCCCACCGTGATGTAGTCGTTGATCCGGACGCCGGCCTGCCGCCAGCGTTCCAGCAGCTCGTCGGCGTTGGCCAGACCGCTGGTGTCCACGTTGTCCGTGCGCGCCAAGTAATCGGCAAGCTGCTTACGCATGGCGTCGACGCGCTGATAATACGAGCGTTGTCGGAGGTCTTCGTCGCCCCGCCGGATCAGCGACAGGGTTTCGTCGGCTCGGGCCTGCTGGGCGGTGATGGCGAGGCTGGTGACGGTGCGCAGCGAATCGGCGGCGGTGTTCTTGGCGGCGCGGCTGCCCGCGGTAGAGATCGCCAGCGCTGTGCCCACCCACACGATCATCACCGAGATGGCCATCCCGCCCACCACCAGACCGATGTTCACCCGGCGCTTGGTGCGCCGGGCCAGCCAGCGGTGTGCGAACAGGCCGAAACCCAGGGTGGCGGCGACCACGATGATGACCGGGGCCGGAATCGACGCCGACGCCGTCGTTTCGGCGTCCACCCGGGCGGAGGTCGCCTCGTACAGTCGCTCGGCGTCGGGAAGGAGCTTGTCCTGCATCAGCCCCGAGGCCTCCCAAAGGTAGGACGAGCCGACGGGGTTGCCCATCCGGTTGTTGGTGCGGGCTGTCTCGATCAGACCGGCATAGACGGCGAGCTGGGCGTTGATCCGGCCGAGCAGTTCCACCAGCGGTGGGTCGGTCAGGCCGCTGGAGGCGCGGGTGGCCGCCACGGCGGCGTCGGTGATCGCCTGCTCGTAACGCTGTCGCACCGGCCGGGGTTCAGAACCGGCCATGAAGGCCGTCGCCGCTGCGGCGTCCGCCACGGACAGTGTGGTGTAGAGCTGGCCTGCCGCGAAGGCCAGCGGCTCGGTGTGGTCGAGCACGGCGGTCAGCTGATGCTGGCGCTCGTTGATCGTCGTGGAGATTGCGAACGCACTGAGAATCCCGAGCATGGCCAAGATGACGCCGATGGTGAGAATCCGCCCGGGCGTGGTGTTGACGAACCACCATCGTGGGTGAGCGGGCTCGGTCGGCGTCCGTTGTGCCAACGGCTCGGTCGACGGATGCGCCAGCTCGACGGTCACCTCACGTGGACCTCGCTCCCTTAGCGGCCAAACCTGCCTGAGTAAAGTCTAAGAGCCCAGCCGGGTATTGGCTCGTGATCGCCCAGACCGGTGTCGGCCCGCTCGGTCCGGCCCGGGTAACCAACGCCGAACGCGCCTATCCTGAATTCCGTGCGCGGAGACGGCGACGGCTGGGTGGTATCGGATTCCGGCACGTATCACTGGGGAGTACACGGCGCGGCCGGTCTGCTGCTGCGCGCACCCTGGCATGACGGGACCCCGGCGGTCCTGCTGCAGCACCGAGCGCCGTGGAGCCATCAGGGCGGAACGTGGGCTCTTCCGGGCGGGGCACTGGACAGCCACGAACAGCCCAGGGATGCCGCGGTGCGGGAGGCCCACGAGGAGGCCGGACTGGCTGCGGACAAAATCGTGGTTCACGTCAGCGTCGTCACCGCGACCGTCCCCGGACCGGACGGGCCGCTGTGGACGTACACCACCGTGGTAGCCGATGCCGGCGAGCTCCTGGAGACGGTGCCGAACGGGGAGAGCTCCGAACTGCGTTGGGTGCCCGAGCATCAGGTGGCAGAGCTGCCGCTGCATCCGGCGTTCGCCAGTAGTTGGGACCTGTTGCGCACCATCGTGACAGTGCCACCGCATGACTGCCGAATGGACCAGCCGCATACCGTCGTGATCGAGGAGATCTTCGCCTGGTGTACTCCGGCGGGGGTCAGTCCGCCAGCGCCTCGCTGAGACGCGTCGCCGCGGCGCCAGGATCCGCGGCGTGGGTGATCGCCCGCACCACGACGATCCGGCGCGCGCCGGCCTCGAGCACCTCGTCGAGCCGGCTTTCGTCGATGCCGCCGATGGCGAACCACGGCTTGTCGGGCCTCATCGACGTCACCGCCCGCACCAGGTCCAGCCCGGGCGCCGGCCGGCCCGGCTTGGTCGGGGTCGGCCAGCACGGGCCGACGCAGAAGTAGTCGACATCCTCCATCAGCGCGCGCGCTGCTTCCCCGGTCTCGTGGGTGGAGCGGCCGATCAGGGTGTCGGGTCCGACGATGGCCCGGGCCACCTCCAGCGGCAGGTCGTCCTGCCCTAGATGCAGCACATCGGCACCTGCGGCACGGGCGATATCGGCCCGGTCGTTGACGGCAACCAGCGCGCCGTGCCGGCGGGCGGCGTCGGCGATGATCTCCAGGGCGGCAAGTTCACCGCTGGCTTCCAGCGGGCCGAACCGCTGCTCGCCGGGCGAGCCCTTGTCGCGCAGCTGGACGATGTCGACGCCACCGCCCAGCACCGCATCGGCGAACTCAGCGAGGTCGCCGCTCTCGCGGCGGGCGTCGGTGCACAGGTACAGCCGTGCGGACATCAGCCGGGAGCGCGGTTCGTGCACACCGCGACGGTAGCGGCTAGCGTGGAGATCCGACACGGGAGTCCCGGGAACGGGGACTGAGAGTGGGCTCGATGTTCAGCGGGGGAACCAGCCCAGACCGTCACACCTGATCCGGGTCATGCCGGCGGAGGAAGCGAGAGGTACCTGATGGCTGAGCCGGCGGCGCCCGACCTCGCGGTCATCGGTGGCGGCGTGATCGGCCTGGCGGTGGCCCGTCGCGCAGCACAGGCCGGGTGTGCGGTCCGGGTGCATCGCACCACCCAACGCGGGGCATCGTGGGTGGCCGGCGGGATGCTGGCGCCGCACAGCGAAGGCTGGCCCGGCGAGGAGCAGCTGCTGGCGATCGGCCTGGAGTCACTGCGGCTGTGGCACAACGACAGTCCGGGCGGATTTCTAGACGGACTGCCCCCCGAGGTCGTGACCGCGAGTGAGTCGCTGGTGGTCGCGGTGGACAGAGCTGACGCCGGCGATCTGCGGACGGTGGCCGACTGGCTGGCTGGTCAGGGCCATCCGGTGGCCCTGACCACCTCCGCCCGTGATGTGGAACCCCTTCTGGCCCAGGGTATTCGGCACGGCTTTCGGGCGCTCGATGAACTTGCCGTCGACAACCGACTGCTCGTCGAGGCGGTCGAGGACCACTGCGAGCGGCTGGGGGTGCGGTGGGCCGGCCCGGTCGATCGGCTCGACGACGCCCGCGACGCCGGCACCGTCGTGATCGCCAACGGCATCGACGCACCCGCGCTGTGGCCCGGCCTGCCGGTCCGGCCCGTCAAGGGTGAGGTGCTGAGGTTGCGCTGGCGGCGCGGCTGTATGCCGCTGCCGCGCAGAGTGATCCGGGCCCGTGTGCATGGGCGTGCGGTCTACTTGGTGCCGCGCGCCGACGGCGTCGTGGTGGGCGCCACCCAGTACGAGCACGGCCGCGATACCGCCCCGTCGGTCAACGGTGTCCGTGATCTGCTGGATGACGCCTGCGCCGTGTTGCCCTGTCTGGGTGAGTACGAGATCGCCGAGTGCGCGGCCGGATTGCGGCCCATGACACCGGACAACATTCCGCTCGTCGGTCGACTCGACGACCGCACCCTCGTCGCGGCCGGGCACGGTCGGTCCGGTTTCCTGCTCGCGCCGTGGACGGCCGAGCGGATCGTCGGCGAACTTCTGGGAGCCCGGGAAAGAGTGCAAGCATGAAAGTCGCGGGAACATGAAAGTCGCGGGAACATGAAAGTCGCGGGAACATGAAAGTCGCGGGAACATGAAAGTCATCGTGAACGACGACGAAGTGCAGTGCGACGAGCAGACCACCGTCGTCGACCTGCTGGACCGCCTGGGTTACCCCGACAAAGGGGTGGCGGTTGCGGTGAACTGGGCGGTGTTGCCGCGCTCGGAATGGGACAACCCGGTTCCGCCGGATGCCCGGCTGGAAGTGGTGACGGCGGTACAGGGTGGCTGACGCGGCCCCCGAACCCCTGCGCATTGCCGGTCGCGTTTTCGGCTCCCGGCTGATTCTGGGCACCGGCGGAGCGCCCAGTCTGGCGGTGCTGGAGCAGGCGCTGGTGGCCTCGGGCACCGAACTGACCACCGTGGCGATGCGCCGGGTCGACGCCGAGGGCGGCACCGGGGTGCTGGAACTGCTCTCGCGGCTGAAGATCACCCCGCTGCCCAACACCGCCAGCTGCCGCGGTGCGGCGGAGGCGGTTCTCACTGCGCAGCTGGCCCGGGAGGCCCTGGGCACCGAGTGGGTGAAGTTGGAGGTCATCGCCGACGAGCGGACCCTGCTGCCGGATGCGGTCGAACTGGTCCGGGCCGCTGAGCAACTTGTCGACGACGGCTTCGTGGTGCTGCCCTACACGAACGACGACCCGGTGCTGGCTCGGCGGCTGGAGGACACCGGATGCGCGGCGGTGATGCCGCTGGGCTCACCCATCGGAACGGGCTTGGGGATCTCCAACCCGCACAACATTGAGATGATCGTGGCCGGGGCCGGTGTGCCCGTGATCCTCGACGCGGGCATCGGGACCGCCAGTGACGCCGCGCTGGCCATGGAATTGGGTTGTGACGCCGTGCTGCTGGCCAGTGCAGTGACCCGCGCCGCCGATCCGCCGGCGATGGCAGCGGCGATGGCGGCGGCGGTCACGGCCGGCCACCTGGCCCGCCACGCCGGGCGGATTCCCAAGCGGTTCTGGGGCCAGGCCTCCAGCCCCAGCCTGGGCTAGCTGCTGTGGCAGTTGTTCACGGCTCTGCCGACCGGACCCACGGAAGAGTTCATGATGTCGTCGCTGACATTCGACCACTGCTGGGCGCCGAGGGTCTGTTCCAACGAATTCACTTGCCGCTGACGTTGGCCCGGAGGAGCGGCCAGGACCACTGCAAGCCCGACCCGCAATTCCTGCTCCAGCTTGGGATCGCGACTGATCTTCTCCCAGACCAAGGGGTCGTTGCGCTGTATCGACGCCATTATCTGCGGTTCCGAGCAGGTGGTGGTGTTCAAGTCGTCGGCATTCGCCGGTCCTGCCGTGGCAATGACAATGCATGCCAGGCCAGCGACCGTACCCGTATACGAAAGCCCGCGAATGTACTTACTACTTGCGCTCATTCCGGCACCGTAGCAGAGCCCGGACGCCGACGACTTCGTTCGTAAACCGCCGGTCAGAGTGCTCGAGCCCGCGGCGCAGACGCCGCAACGTCTAGCCTGACCGGGTGAATCGAAGTTCTCGGATCGTCGCGCTCGCCGCACTGGTCAGCGTCGTTTTCGGCTGCAGCCGACCCGCCGAGAACGCGGTGCCGATGCCCGCGGGCAAGGCCGCCAGGGAGTTCGCCACCGCGTTGCGCAAGCGGGTCACCGCCGAGGCGATGATGGACCATCTGGCCCAGCTGCAGGACATCGCAAACGACCACGGCGGCACCCGGGCCGTCGGCACACCCGGCTACGACGCCAGTGTCGACTACGTGGTGAACGTGCTGCGCGGCAAGGGTTTCGATGTGCAGACCCCGGAGTTTCAGACCAAGGTCTTCAAACACGGTGACCCGGTCCTGACGGTCGGCGGCACCGACATCAAATCCGGTGTGCTGCAGTACAGCGGCGGCACGCCGGCCGACGGAATCCGTGGCCCGCTGGTCGCCGCGCCGGCCGAAGAGACGCCGGGCTGCGCGCCGTCGGACTACGACGGGTTGGCAGTAAAAGGTGCCGTTGTGCTGGTCGACCGGGGAAGCTGCCCGTTTTCGGAGAAACTGACAATCGTGGCGAAATTGGGTGCGGTGGCCCTGATAGTCGCTAACAATGACGACGAGGTGAACATGGGAGGAACGTTGGGCGAAAACTCGGCCGCCGCAATCCCCGTGGTCAGCGTGTCCAAGACCGACGGGGCAAAACTGCGTTCGACGCCCGGACTCACGACCATCAAGCTGGACGCCACCACCACGGCGCTCTCCGCCCGCAACGTCATCGCCCAAACCAAGACCGGTTCACCGCGGAACGTGGTGATGGTGGGCGGTCATCTCGACAGCGTCCCGGAGGGGCCCGGCATCAACGACAACGGCTCCGGAGTGGCCGCCTTGCTGGAGACGGCGGTGCAGCTCGGCAGCGAGCCCCCGGTGCGCAACGCTGTCCGCTTCGGCTTCTGGGGCGCGGAGGAAGTGGGGATCGTCGGCTCCAAGAAATACGTAGCCTCGCTGAACCTCGAACAACTCAAAGACATTGCGCTCTATCTGAATTTCGACATGCTGGGATCTCCGAACCCCGGTTACTTCACCTACGACGGCGACCAGTCGACCGGCCTGGACCCGGACGAGAGTCCGCCGCGGGTCCCTGAGGGTTCGGCCGGTATCGAGCGCACCTTCGTCGACTACTTGAAGGCCGCCGGCAAGACAGCCGAGGACACCTCCTTCGACGGCCGGTCGGACTACGACGGATTCACCAGGGCCGGTATCCCCGCAGGCGGGCTGTTCTCCGGCGCTGAGGAGGAGAAGAGCCCGCAGCAGGCTGTGCTGTGGGGCGGTGCTTCCAACAAGCCGTTCGACCCGAACTACCACAAGGACACCGACACCCTCGACCGCGTCGACCGCACTGCCCTGGACATCAACGGAGGCGGTGTGGCGTGGGCGGTCGGTGTGTACGCCACTGACTTTGACGGCCGCAACGGAATTCCTGCCCGGGAGGACCGCACCCGTCACGAAATCTCAGACCGATGAGGGAAAGGGGGCAACTCCGTGAAGCAACTCAGCGCCGACGCGGTTGCTAGTTCGGTAGCCAAGCAATTCACCCTCGACGCAATGGCACCGGGTCTGAAGCAGTTCCGCAACTACCCTCGGTCGCAACTGCGCGGAGACATCATGGGTGGCATCACGGTTGCCGCCTACCTGGTTCCCCAGGTGATGGCTTACGCCACCCTGGCCGGCGTTCCCGCGGTCAACGGCCTGTGGTGCGCGCTTCCGCCACTGGTCCTCTACGCCATCTTCGGAACCTCGCGGATGATGTCAGCCGGCCCGGAGTCGACTGTCGCGCTGATGACCGGTGTGGCGATCGCCCCCTTGGCAGGTGGCGATCCCGCGGTGTTCCTGTCTATGACGGCGATCCTGGCGATCATGGTCGGCATCGTGTGTCTGTTCGCCGGCGCGATCAGGCTGGGATTCCTAGCCGATCTGCTTTCCAAACCGGTGCTGGTCGGCTACATGGCCGGCTTGGCGATGATCATGATCTGCAGTCAGTTGGGCAAGCTGACCGGTGCACCGGTTAAAGGCGACGAGGTCATCCCTCAGATCAAATCGCTGATCAGTGTCAGCGATCAGATCCATCCGCCCACTCTGATTTTCTCCCTGGCTGTGCTGGCGGTCCTGCTCATCTTCGCCAAGATCATCCCCAAGCTGCCCGGGCCGCTGTTCGCCGTGCTGATGGCCACCGCGGCGGTCGCAATATTCGGTCTGGACAAGTACGGCCTCAAGGTGATCGGCGATGTCCAAGGCGGTCTGCCGCCGTTCGGCCTCTCGCACATCCAGATGCACGCTGACGACATCAATAACCTGGCGGCCGTAGCCGTCGGTATCGCGATCGTCGGTTTCGCCGACACCATCGCGACGGCGCGCTCCTTCGCGACCAAGGACGGCAGCAAGATCGACGGCAACGCCGAACTGCGGGCGATGGGCGTCTACAACATCGGTGCATCGTTGACGCAGGGCTTCCCGGTCAGCTCCAGCGCCAGCCGCACTGCGCTGGGCTTTATCGTCGGCGCCCGCACCCAGATGTACTCGCTGGTGGCGATGGTGTGCGTGATCGTGATCATGCTCACCGCGCACGGTCTGCTGTCGAAGTTCCCGGTCGCGGCACTCGGAGCGCTGGTCGTCTACGCCGGCCTGCGGCTGATCGAGATCCCCGAGTTCAAGCGGCTGTACCGGTTCCGCCGCAGTGAATTCCTCATCGCGATCCTCACCGTCATCGCGGTGCTGTTGCTGGGTGTTCTCTACGGCGTCATCGCCGCGGTCGGCATCTCGATCCTCGACCTGCTGCGTCGGGTGGCGCGGCCGCATGACGCCGTGCAAGGTTTCGTGCCCGGCCTCGCCGGCATGCACGACATCGAGGACTACGAGGATGCCGAGCTCGAGCCCGGGCTGCTGGTGTACCGCTACGACGCGCCGTTGTTCTTCGCCAACGCCGAGGACTTCCTCGACCGCGCGGTGGAGTCCGTCGACAAGCACCCGCATCAGGTGGAGTGGTTCATCCTCAACGCCGAAGCCAACGTCGACGTCGACCTCACCGGCCTGGATGCGATGGATCAACTGCGCCAGCAGTTGGAGAAACGCGGCATCCTGTTCGGTCTGGCCCGAGTAAAGGTGGATCTTCGCGACGAGCTCGTGGCGGCGGGCCTGCTGGACAAGATCGGGGAGCAGAACATCTTCCCGACGCTGCCCACCGCGGTGGAGGCCTACCGCAACCGCGCCACCGTGTAGACCGCCGCTCCGGCGGCGAGCACCGCTGCCCCGGCGACCACCGAGGCCAGTGGCAGACACGCGGCCACCACCAGGCAACCGGCCAGACCGACCACCGGAATGAGGTCGCGACCCGGCAGCGTCCATGCGGACGCGTTGGCGATCGCGTAGTAGACCAGGACTGCGAACGAGGAGAACCCGATCGCGGCGCGGACGTCGGCCAGGGCTGCCACCACCGCCACGATGACGCCGACCGTGACCTCCGCGCGGTGCGGCACCGCGAAGCGGGGGTGCACCACGGCCAGCGCCGACGGTAGGTGACCGTCGCGTGCCATGGCCAGGCCGGTGCGCGAGACACCGAGGATCAGCGACAACAGCGATCCCAGTGCGGCCACCGCCGCGCCGACCCGGACCACCGGTTCCAGCCAGCCGGCTCCGGCGGCCCGGACCGCGTCGGCAAGCGGTGCGGTCGAGGTACTCAGACCCGGACCGAGGATCGCCATCAGCGTGACGGCCAGCGTGGCGTACACCGCCAGGGTCACCGCCAGGGCCAGCCGGATCGCCCGCGGAATGGTGTGCGCCGGGTCGCGCACCTCCTCACCCAGCGTCGCGATACGCGCGTAGCCGGCGAAGGCGAAGAACAACAGCCCGGCTGCCTGCAGAATCCCGGCCGGTGTGCCGCCGATCAGGGTGACCCGTCCGAGATCGGCCCGGCCGCTCAGCGCGATCGCGGCGATCGCCCCGGCCAGCACCGCCAGCACGACGGCGACGATCACCCGGGTCAGCACCGCCGACTTCTGGATGCCGCGGTAGTTCACCGTGGTCAGCCCGGCCACCGCCGCGACCGCGACGGCGTGGGCGTGCGCCGGCCACACGTACAGCCCGACCGTCAGGGCCATCGCCGCGCACGACGCCATCTTCCCGACGACGAAACTCCAGCCCGCCAGGTAGCCCCAGAACTCACCGAGTCGTTCCCGGCCGTAGACGTAGGTGCCGCCGGACTGCGGGTACCGCGCGGCCAGTCGCGCCGAGGAGGTGGCGTTGCAGTAGGCGACGACGGCCGCCACGGCCAGCGCGAGCAGCAGACCCGGTCCGGCGGCCGCGGCGGCGGGCCCGAAGACGACGAAGACGCCGGCGCCGATCATCGAGCCCAGCCCGATCACCACGGCGTCGGTGGTGCCGAGGCGTCGCCGCAGTGGTGTTTGGTCAGCGCTGTTCATGGCGGCATCGTACGGAGGCCCTAACCGCAGCGGGCCGACGTCAGGAGCTTGTTCGACTCCTGCGCCGGCCCCGCCGAGTCCCCGACCCGGATAGCGTTGACATCCTCACCCCGCGAAAAAAGCGTAGTCGGTCAGCGGGAATTCTGAGGCCTGTCGGATCGCGGACTTCGTTGACACCGGGCGGAGCAGCGTCGCCTCGCCCTGGGGGTTGAAGTAGTACGAGTTCGACGTCGCGCAATTGCCGGCGACGAATACCGTGTCGCCGATCCGCTCGGTCATCGCGTCGAGGAAGCGGGAGTTGGCTTCCTCGGTGACTTCGAAGGTGTCGGCCCCGCGCCGCTGGATCTCGCCGAAAAGCCGCTCCATCAGCCGCATCTGGTACTCCATGGTGTTGAAGAAGTTCAAACCCAGGAAGGCGTACGGGCTGGCCAGGCTCAGATAGTTCGGGAAATACGGGACCGAAACACCCTGGTAGGCAGAGAATCTCGTGTCGCGCCACCACTTGCCGAGATTGCGTCCTTCGCGGCCGACGATCTCGATTGCGGGGAAGTTCGCCTCCCACAGGTCGAATCCGGTAGCCAGCACCAGGGTGTCGATGGTGGTCTTGGTGCCATCGTTGGCGACGATGCCGTCGACCTCGATGTGGTCGATTCCGCTGGTCTGCAGATGCACGTTGGGCTTAGTGAAGGTGCGGTACCACTTGTTGGAGAACGTCGGCCGCTTGCACCCCAGGTCGTAATCCGGTGTGAGTTTGCGACGTAACTCCGGGTCCCGGATCTGGGCGAACCGCAGCAACTTGGCCAGATCGGTGGCGCCGATGTTGAGCCGGCGGTACGGCTTCTGGCGGTGGTGCAGGCCGACGTAGATGAAGCCTTCGTAGATGGTGTCGGTGATGACCCGGATGGCGCGCTGCGCGATCGGCAGGCGGGCGAATAGACGCTTGGCCACGGACGGGAAGTGGATGTCGACCTTGGGCACTACCCAGATGGCGGTGCGCTGGAACACCGTGAGGTCGGCGGCCTTGTCGGCCAGTTCGGGAATGATCTGCACGCCGGTCGCGCCGGTGCCGATGATGCCGATCCGCTTTCCGGCCGCGTCGAAGGAGTCGTCCCATTCCGCGGTGTGGACGATCCGGCCCTCGAAGCTGTGGATGCCGGGAATCTCCGGGGTCTTCGGTTGGGACAGGAACCCGGTGGCGGTGATGAGGTACCGGGCGCTCAGGGTGGAGCCGTCGGCCAGGGCCACCAGCCAGAGGTTGGCCTCCTCGTCCCAGCGCGCGCCCTCGACAGTGGTGTTGAACCGCATGTGCCGCCGGACGTCGTACTTGTCGGCCACGTCGTTGGCGTACTGCAAGATCTCCGGGCCGGTGGAGAACAACCGCGACCAGTTCGGGTTGGGCTCGAAGAAGTAGGAGTAGGTGGTGGTGGGGACGTCGACGGTCAGGCCCGGGTAGTGGTTGACGTACCAGGTCCCGCCCAGGTCGTCCTCCCGGTCCAGGAGAACGATGTTGTCGAAGCCGAGGCGCTTGAGCTGGATGGCCGCGCCGATCCCGCCGAAACCGGCCCCGACGATGATCGCCTCGAAGTTCTGCTCGGTCATGATACCGACGGTACCGGATTCATTGGAACGGTCGAAAGCGCAGCGCCGCTTCGACGGCCAGTGTCGGGACATCGATGACCTTCGACCCCAAATCGTGGCGGGCGCCGGTCACTTCGACGATCTCCGTCGGCGCCGGGATGAGCGCCGCGGCGGACCGCAACTCGGCGATCGAGCCGAACGGGTCGGAGCTTCCATGGGTGAAGACGGTCGGCACGCTGATCGCCGGGAAGTGTTCGGTGCGCAGGCGCTCCGGCTTGCCGGGCGCGTGCAGGGGATAGGAGAACAGCGTCAGCCCCGCGACCGTGCCGGGCCGGCCGGCCGCCACCATCGACGTCATCCGGCCGCCGTAGGAATGCCCGCCGGCCAGCACCGGCCCGGCGCCCAGGCTGCCGGCCAGCGCGATCGCCTCGGCAACCCCGGCTTGATCGACGGATGATCCCGACGGCGGTCCCTTCGGGCGTCGCCTCCGGAACGGCAGGTTGTAGCGGATCGCCAGCCAGCCCTGCCGGGCCCACTGGTCGCAGATGCGGATCAGCAGCGGCGACTCACGGCTGCCGCCGGCGCCGTGGGTGAGCAGCACCACCCCCGCCGGGGAGCCGTCGGGTTCGTGCGCGATTCCGGCGATGCTCTCCAGCACGTCATCGAGCGCTGTCATGGTCGACATCGACGCGCGATCCGCCTTCGGCTTCTCGCTCGGTGTCGACGCGCGATCCGCCTTCGGCTTCTCGCTCGGTGTTGACGCGCGATCCGCCTTCGGCTTCTCGCTCGGTGTTGACGCGCGATCCGCCTTCGGCTTCTCGCTCGGTGTCGACGCGCGATCCGCCTTCGGCTTCTCGCTCATGCCTGCAGGCGGAACAGGGCCGACACCGGGCCGTGTCCGCCGCCCAACGGGTATGCCGCGCGCAGGCATTCGGTCACCCAGGTCTTGGCGAAGGCCACCGCTTCGGGCATCGCATATCCGTGGGCCAGCGCGCACGCGATGGCCGCCGCCAGGGTGTCTCCGGCGCCGTGGTCGTGGACCGTGTCGACGCGAGGGGCGTCGAAGCTATGGAAGTCGCTGCCGTCGTAGAGCAGGTCCGGGCTGTCCGGCGCCGAGCGCAGGTGGCCGCCCTTGACCAACGCCCACTGCGGGCCGAGGTCGTGCAGCGCTCTGGCGGCGTCGCGCTGGCTTGCGGCGTCGGTGACGTCGATGTCCACCAGCAGGCGCACTTCGTCGAGGTTCGGCGTGACCAGGCTGGCCAGTGGGAACAGCACGGTGCGCAGGGTCTCCAGCGCCGACGGATGCAGCAACGAGTCGCCGTGCATGGAGGCGCACACCGGGTCGACGACGAACGGTGTGGTGCCGGCCAGTCCGAGCGAGCGCCAGCTCTCTGCCACCGTCTCGATGATCTCGCTGGACGCCAGCATCCCTGTCTTGGCGGCCTGAACCCCGATATCGGTGGCGACGGCCGCGATCTGCCCGGCGATGATGTCCAGCGGAATCTCATGAAAGCCCCTGACGCCCAATGAGTTTTGCACCGTCACCGCTGTCACGGCGGCCAGCCCGTGCACGCCGAGCAGGGCGAAGGTGCGTAGGTCGGCCTGCAGGCCGGCGCCGCCGCCGGAGTCCGACCCGGCGATGGTCAGCACCCGCACCGGGGTCTGCCCGGCCGGAGTGAGTGGCAGAAAGGTGGTCACGTCATGCTCCCTACGTCGGCATTACCCGGTCAGGTTCGAACGGTCGACGGCCCGTTAGCCGTCCTCTCAGCGCCCTGGTGTGCGCTCCCGCTGTTGTGGACGGACTAACGCTAGCAGCGGGGATGCACGCAGGTAATCGCCTCGATGTTCAACGCCGGCCGCTACGCCCGCCAGCTGTCATCCGAGGCCGGGTAACTTTCCCCTGTGCTGCGTGTCGGAATCGTCGGTGCCGGAATCGCCGGACTTGCCTGTGCCCAGGGTCTGGCCGGGCGCGGTCACGACGTCGTGTTGTTCGACAAGGGCCGTGGGCCCGGCGGCCGGATGTCGACGCGCCGGCTGGACACATCGATGGGCACGGCGCACTTCGACCATGGCGCGCAGTACTTCACCGTGCGCGATCCCGGCTTCGAGTCACAGGTGACCGCCTGGATCGCCGACGGCGTGGTGGCGTCCTGGCCGGCCGCGGGGAGTGACGCCTATGTCGGTGTCCCCGCAATGAATTCGCCGGTCCGCGACCTGGCCGGCCGCCACCAGGTGCACTGGTCGACTTTGGTCACCGGGCTGGAGACGCGCGGCGACGGCTGGCGGCTCACAGTGGGCACCGGAGACGTCCACGACGTCGACCTGGTGGTGATCGCGGTGCCCGCCGAGCAAGCCGCCGCGCTGCTGGCCGACGCTGCCCCGGACCTGGCGGCCCGCGCCGGGGCCGCCGTCAGTGAGCCATGCTGGACGGTCATGCTGGCGTTCGCCGAACCCTTTGCGGTACAGCATGATTGCTGGCCGGTCGGCGGCCCGGACGACCGAATCGTGGGCTGGGCGGCGCGCAACAACGCCAAGCCGGGGCGGACCGGACCGGAGAGTTGGGTCGTGCAGGCCACGCCGGAGTGGTCGCGACGCCACATCGACGACGACCGCGACGACGTTGCCGCCGTCCTCACCGCCGCGCTGTCCGAAGAGTTGGGGGTGGAGTTGCCTGCCCGGATCGCCGCCGCCGGCCACCTGTGGCGCTTCGCCCGGTCGGCGCAGGGCGGTCCCGGGGCGATCCTGGACCGGGAACGTCGCCTGGGGCTGTGCGGCGATTGGCTGATCGGGCCGCGCGTGGAATCCGCCTGGCTCTCCGGGGCGAATCTGGCTGAGCTGGTCTAACGGATTTCGACGAACACCGGCGCGTGGTCGCTGGGGGAGCCGATCCGGTCCTTGCCGGTCTTACGTTCGTCGCGGGCGATCTCGGCGTGCACCACCCGGTCGGCGAGCGCCGGTGAGGCCAGGATGAAATCGATCCGCATCCCCTCGCGGCGCGGGAACCGCAGCCGGGTGTAGTCCCAGTAGGTGTAGACGTCGGGCCCGGGGGTGTACGGGCGAACCACGTCGGCGAAGGACTCCTCGATGGCCGCGAAGGCCGCCCGCTCCGGTGCGGTGACGTGGGTGCTGCCCTGAAACACCGCCATGTTCCAGACATCCTCGTCGCGTGGGGCGATGTTCCAGTCGCCCATCAGGGCGATCTGTGCCCGATCGTCGGCCGATACCCAAGACTGAGCGGAGTCACGAAGAGCGGCAAGCCATTCCAGCTTGTAGCGGTAGTGCGGATCAGCGACCGCTCGACCGTTGGGCACATACAGGCTCCAGACCCGAACGCCGGCGCAGGTGGCTCCCAGCGCGCGCGCCTCGTTCCGGCCGGCCCAGCTCGGTTGCCCGGGGAAGCCCACCTCGACGTCGTCGAACCCGACGCGGGAGGCGATCGCCACCCCGTTCCACTGGTCATGTCCGCAGTGCATCACCTCGTAGCCGGCGCCGAGGAACGTCATCGCCGGGAACTGGTCGTCGGCGCACTTGGTCTCCTGCATCGCCAGTACGTCGATGTCGGCGCGCTGCATCCAGTCGACGACGCGATCCACCCGGGTGCGGACGGAGTTGACGTTCCAGGTGCCGATGCGCAGACCCATGCCAGTGGCCCCCATGCCAGTGGCCTAGTGGCCGAAGGGATCCGGCTCTTCGCCCGGCATCCACGACAGTCCTGGTACGCCCCACTTGTGCGACTTCACCGCCCGTTTGGCGGCGCGGGCATGTCGGCCGATCAGGGTGTCGACGTACAGGAAACCGTCGAGGTGCCCGGTCTCGTGCTGCAACATCCGGGCGAACAGCCCGGTGCCCTCCAGCGTCACCGGGTTGCCGTCGGCGTCCAATCCGGTGACACGCGCCCATGTCGCCCGCCCGCACGGGAACGACTCGCCGGGCACTGACAGACACCCTTCGTCGTCGGTCTCCGGATCGGGCATGTTCTCGGGAATCTCCGAGGTCTCCAGTACTGGATTGATCACCACGCCGCGGCGGTAATTGGCGCTGCCCTTCTCGTCGGCGCAGTCGTAGACGAACAATCGCAGCCCGACGCCGATCTGATTGGCGGCCAGGCCGACCCCGTGGGCGGCGTCCATGGTTGCGAACATGTCCGTGATCAATTCCGTCAGGTCCGCCGGCAGGCTGCCGTCGGGCCCGACCGGCACGGGGGCGGTCGGTGTGTGCAGGACGGGGTCGCCGAGGATCACGATGGGTCGGACTGCCATGACCAGGAAGCTTAAAGAGTGGTCCGACGCGCGGGACCTGAAGGTGCCGGACCCATTGCCGCGGACGTGATTCAATTGCCCCCGAGCGGGACTAGAACCAACAAAAATGTCATTCGTTGAAAGGGTCCACGGATCGAATGGACGGCGCGACGGCACGGGCCGAGCGGGCGATTGACGACGCGGAATTACCTGATGGGCTGAGCCGTCGCGAGTACGACGTCCTCGCGTTCGAGCGCCAATGGTGGAAATACGCTGGCGCAAAGGAAGAAGCCATCAAAGAACTCTTCTCGATGTCGGCCACTCGCTACTACCAGGTCCTCAACGCACTGGTTGACCGGCCCGAGGCGCTTGCCGCCGACCCCATGCTGGTCAAGCGGCTGCGTCGATTGCGGGCCAGCCGGCAGAAGGCCCGCGCCGCACGACGACTGGGCTTCGAAATCCACTGAAAGGCGTGCCCGCGGGTCGGACCCGAACCCGGCCGCGGATACAGTGATCACGATGAACGAGCGCGTTCCCGATTCCTCCGGGCTGCCCCTGCGCGCCATGGTGATGGTGCTGTTGTTCCTCGGCGTGATCTTCCTGCTGGTTGGCTTCCAGGCGATGACCGCGGGAAATGACGCCTCCGAGGACACCTCAGCGGTAACTGCCACGACGACCACCACCAGGCCGCCCGCGCCCAAGTCCGACGTCCGCGTCTACAGCGTCGCCGGTGACGAGGCGGGTGCCACCCGGACCGCCGACCGGCTGCGCGAAGCAGGCTGGAACGTCACCGAGGCGACCACGATCAATGCGGCCGACGTGGTCGAGACGACGGTGTACTTCGGCACCGCTGAGGGTGAACAGGCGGCGGCCGACGCGGTCGGCAAGGTGCTTGAGGCGCCGGTCGCGGCGCGAATTCCCGACATCGCCGAACAGCCGCCGGGCGTGATTGTGTTGGTCACGGGTTAGGCTTTGCGCCATGGTCAAGTCATCCGGCCCGTTGTCCTTCGCCGCTTTGCTCGTCGCTCCGGTCGCTCTGCTGAGCGCCTGTTCGCCCGATGCGCCCATCGCGACACAGCCAGGCACCACCCCGGCGATCTGGACGGGTTCCCCCGCGCCGGCTTCGGCCGACGGCGAGCGCCACGGCGCGCCCGGCCACGAAGCACCCGGACCGGGTGCGCCGCCGGCGTCCCCGGCGGACACTCTCACCGCGGTGATCAATGGTCCGGACGGTACGCAGGTCGCCGCGGCCACCATCGAATTCAACGACAACGATGAGTTCGCCACAATCACCCTGCAGACCACCGCGCCGGGCAAGCTGACGCCCGGAGCGCACGGACTGCATATTCACGACGTGGGCAAGTGCGAGGTCAACTCGGTCGCACCCACCGGTGGCGCCCCGGGCGATTTCCTCTCCGCCGGCGGTCACTACGGCCAGGGGGCACACCCCAACCACGCGGGCGACCTGTCGTCGCTGCAGGTCCGCGGTGACGGGACCGCACTACTGGTCACCACCACCAACGCATTTGACAAAGCCGACCTGCTCGACGGAGATGGAACGGCATTCATCATCCATGCCGGCGCGGACAACTTCGCCAATATCCCCGGCGACCGGTACCGCCAGGCGGACGGCGCTCCAGCACCGGACGAAACCACCCTGGCCAACGGTGACAGCGGCAAGCGGGTGGCCTGTGGTGTTATCGGCGCCGGGTAGGCCCGGCTGATGCGCGATCCGCTCCGGCTTCCCGCACAGGACCGACGGTGACGGCCGGGCGGATCGACTTCAAGGGCTCACCGCGCCCGACCCTGGGTGTGGAGTGGGAATTCGCCCTCGTCGAAGCCCACACCCGCGACCTCAGCAACGAGGCTGCTTCGGTGATCGCCGGCATCGGGGAAAACCCGCACGTCCATAAGGAATTGCTGCGCAACACCATTGAGGTGGTCACCGGTGTGTGCGACACAGTCGGCGAGGCGATGGTCGATCTGCGCGGCTCGCTGGCCTCCATCGACGACGTCGTCCGCGACCGCGGAATGGAACTGTTCTGCGCCGGCACCCATCCGTTCGCCGAGTGGTCTTCCCAGAAGCTCACCGACGCACCGCGTTACGCCGAACTGATCAAGCGCACCCAGTGGTGGGGTCGGCAGATGCTGATCTGGGGTGTGCACGTTCACGTCGGCGTCTCATCGGCCCACAAGGTGATGCCGATCATCTCCTCGCTGCTCAATCAGTACCCCCATCTGTTGGCGCTGTCGGCCTCGTCGCCGTTCTGGGCCGGCGAGGACACCGGCTACGCCAGCAACCGCGCGATGATGTTCCAGCAGTTGCCGACGGCCGGGTTGCCTTTCCAGTTCGAGACGTGGCGGCAGTTCGAGTCGTTCGTGCACGACCAGAAGAAGACCGGCATCATCGACCAGGTCAACGAAATCCGCTGGGATATCAGGCCTTCGCCGGATCTGGGCACCGTCGAGGTGCGAATCTTCGACGGCGTCTCCAACCTGCGGGAGCTGTCCGCTCTGGTGGCGTTGACGCACTGTCTGATCGTCGATCTGGACCGTAGGCTGGAGGCCGGCGAGGAGTTGCCGGTGATGCCGCCGTGGCATGTCCAGGAGAACAAATGGCGGGCCGCCCGCTACGGCCTCGACGCG
This sequence comes from Mycobacterium sp., assembly GCF_044342925.1. Lineage (GTDB taxonomy): Bacteria > Actinomycetota > Actinomycetes > Mycobacteriales > Mycobacteriaceae > Mycobacterium. The sequence goes on along the minus strand of NZ_JBIIOV010000012.1, from coordinate 10,320 downwards.
ATCATCATCCTCGACGCCGACAGCAACGAACGGTTGGTCACCGAGGACCTCGACGAACTGCTGAACCGGTTGGAGCCGGTGGCCCGCTCGCTGCACTGCGCCGACGAGTTGGCCGCCGTTACCGAGATCCCCCGCCAGGGCGCCTCGTACCAGCGGCAGCGCCGGGTCGCCGAGGAGCATGACGGTGATCTGCGCGCGGTGGTGGACGCACTGGTCGGTGAACTCGATGTGTAAGGAGACACCGTGACTCGGCGCCGAACGGCCGTGGCACTGGCGCTGGTGGCGCTGGTGTCGGGCGGATGCAGCAGAGCGATCGAGGGCACCCCGATGGCCACTCCCGGGCAGGCCGGGATCGGCGCGGGTACCGCGGTGCTGGAAACCACGTGCGGGCAGTACGTCACCATGGGAAACGCGGATCGCCGGACGGTGATCGTCGCCATCGGTGAGGACGGAAACCGGCTTGTCGCACTGAATCCCGACGCCTGGGTCGACCTGGCGGCGGCGCTGTGCACGTTCGTCAAACCCGCCGCAGTGGTGCGCGACGTTCTTAAGGGAGCTGCGAGGTAAGCCGTGGACGCCCCCATGACCGGCACCGATCGTCCGATGTTTCCGCTGCAGTCGGCGTTGTTGCCCGGAGATACGCTGCCGCTGCGCATCTTCGAGCCGCGCTACGCCCGCCTGGTGCAAGACTGTCTGGCCGGACCCGAGCCGGCTTTCGGTGTGGTGATGATCAGCCGGGGCTGGGAGGTCGGCGGGGGCGACGCCCGCAGCGATGTCGGTGCGCTGGCACGCATCACCGACCACGCCGACCTGGGGATGGGCCAGTATGAATTGCTGGCGACGGTCGGTGAGCGCATCCGCGTGACGCAGTGGCTGCCTGACGACCCCTACCCCCGCGCCATCGTGGAAGTCTGGCCGGACCAGCCCGGTCCGCCGGTCGGTCCGGAGCGGCTCGGCGAAGTCGTGGACCGCATTCTCGCGCTGTATCACCGGGTGGCCGAAGCCCGCGGGCTGGAACTGCCGCCCGACGCGCTGGCCGTGAGCCCCGAGGTCGCCGACGACCCGGCCCGGCATCTCTACGCCCTGGCCGGGAAGGTGCCGATGGGGCAGGCCGACCGCTACGCCGTGCTGGCTGCGCCGACGCTTGCTGAGCGGGTCAATGCCCTGACCGACGCGATCGACACCGTCGCGGCGATGGTGGAGTTCCAGCTCTCCGAGGAATAGTCAGGGCACCACGGGTCCTCAGCGATCAGCGGCGAAGTCCCGCAACGACTCGATCTGCGCGGCATCCAGCGACGGCCGCACCGTTTCGCGGGCCTTGGCGAGGTCCTCGGCGGTGACGTCGGCGGCGTCGATGGATCGGCGCATCGCGGTCAGTGCAGATTCTCGCAGCAGCGCAACACAATCCGCGGCGCTGTACCCCTTCAGTTCGGCGGCGACGGCTTTGAGATCGACCCCTTTGCTCAGTGGCACCGACTTGGCTGCGGTCTTGAGGATCTCGTAGCGGGCGTCGGCGTCGGGCGGCTCCACGAACACCAGCCGCTCCAGCCGTCCCGGCCGCAGCAAGGCCGGATCGATCAGCTCCGGGCGGTTGGTGGCGCCCAGCACGACCACGTCGCGCAGTGGTTCGATGCCGTCCATTTCAGTCAGCAGGGCGGCCACCACCCGGTCGGTGACACCGGAGTCGTGGCTCTGGCCGCGCCGCGGCGCCAACGCGTCGATCTCATCGAGGAAGATCAGTGAGGGCGCGGAATCCCTTGCCCGGCGGAAGAGTTCGCGCACGGCCTTTTCCGAGGACCCGACCCATTTGTCCATCAGCTCGGCACCCTTGACCGCGTGCACACTGAGTCGGCCGGAACTGGCCAGCGCCCGCACCACGAATGTCTTGCCGACACCGGGCGGCCCGTAGAGCAGCACGCCCCGTGGCGGATCCACCCCGAGCCGGGCGAAGGTGTCCGGATGCTGCAGCGGCCACAGCACCGCCTCGGTGAGCGCCTGTTTGGTGGTGACCATGTCGCCGACGTCGTCGAGTGTCACCGAGCCGACCGAAAGCTCTTCGGTGTTGGACCGCGACAGCGGCCGGATGACGCTGAGTGCACCGGCGAGGTCCTCCTGGGTGAGCACCGGCGGCTTGCCGTCGTCACTGGCCCGGGCCGCGGCCCGCAGAGCGGCCTCCCGTACCAGTGCGGCCAGGTCGGCGCGGACGAATCCCGGTGTCCGGTCGGCGATTGCATCGAGTGCGAGATCTTCGGCGGGCACGTCGCGCAGCAGTACTTCCAGCAGTGCCTTGCGGGTGGCGCCGTCGGGCAGGCTCAAACCCAGTTCCCGGTCGCAGAGGTCCGGGGCGCGCAGCCGATGGTCCAGCGACTCGGGCTGCTGGGAGGTGACGATCAGGGCCACCCCCGGGGAAGCCACCGCCTTGCGCAGCTCGGCCAGGATCATCGTCGCGACGGGTTCGGGCGGTTCGGGCAGCAATGCGTCGATATCGGTGACCAACAGCACCCCGCCGCCGTTGATCACGTCGGCCACCGCCCGGGCGACGGCCTGTTGGCGTTCGGGTGCCGCCAGCGCCCCGGTGTCCGGGCCGTCGAGGCGCACCAGGCGGCGTCCGGCGCACACCGCACGCACCAGGCGGGCCTTGCCCACCCCGGCCGGGCCGGTGATGAGCACACCCAGATTCGGTTTGGCGCCAAGCTTTTCCAGCAGTTCGGGCTGGTCGAGAGCCAGTTTGAGCCACTCCGACAGCCGGCCGGCCTGGACGTGCTGACCTTTGAGGTCGTCGATGGTCACCGCGGGCTCGTCGGGCCACTCGACGGGCTGGCTCACCGTCGGTGTGGAACCGGTGGTGGCGGGACCGCCGGTGCCCCATGTCACCGAGGAATTCGGTTGCACGGAAACAGGTCCGGCCGGGTCGGTGCCGGTGACGGTCAGCAGTTCGGAGGTCCAGGTGATGCCCACCGAGGTGGCCAGCGCCGCACTGGCCTGCGAGGTGGAGGTTCCCGGGCCCAGATCGCGGGGGAGCAGGGAGACGGTGTCGCCCACGGTGAGCACCTTGCCGAGCAGCGCCTGGCGCAGCGTGGTCGAGGACACCGACCGGGTGGCCAGCGTCGAACCGCTCAGCGTCACCGAACGGGCGCCGAAGACCGTCGCCGGCGACACCACCACGGTGGCGTCCTCGCGCAGTCCGGCATTGGACAGCGTCACGTCGTCGAGCAACGCGGTGCCGGCCGGAGTCCCCGGCGGGGCCACCCCGACGACGGCCGAGGTGGTGCGGGAACCCACCAGCGACACCGCATCCCATTCGCGAAGTCCCAGCGCGGCGATGGCCTCCGGATGCAACCGCACCACGCCCCGGCGACTGTCCAGAGCGGCGGTGTTCAGCCGCGCAGTGAGCGTCAAGCCGGTGGTCGGGCCCTTCGGATCGGAAAAGGCTTGCGTCACTCAGCCTCCAGGCTTTCGTAGGCCCAGCCGTGCCGCCGATCCCGATCGCTGGTGCGGTTGCTGGGCGCGTCGGGTGGCCCGCCGAACGGCGCGGCGCTGCCGCGAGGTGTCCTCCCAGGTCTCCGGGTGATCCGCGGTCCAGCGCTGGGTGCGCACCGCGAACGGGATGTGGATCACGTACGCGGCGATGATGAGCAGGATCAGCAGGTACGGGAAGATCAACGACCCCGCGGCGACGATCGCCACACCGGCCAGCAGTGGCGCGGCCATGTTCGGGGAAACCTTGAAGGTGTGGATCTTTCGCATCGGGATGCGGCTGACCACCAGCAGCGACACCGCCACCATCCAAATGATCACCACGATCTCGGCACTCTCGGTCGACCACCACGGTCCCGGGAACTGCATCTTGGCAGCCAGCGGACCGATGGCGCCGATCGCGCCGGCCGGGGCCGGCATGCCGACGAAGTACTCCTTGGCGTAGGCCGGGACGTCGGCGTCCAGCAGGGCGTTGAAGCGAGCCAGGCGCAGCACGATGCACACCGCATACAGCAGCACGACGATCCACCCGACCCGGTTGTGCGAGAGCAACGTCGCGTAGACGATGAACGCCGGTGCCACACCGAAATTCACCGCGTCGGCCAGTGAGTCGATCTCCTCGCCCATCCGCGAGGTGGCGTTGAGCTGCCGGGCGACCCGGCCGTCGAGCGCGTCGAGGATGGCGGCCGCGGCCAGCAGCGCCATGGCTTCGGTGGGGCGGTTGTCGAGGGCGAACTTGACCGACGTCATGCCTAGGCAGATCGCCAGCACCGTCATGGCGCTCGGCAGAATCCGCCGATTGAGCGGGTTGACCCGCGGCCGGGGTTTGATCATGGCAACCGCGCCAGCACCGTCTCGCCGGCCAGGGCGCGCTGGCCGGTTTCGATGATGATCTCCGAGCCCGCCGGCAGGTAGGTGTCCAGTCGGGAGCCGTACCGGATCAACCCATAGGTGTCACCGATGGTGACGCGCTCGCCGCCGTGCAGATCGCAGACAATGCGGCGCGCGATCAGCCCGGCGATCTGTACGACCACGACGTCATGTCCTTCCGGCGTGCGGATCAGAACGCTGTTGCGCTCATTGTCCTCACTGGCCGCCGCCAATTCGGCGGAATGGAAACTCCCCGGACGGTGCGCCACGGCGACCACCTCGCCGCCGACCGGGATGCGTTGCACATGAGCGTCGAACAAGGACAGGAAGACGCTGATCCGCGGGACGGGTGTGGTGCCGAGACCCAGTTCCGCCGGTGGCGCCGCGTCCTCGATGAGGCAGACCAGCCCGTCGGCGGGGGAGACCACCAAGCCGGGCTTGGTGGGTGGTGTGCGGGTCGGGTGCCGGAAGAACCCGGCGTTCGCCGCGGCGGCAGCCAGGCCCACCGAGCGCAACCAGGGGCGATTGCGGCCGAGCGCCGCCGCCGCCACACCGGCGGCGATGAACGGGAATCCGGCGTGGTGCACGGGCGGAACCGAGGTGCGGACGAGAGCAGCCAGCCGCTGCGGGCCGGACTGCAGTTCGGTATCGGGGCGTCTGGCCATCGAGGTCAGTCTAGTTGGCCACCCGGTGGTCTACGGGGACAAGTCCCAGATGCTCACCTGATCGCCGGCACCGATCGACGTGACGTCCGCACCGATATCGAGCAGGCAGTTGGCCGTCGCCAGCCAGCGCAGATGATGGGAGGCCGGCGGTCCGTAACTGGTCACGGTGCCGGCGTCGGCGTCATAAACCCCGCGACGGAACTGCCGCTTTCCCGGCGGCGACGTGATCGCCTCGGCCAGCACCGCGCTGTGGCGCGGCCGCTGCGGCTCGGGCATGCCCATCGCCGCCCGGAGCACCGGGCGGAGAAACACCTCGAAGGAGACCAGCGCGCTGACCGGATTGCCGGGCAGCGTCACGATCGCCCGGCCGTCCGGCAGCCTGCCGGCGCCCTGCGGCATCCCCGGCTGCATCGCCACTTTGACGAATTCGACCCCATCGTCGGGAAAGGCGTCCTTGACCACCTCGTAGGCGCCGGCGCTGACCCCGCCGGTGGTGATCACCAGATCGCAGTCCCCGGCGTACCCGTCGAGCAGCGCGCGGAACTGCCCGACGTCGTCACCGCAGGTCAGCACTCCCGCTAACTCGGCGCCGGCATCGCGCACCGCGGCGGCGAGCATGACGCCGTTGGACTCGTAGATCTGCCCCGGCTGCAGGTCCGACCCGGGCGGTACCAACTCTGAGCCGGTCGACATCACCAGCACCCGCTGGCGGGGGATGACGTTCAGGGCGGCCAGCCCCAATGCGGCGGCCAGTCCCAGCGCTGCGGGGGTGATCACCTGTCCGGCCTGCAGCACGGTGGTTCCGGCGGTGACATCCTCGCCGGCCCGGCGGATGTGCTGGCCGGGCCGGGCCTGTGAGCGGATCTCGACGGTGCGCAGGCCGGCGTCGGTGAGCTCTACCGGCACCACCGCCGTCGCTCCGTCGGGCAGTGGCGCACCGGTCATGATCCGGTGCGCGGTCCCGGGCGACAGTGTCAGCCGGTCGGTGCGCCCGGCCGGAATGTCCTGGGCCACCGGCAGAGTCACCGGTTTATGCGTGTCAGCGCCGGCGACATCGTCGGCGCGCACGGCGTAGCCGTCCATGGCGGAGTTGTCGAACACCGGTAGCGACATCCTGGCCGTGACGTCATCGGCCAGCACCAGGCCGAGGGCGTCGGCCGGCGCGACGGTCACCGGCGGCCGGGCCCGGATCAGTTCGGCGACGACGCGCTGATGTTCCTCGACGCTGCGCATCTCCCGCTACACCGGGTAGGTGACGCCGGTCAGCTCCTCGGACACCTTCCACAGCCGCTCCTGCAGCGCGACGTCGCGGGCCTGCTTGCTCGATATCGCCAAGACCGGGTAGCCGCGCATTTCCCGGAACCCGTCCGGACCCCAGTACTGGCCACCCGTGACCGCCGGGTCGGTGGCCGCCCGCAGGGTGGGCAGGGCGCCCATTTCGGCGGTGTTGAGCAGCTTGCCGGAGATCCAGTTCACCCCGGGTAGGCTCGCGCCGGGGATGTGCCGGGCCAGCTCAGTCGCGGCGACACCCGGATGGGCTGCGACCGCAACGGTTTTCGCGTTCGCGGCGGCCAGTCGCCGCTGCAGGTCGAAGGCGAACATCAGGTTGGCGAGCTTGGACTGGCCGTAGGCGGCGGCCCGGTCGTACCTGCGTTTCTCCCACTGAAGGTCGTCGAAATCGATCTTCGCCCTGATGTTGTGGGCGATGCTGGCCACCACGACGACCCGGGACCGGTCCACCTCGAGCAGGTTGGGCAGCAGCAGGCCGGTGAGCGCGAAGTGGCCGAGATGGTTTGTGCCGAACTGCAATTCAAAGCCGTCGGCGGTCCTCGACTTCGGCGGGTACATCACGCCGGCGTTGTTGATCAGCAAGTCGACGCGCGGATACGCCGCGGCCATCGCGGCGGCGGCTTCGCGCACCGACGCCAGCGAACCCAGGTCGAGTTTCTGCACACTGACCTTGGCGCCGGGCGTCAACTGACGGATCCGAGCCGCTGCGGACTCACCTTTGGCGGTGTCGCGGACCGCCATCACCACCTGCGCACCCCGGGCCGCCAGCACCCGGGCGGTGTCGTAGCCCAGGCCGGTGTTCGAGCCGGTGACGATCGCCAGCCGGTCGCTCTGATCCGGAACGTCTTTCTCAGTCCATGCCATGCCTTAGAAGATACGGGGCGCGCGTCCGCGCGGTGGAGGAGCGAGACTGTTGGGCCTACCCTCACGTGCATGGCTGTCGGCGGAGTGCTCTTCGATATCGACGGTGTGTTGGTCACCTCTTGGCAGGCGATTCCCGGTGCTCCCGAGGCGCTGAGGTTGCTGGCGGACCGCCAGATCGCCTGCGCGTATCTGACCAATACCACCACCCGCACCCGCGCCGAGATCGCCGAGGCGATGGCATCGGCCGGGATGCCCGTACGTCCCGACGAGGTCATCACCGCAGCCGTGCTGACCGCCGATTATGTGCGGTCCCACTACCCGGGGGCGCACTGCGTGCTGGTCAACAACGGCGACGTCACCGAGGACATGCCGGGAGTGGACATCGTCGACATCGACGACGTGCGGGACGCCCCCGACGTGGTGATCCTTGGCGGCGCCGGCCCGGAGTTCAGCCATCTGACATTGAGCCGGGTCTTTGAGTGGATGACGCGCGACGTGCCCGTGGTCGCCATGCACCGCAGCACCGCCTGGCAGACCACCGACGGCCTGCGGGTGGACACCGGGTTGTACCTGATCGGACTGGAGGAGGCGTCCGGTCGCAAGGCGATCGCGGTCGGCAAGCCGGCCCCGGCCGGTTTCCAGGTGGCCGCCGCCCGGCTCGGTGTCGACCCTGACGAGATGTTCATGATCGGTGACGACCTGCACAACGATGTCCTGGCCGCCCAGGTGGTCGGCATGACCGGCGTGCTGGTGCGTACCGGGAAATTCCGTCAGGACCTGCTGGACCGTTGGGCCGCAGACGAATTCGCCATGCAGCCCAACTACGTCATCGACTCGGTGGCCGATCTGCCCGCCTTGCTCTCCTGACGGCCTAAGTCGGTAGCGAGCGGACGGCCTCGATCCGCGCCTGCAACTGGTCGGCGTTGGCCGCGGCCACCGGGGGACCGCCGCAGATCCGGCGCAGTTCGTTGTGGATCCAGCCGTGAGTCCGCCCGGTCCGATGGTGCGTCGCGGCGACCAGCGCGTTGAGCTCCCGGCGCAGTTCGCGCAGTCGCCCGTGCGTGGTTCGGGGCGCCGCGTCGACACCGGCGGCGGTGCGGGTGGCCAGCTGCTCCTCCTGCCGGCGGCGCAGCAGGTCGCGCATCTGGTCGGGCTCCAGCAGGCCCGGGATACCGAGGTAGTCGGCCTCTTCGTCGCTGCCCGCCGGAGTGGCGGTGCCGAACGACGCGCCGTCGAAGATCACCTGGTCCAATTCGGCGTCGGCGCCTAGGTATTCGATCTTCTGCTCCTGGTCGCCCGGTTCGTCGCGCTTCTGCGCGGCCAACTCGGCATCCAGCGGATCCTCCAGCAGCTCCCGGTGCGGCTTGCCCAGAACGTGATTGCGTTGCGCCTCCATCTCGCTGGCGAGCAAGAGCAGATTGGGTACCGATGGCAAGAAGATGCAGGCGGTCTCACCCGGGCGGCGGGAGCGGACGAACCGGCCGATGGCTTGGGCGAAGAACAGCGGCGTCGAAGCGCTGGTGGCATAGACGCCGACCGCAAGCCGGGGTACGTCGACACCCTCAGACACCATCCGCACGGCTACCAGCCATCGCGAGGTGTCCTCGCCGAACGCGGCGATCCGGTCCGAGGCGCCGTTGTCGTCGGACAACACCACGGTGGGCGTCTCGCCGGTGATCTTCTCAAGAAGTTTGGCGTACGCGCGCGCGGCGGTCTGGTCGGAGGCGATGATCATGCCCCCGGCGTCGGGCACGTGCTGACGCAGGCCACGCAAGCGGGTGTCGGCAGCGGCGATCACCGCGGGCATCCAATCGCCGGCCGGGTTCAGCGCGGTTTTCCAGGCGCGCGCGGTCTGCTCGGCGGTCAATGGTTCGCCTAGGCGGGCCGCGTGTTCCTCGCCCACGCTGTCGCGCCACCGTGCCTCGCCGGAATAGGCCATGAACAGCACCGGCCGGACCACCCCGTCGGTGAGTGCGTCGGAGTAGCCGTAGGTGTGGTCGGCTTTGGATCGGGCGAAGCCGTCCGGTCCCATTTCGTAGGTGACGAAGGGGATGGCGCTGTCGTCGCTGCGGAACGGGGTTCCGGTTAATGCGAGGCGTCGCGTTGCATCATCAAAGGCCTCCCGGATGGCGTCCCCCCAGGTCTTGGCGTCGCCACCGTGGTGGATCTCGTCGAAGACGACGAGGGTCTTGCGGTTCTCGGTGCGCACCCGGTGCCGGGTCGGATGGCTGGCCACCTGGGCGTAGGTCACCACGACGCCGTGGTAGTCGTCGGATGTCTGGGAGTTGGAGTTGGAGAACCTGGGGTCCAGCGCTATGCCGACCCGGGCGGCGGCCTGCGCCCACTGAATCTTCAGATGTTCGGTGGGGACAACGATCGTGACCGTCTCGACGGTGCCTTCGGCCAGCAGTTCGGCGACGATACGCAGCGCAAACGTCGTCTTTCCGGCGCCAGGGGTTGCGACCGCAAGGAAGTCTCGTGGTTTGGCGGCAAGGTATTTGACCAGCGCACGCCGTTGCCAGCCCCGCAATGACCCGGGCGCCTCGACTGCCCGCACCCAGGCCTCCCTTCCGACCGAAGCGACTTTAATGCACGGCGGAGGGCCGCAACGATTCGTGCGGGTGAACGATTCCGCGCGTCCGCCCCGGGCGAACTCTTCTTGCACTCGGCATGACCGAGTGCTAAAAATGACGTTGGCACTCACGACCGGTGAGTGCTAGGTCGGGACGGTGAGACTTCAAGCCCTGACAGCTGGAGTCGTCCGTCGCGGGCACTGCGTCCGACCGAGAACGTGTCATTCCCCAACCGGAGGATTCACACCGCAATGTCCAAGATTATTGCGTACGACGAAGAGGCCCGCCGCGGCCTCGAGCGGGGCCTCAACGCCCTCGCCGACGCGGTCAAGGTCACACTCGGCCCCAAGGGCCGCAACGTCGTCCTGGAGAAGAAGTGGGGCGCCCCCACGATTACCAACGATGGTGTGTCCATCGCCAAGGAGATCGAGCTCGAGGACCCGTACGAGAAGATCGGCGCCGAGCTGGTCAAGGAAGTCGCCAAGAAGACCGACGACGTCGCCGGCGACGGCACCACCACCGCAACCGTCCTGGCCCAGGCTCTGGTCCGCGAAGGTCTGCGCAACGTGGCCGCCGGCGCC
>NZ_JBIIOV010000266.1:0-9358 GCF_044342925.1 Mycobacterium sp. | reverse complement strand
AATTTTAAAAAACGTTGCCGACAACAGCAAAGTATTTGCATCCGCAAATAGCCGCTAGTCTGATTATTTATGTCTTTGTCGGTAACACCTCGGGAGCCGGGTGGCACCGGTGGTGTCGGGTTCGACGCTTCGGGGCTGACCAATGCCAGTGCCGGTGGCAATGGTGGTGCCGGTGGTATCGGTGGCACCGGTGGCGCTTCAGGTGTGGGGTCCGTCGCGCTGGCAGGTGGAGCCGGCGGCCAAGGCGGCAATGGTGGTGCCGCGGGTGCGGGCGCTAAAGGTGTCACCGGCGCGGCCGGCACCGGTAGCAGTGCACGCGACGGTGCCACCGGCGGCACGGGCGGCGCTGGCGGTAACGGCGGTAACGGTGGTGCGGGCGGCACCGGTGGTGCGGGCAGCAGCGGCGGCGGTTTGGGTGCCACGGGTCTGTTGGGCGTGGCCGCCACCGGCGGCACGGGTGGCACGGGTGGCACCGGTGGGGCCGGTTGGAACGCGAGTTCGCTCAGTGATGGCAGTGCCGGTGGTAACGGCGGGGCGGGCGGTAAGGCCGGTGTCGGTGGTAATGCGGGCACCGGTTTGGGTGCGGTGGCCGGCGGTGCCGGTGGTGTGGGCGGCACCGGCGGTATCGGCGGTGTCGGAGCCAAGGGTGTGACTGGCACGGCGGGGACCAGCCCTTCCCGGGACGGCACCGCGGGTGGCGCGGGTGGCGCCGGAGGTAACGGTGGCGATGGTGGCGCCGGTGGTGGCGGCGGTGCGGGCAGCGGCGGTGGCCTGACCGGTGTGACCGGCGCGCAGGGTCTGGGCCGCACCGGTGGTGTCGGTGGTGTGGGTGGCACCGGTGGCACCGGGTTCACTCCGTCGGGCTTCTCCGATGGCAGTGCCGGTGGCAACGCCGGTACCGGTGGTGTCGGTGGTGTGGGCGGCAAGGCCGGTAGCGGGTCGGGTGCGGTGACCGGCGGTGCCGGTGGCACCGGTGGTACCGCTGGTTTGGCGGGCTGGGGCACCGTGGGTGTCACCGGTGCCAACGGCACGAGCACGTCCCGTGACGGCGTCGATGGTGGTGCCGGTGGCAAGGGTGGTGCCGGTGGCAATGGTGGTTCCGGCGGTACCGGCGGTGCCGGCAGCGGTGGCGGTGTCACCGGGGCGTCCGGCGCGTTGGGCGTGGCCACGACCGGTGGGTTCGGCGGCGCCGGCGGCGCGGGCGGTAAGGGCTTTGACGCTTCCGGGCTGACCGACGGCAGCGCCGGCGGTAACGGCGGCAATGGTGGTGCCGCCGGCGCCAGCGGCACCGCCGGTGTGGGTTCTAACGTGCTGGCGGGCCGGGCGGCCAACAACGGCGGTGCCGGTGGTGCGGCCGGCGCCGGTGCCAGTGGTGTGACCGGCACGGCCGGGACCAGTGAGGCCCGGGACGGCGGCATCGGGGGCACCGGTGGCGCCGGCGGTAACGGCGGCAGTGGTGGTGCGGCCGGTGTGGCCGGTGCCGGCAGCGGCGGCGGCGCCGTCGGTGGCGCCGGTGTTCAGGGCGCGGCGGTGGCCGGGAGCAAGGGTGGTGCCGGTGGCGTCGGCGGGGTCGGGTTCGACGCCTCGGGGCTGACCGATGGCAGTGCCGGCGGCACGGGCGGTACCGGTGGCTCCGGTGGCGCCGGCGGTAAAGCCGGCAGCGGATCCAACGCTGTGGCTGGTGGCGCCGGCGGCAACGGCGGCACCGCGGGTGTGGCAGGCAAGGGCGCGACGGGTCTGACCGGTGCGGCCGGGACCTCTGAGTCGCGTTCCGGCGGGGTCGGCGGCAGCGGTGGTGCGGGCGGCGACGGCGGGTCGGGTGGTGTCGGTGGTGTCGGTGGCGTCGGAACCGGCGGCGGAGCTCTCGGGGCCAGCGGCACGCAAGGACTCGCCACCGCTGGTGCGACCGGTGGTACCGGTGGCACCGGTGGCGCCGGGTTCAACGCATCGGCGTTGACCGACGGCAGCTCCGGCGGTAACGCCGGTGCCGGTGGTGTCGGTGGCGTCGGTGGTAAGGCCGGGACCGGTACCAATGCGGTGGCCGGCGGCACCGGCGGCAAGGGCGGCAACGCCGGTGTTGCCGGTACCGGTGCGACGGGCACGACCGGTCTGGGCGGCACCGTCGAGGCGCGTGATGGTGGTGTCGGCGGTGTTGGTGGTGCCGGCGGTCTCGGCGCCAGCGGCGGTTCCGGTGGTGCTGGTGGGACCGGCGCCGGTGGCGGTGCGTCCGGGACCGGTGGAACCGTGGGTCGGGGCAGCGGCGGTGGTACCGGCGGTGCCGGTGGCACCGGCGGCAGCGGGTATGACGCCGCGGTGCTGTCCGATGGCAGCGCCGGCGGCAACGGCGGTGCCGGCGGTATCGGCGGCGTCGGCGGCAAGGCCGGGACCGGGACCACGGCGTTGGCCGGCGGCGCCGGTGGCGTCGGCGGTGTGGGTGGTTTTGCCGGCAACGGTGCTCAGGGCAGCACGGGCACAGCCGGGACCCTTACCTCCCGTGACGGCGGGTCGGGCAGCCAGGGCGGTGCCGGCGGTACCGGTGGCTCCGGCGGCTCCGGCGGGGCGGGTGGTACCGGCACCGGTGGCGGAGCCAGCGGAACGATCGGCTCGCAGGGTCAGGGTCGCACCGGCGGTACCGGCGGTACGGGTGGTACGGGTGGCGCCGGGTTCGACGCCGCCGGTCTCAACGACGGCAGCATCGGCGGCAGCGCCGGCGTCGGCGGCGTCGGTGGTGTCGGCGGTGCGGCGGGCAGCGGGTTGACCGCGGTCGCCGGTGGCCAGGGCGGTCAGGGTGGTGCCGGTGGCTCCGCCGGTGGCGGCGCGGTCGGCAAGGCCGGCGCCGACGGCACGATCGGCGCCCGCGCCGGCGGTAACGGTGGCACCGGCGGCCAGGGCGGCAACGGCGGCAGTGGCGGTACCGGCGGCACCGGTGGAGTCGGCTCCGGTGGCGGCGCGGTCGGTGGAACGGGGTCGATCGGTGTGGCCACCCTCGGCGGCGCCGGTGGTACCGGTGGCGCAGGCGGTAAAGGCTTCGACGCCTCTGGCCTGACCGACGGCAGCGCGGGCGGCAACGCCGGTATCGGCGGTGCCGGCGGTACCGGCGGCAACGCCGGTGTGGGTAGCACCGCCGTCAGCGGTGGCGCCGGTGGTATCGGCGGCAACGCCGGTGTTGCGGGTACCGGCGCGACCGGCACGACCGGCACCGCGGGCACCATCAGCGCGCGCGATGGCGGTGCCGGCGGCAACGGTGGTGTGGGCGGTATCGGTAGCTCCGGTGGTGTCGGCGGCTCCGGCGGCCTGGGAACCAACGGCGGCGCCAACGGCGCCACCGGCCTGGGCGGTACGGCCAGCACCGGCGGTACCGGCGGTAAGGGCGGCACCGGCGGCACCGGGTTCGACGCCTCCGGGCTCACTGACGGCAGTGCGGGCGGTAACGCCGGTGCCGGTGGCACCGGTGGTGTCGGCGGCCTCGCGGGCACCGGGACCAGCGCGGTGACCGGCGGTGCCGGTGGCGTCGGCGGCGACTCCGGTCTGGCCGGCACGGGTGCGACCGGCACGACCGGCGCAGCGGGCACGATCAGTTCCCGGGACGGCGGCGCGGGCGGCACCGGCGGTACCGGCGGCAACGGCTCCACCGGCGGTTCCGGTGGCGCTGGTGGTGCGGGCACCAACGGTGGCGGCACGGGTGCGACCGGGACGGTCGGGTCGGCCGGTATCGGCGGCACCGGTGGAACCGGCGGCATCGGTGGCACCGGCTACGACGCCAGTGCTCTGTCCGACGGCTCCGCCGGCGGTAACGGCGGTGCCGGCGGCGGCGGTGGCACCGGCGGTGTCTCCGGGGTCGGCACAGGCCCGATCATTGGCGGTGCCGGCGGACAGGGCGGCGCCGGTGGCAAGGCTGGCGCCGGCGCTGTGGGTACTACGGGAAGTGCCGGCACTAGCGGTGCACGCGACGGTGGTGTCGGCGGCAACGGCGGCCTCGGCGGCAACGGTGGCGACGGTGGCGTCGGCGGCAGCGGCGGTTCCGGCAGTGGCGGCGGCGCCACCGGATCGACCGGCCTGCAAGGGGACGGAGCTACCGGTGGCACTGGCGGTGCCGGCGGCAATGGTGGCGCCGGGTTCGACGCTTCCGGGCTGACCGATGGCGGCGCGGGCGGTAACGCCGGTGCCGGTGGCGCCGGTGGTGTCGGCGGCAACGCCGGCAGTGGGACCAGCGCGGTGACCGGCGGTGCCGGTGGCGCGGGCGGCGACTCGGGAGTGGCCGGCACCGGTGGCACCGGCACGACCGGCGCAGCGGGCACGATCAGTTCTCGTGACGGCGGTGCGGGTGGCGACGGCGGCGCCGGCGGCAACGGCTCCACCGGTGGTGTCGGCGGTGCTGGTGGTGCGGGCATCAACGGCGGCGGCACCGGTGTGACCGGGTCGATCGGCGTGGCCAGCATCGGCGGTACCGGCGGCACCGGCGGCACCGGCGGCGCCGGCTTCGACGCCTCCGGGCTCACCGACGGTTCCGCCGGTGGTAACGGTGGTGCCGGTGGTGCCGGTGGCACCGGTGGTGTATCCGGCGTCGGTACGGGCCCGCTGGTTGGCGGTTCCGGTGGCCAGGGCGGCGCCGGTGGCGCCGCGGGTGCCGGCGCTGTGGGTACCACGGGAATTGCCGGCACCCAAGGCCAGTCGGTCTTGCTCCCGCAGATTCCGGCCAAGCCCACTTACGTGGTGACCACGACGTTAACTCCTGCCGACAATATCCAGTCGGCCATTGATGCCGCCCAGGACGGTGACGTAATCATGCTCGGGAACGGCACCTATTCGCTGGGAGCCAATCTGAACATCAACAAGTCGATTTATCTGGTAGGCGAGTCCCAGTCAGGTGTGCTGATTCAAGACACCAGAGGCAATTCTCAGTCCTTCGTTCATATCTCCGCCGACGACGTGATGCTGGAAAACCTGACGATTCGGCACGTGACCTCCGATACGGCCATCGGCCACGCCATCGTGGTCAGCGGCCCCGGATTCCCCCAAGCGCGCGTGGACAACTTCACGATGTACAACGTCACCACGCAGTACTCGAAGGGTGGACTGAGTATCCGGTCCGATAACTTCGTCGTCGAGGGCAGCACATTCGAAGTCGTAGCAGGGTCGGGTACACGCCGAGGCATACTGCACTACGGCAACGGGGGCGACTCGTTCATCACGAATAACACGTTCATCAACAACACCGCCGGAGCGCTTCGCGCAATCACCCCGACATCCACAACCGGAACCAATCCAAGCGATGACCTTGCGGGAAGCCTGACCATCGAAGGCTCCAGCTTCATCGGCAACTTGTCGCAATTCGTCAACATTGACAATCACCAGGGAGCCCCCGGCGCCTTCGAATTGATCATCAAAGACAACATCACCCCCGAGACGAACGCATTCGTTGTTTCCTTCGGTGCAACACCGAACTTCGGAGACGTCTTCAGCCGAATCGTCCTGATCGACAACACTTTGACCAACAACCATGCCAGCGGACTAGGGAAAGGCGCCCTCGCCATCGACGGAACCGGTGGTCCGTTGAACTTCAGAAGTTCAGACCTGCCCATAGTCGCCAGCGGGAACATACTGGGCCAACTCGACTTCAGGACCGGCTACGCACAAGCCAACGGCTCAACCGGATCCATCGTCGGATACAACACCGCCCAAATCAGCCCGCCAACCGTGACAATCACCGCCGCCCATCCGCAGGACGGTGGCAACGGCGGCAACGGCGGCGTCGGCGGCAATGGTGGCGACGGTGGTGTCGGCGGCACCGGCGGTTCGGGCAGTGGCGGCGGCCTCACCGGATCGACCGGCCTGCAAGGTGCGGGAGCTACCGGCGGTACCGGCGGTACCGGTGGCGCGGGCGGCAACGGGTTCGACGCCTCCGGGCTCACCGACGGCATCGCCGGCGGTGACGGCGGCGCCGGCGGAAACGGCGGTACCGGCGGCAATGCCGGCACCGGATCCACGGCGGTGGTGGGCGGTACGGGTGGCAACGCCGGTAACGGCGGGTTCGCCGGGGCTGGCGCGACAGGTGTCGCCGGGCTGGCAGGAACTGTTTCCTCCCGAGACGGCGGCAATGGTGGCGACGGTGGCGACGGCGGTAATGGCGGCTCCAGTGGTGTGGCCGGATCCGGGGGCGCCGGCAGCGGTGGAGGGTTGACCGGTTCGACCGGATCCCTCGGCCTGGCCCGTGACGGCGGCGCGGGCGGCGCCGGCGGTGCCGGCGGTGCCGGGTTCGACGCCTCCACGCTGAACGACGGCAGCGTCGGCGGCAACGGTGGGGCCGGTGGAGCCGGCGGCGACGGCGGTGCGGCCGGGGTGGGGTCAAATCCGACCGTGGGTGGCGCCGGCGGTGACGGCGGTCCGGCCGGGGACGGCGGGCCGGGTTCGACTCCGGGATATTTCAATTCGTTCTCGACCACGTCGCTGCCGTCCGATTCTCAGCCGGGCACGTTGGCGGGCACAGTGGACATGCAGAACGGTTGGACCACCCGAGATGCGTTCACGACAGCCACCACCGTGCGTCGGTGGGATCAGCAAATCATGCAGGTCGACGACGCCAACGGGACCCGCACGGTGTTCCGGATGTCCAATGCGATCACCAATGCCAACTACACGGCTCAGGTGTTCTCGGCGACCTCGGCACAGGCGGCCGGGGAGTCCGGTGCGGCGTTGTGGAACAACCGCGGCACCAACGGTGCGGCCCCGTTAAGTCCGGCGCAGTTCGGGCAGTACGCGACGACGGACGTTTTCTACAGCAAGGTGGCGTTCCGGTCCGCGACGGGTGCGGCCCAGCCGGGGCTCTCGTTGACGCTGTCGCCCAGTGCTAAGCAGTCCGCGGTGCGGATGAGCTACCTGCAGTTGCAGGACACCGGGTCCGGGTTCGACCTGAACTTCGTCGAGGCGGGCGCGAACGGCGCGACTTTCCCGACCACGACCATCGCCTCGGGTCTGTCCTATACCGATCTGCACACGGTGGAACAGACGATCACCTTCGTCAACGGGGTCACCGACGACAACGGCATCATTTACGGCAACGATGTGGTGAACATCTATCTGGATGGCGAGCTGATCCACACCGGCACCACCTGGGAGTCGTACTACTACAACAACGAGCGGATCACCGCGGGTACCCCGCGCCTGCAGGCGGTCAACTCGATGCTGTTCCGGGTTGCGGGCACCGCCGCTCCGGCGACCTCCGGCAACGGTTTCTACTTCGAGGACTTCGCCATCAGTGGGATGGCCCCAGTGGGAGTCGTCGACGGCGGTGCTGGTGGTGACGGCGGTGAGGGTGGTAGCGGAGGTATCGGCGGCGACGGAACCGACGGTGGTGTCGGTGGTACGGCCGGCGCCGGCGGCACCGGTGGTACGGGCGGCGACGGCAGCTCCCCTGATGGCGATGGCGGCAGCGGCGGTGGGGGCGGCGACGGCGGCTTCGGCGGCGATGGCGGCACCGCCCTGGTGGTCAGTGGAGTAGGCGGCACGGGCGGCACCGGTGGCACGGGCGGCAGTGGCGGCACCGGAGGCACCAGCTCTGCCGGCACTGCCGGCCAGGCCGGTGGGTCGGGAACCGCGGGCGGCGTGGGCGATAGCGGGGTCGCCGGCGGCGCCGGTGGTGCCGGCGGGCTGGCCGGCACCGGCGGCACGCCGGGCCAGCCGGGCGTCGGGTAGAGGAAGCGACGGAAAAGCTAGTGCGGCGTCTGCTCGTTGGGCGGGAGCTCGTCCGGCGGGATCTCGGTCGGCGTCGGCTCGGTGGGCGGCATTCCGGTCGGCGGGAGTTCGTCCTGCGGCGCTGGTATCGGCTGGCGTTTCAGCCAGTCCTTGAGCCGGACCAGCTGACTGGCCACCAAGCCCATCCCGACCAGCAGCGCACCACCGATGATCAGCGCAGTCGTCATGGGCTCGCCCCTTCCCCCGCAGTTGTGGGTAACTATCCTGGTCCCAGTGTCCCAGGCCTCCGGAGCTGACGTTCGCGCAATGCGTGCACGGCTCGACGGGCTGACCCTCTCTGACGCCGCCCGGCTGGGCCGTCGGCTGAGGTCGCTGCGGGCTCCGGTCAGCGCCGAGAAGCTGGAGCAGGTGGCGCGGCAGGTCGAGGCGGCCGAGGCGCGGGTCGCCGCGAGGGCGGCGGCGGTGCCGGCGATCAGTTACCCCGACCTGCCGGTCAGCCAGATGCGCGGCGAGCTGGCCGCGGCCATCGCCGAACACCAGGTGGTGGTGGTGGCCGGCGAGACCGGGTCGGGCAAGACCACCCAGCTGCCCAAGATCTGCCTGGAGCTGGGCCGCGGGGTGCGCGGCACCATCGGGCACACCCAGCCGCGCCGGCTGGCGGCCCGCACCGTCGCCGAGCGCGTTGCCGAGGAGCTGGGTACCGAGGTCGGCCAGACCGTGGGGTACACGGTCCGGTTCACCGACCATGCCGGTGACCGCACCCTGATCAAGCTGATGACCGACGGCATCCTGCTCGCCGAGATCCAGCGTGACCGCCGGTTGCTGCGCTACGACACCCTGATCCTCGACGAGGCGCACGAGCGCAGCCTCAACATCGACTTCCTGCTGGGCTACCTGCGCCAGTTGCTGCCGCGCCGGCCCGATCTCAAACTGATCGTCACCTCGGCCACCATCGAGCCGGGGCGCTTCGCCGCGCACTTCGGTTGCGACGGCCGGCCCGCGCCCATCGTCGAAGTCTCCGGCCGCACCTATCCGGTCGAAATCCGTTACCGCCCTTTGGAACTGCCGGCACCGATCACTGAAGAAGAAGACCCGGATGACCCCGACCACGAGGTCGTCCGCGTCGAACCGCGCGACCAGACCGAGGCAATCATCGACGCACTGGGCGAGCTGTCCGCTGAGCCGCCCGGCGACGTCCTGGTGTTCCTGTCCGGGGAGCGGGAGATCCGCGACACCGCCGAGGCCATCCGAGGCGCCTTCAAAAAAGGCGTCGAGGTGCTGCCGCTCTACGCCCGGCTGCCCACCGCCGAGCAGCACCGGGTGTTCGTCGCCAACACCAGCCGGCTGACCCGCCGGGTGGTGCTGGCCACCAACGTCGCCGAGACGTCGCTGACGGTGCCCGGCATCCGCTACGTCATCGACCCGGGCACCGCGCGGATCTCGCGCTACAGCCGGCGCACCAAAGTGCAACGGCTGCCCATCGAGCCGATCTCGCAGGCTTCCGCCGCCCAACGTTCCGGCCGGTCCGGTCGCACCGCACCGGGGGTGTGCATCCGGCTGTACTCCGAGCAGGACTTCGACGGCCGCCCCCGCTACACCGACCCGGAGATCCTGCGGACCAACCTCGCCTCGGTGATCCTGCAGATGGCCTCGCTGCAGCTCGGCG
>NZ_JBIIOV010000265.1:0-15223 GCF_044342925.1 Mycobacterium sp. | reverse complement strand
CGTGCCCGAGGACCTGTTGGCGACGTAGGCGAACGTGCCCCCGGGGGTGGTCACCACCGAAACCCCGAAAGGCTCACTGCCCACTGCGATCTCGCCGATGACGGTGTTGGTCGCGTTGTTGATCACCGACACCGTGCCCGCGCCGCTGTTGGTGACGTAAGTCCGGGTTCCGTCCGGGCTGACCGCCATGCCGCGCGGGGTGCTGAAGCCCGAAATCTGAGCCACCACAGGGTTGGCCGAGTAGCCGGCACCACCCGTGCCGCCGGCGCCGCCGGTGCCGGCCAGGCCGGCGCTACCGCCGGCGCCGCCGGCCGAGTTTCCGCCCGCGCCCGCGTTACCGCCGGCGCCACCAGGTCCACCGGAACCACCCACCGCGCCGACCAGCAAGGCCGACCCGCCGTCGGCGCCGAATCCACCGGCACCACCATCGCCGCCGTGGCCGGCAGTGCCTGTGGTCGCACCACCGCCGTTACCGCCGGCTCCACCATTCCCACCGATGGTCTGCGCCTGGGTGATCAGCGACAGCCGGTTGCTGTCGAAGTCGGTGACCCAAACCGTGCCATCGGGAGCAACCTCAACACCGACGGGCCACCTCATGTTGGGATCGGTGACCACGGTCACGGAGTTGGCATCGGCCGGATCGATGACCGACACCGAGTTGCCCGCAAGATTGGTGACGTAGATCTTCCCGTCCGCACCTGCCGCCATCTTTCCCGGGCTGAAACTGGGATCACTGATGACGGTGATCTGGTTTCCGTTCGCCGGATTGATCACGACAACGGTATTGCCGTACCTGTTGCCGACGTAGACCTTGCCGTCGGAACCCACGGCGATCGCGCGCGAGCCGTTGAAACTGCCGCTGTTGATCACGCTGACCGCGTTGCCATGCACAGTGTCGATCACCGACACCGAGTTGCCGATCTCGTTGGCGACGTAGAGCTTTCCGTCGGCGCCGAATGCCATTTGGTTTGGTTGGTTGAAGCTGGCATCGGTGATGTTGGTGACCGAATTGCCAGTCGCGGGGTTGATCACCGACACGTAATCACCCTGGTAGTTGCTGACGTAGACCTTCTGGTCCGGCCCCACCGCCATCAGGTACGGCCAGTTGAAGCCACCGATGACGCTGACCGCATTGCCGTTGGCGGGGTCGATCACCGACACCGTGTCGCCTTGGCTGTTGGCGACGTAGACTCTGGCGTCCGCGCCGACCACCACGTCGGTGGGGTTGACGAAACTGGGGTGGGTGATCGCGGTGATGGTCGCACCGGTGACCCGGTCGATCACCGAAATGGTCGTGCTGCTGTAGTTGGCGACGTAGACCTTGTCGCCACTGATAGCCACGTCACTCGGTCCGGCGAACGTGTTGGACGCGACGGTGGACACCAGGTACGCGGTAGTGGCATTCCAGCCCGCACCGCCGTTACCCCCGTTGCCCGCGTCGCCCGCCGCGCCGCCATTGCCGGCAGGGTTTCCGACACCGCCGGCACCCTCCACCCCGGCGTTGCCGCCGACACCTCCGGCACCGCCGTCGGGATGGGCGGCATCGCCGTCGGCGCCATTGCCGCCGCTACCGCCGGCACCGGCGTCTCCGCCGTCACCACCGGCGCCGTCGGTACCAGCCGTCCCGTCGGTGCCGCCCTCGCTGAGAGCGAGACCGGCGCTGCCACCAGTGCCGCCGACACCGCCGACACCGCCGGCTCCTCCGTCACCGCCCGCGCCGCCGACCGCACCGGCCAGCACCGCATCAGTGCCATTACCGCCACTGCCCCCGTCGCCACCGGCTCCGCCCGTGCCCCCGACGCCGCCGTTGCCACCGTCACCGGAGATCACACCGCCGGTGCCACCGGCACCACCATTACCCGCAGCGCCGCCGGCCGCACCCGGACCACCAGGCGCCCCAGGCGAACTCGGCGCGATCGGGGTCGCACCGTCGAAGCCATCGGTGCCTGCAGCGCCGTCGCCACCGGCCCCGCCGTTACCGCCGTTGCCCACCGCGCCGCCGGCACCGCCGGCGCCGCCGTTGCCGCCGGCCAGACCGGTGGTCGCATTAGTGATCACCGACACGGTGATGCTGCCGGTGTTGCTGACATAGGTCTGGCTGCCGTCCGGGCTGACAGCGATGCCGATCGGATTAAAGCCCACCGCAACGACATCCGCGACAGTGTTGGTCGTCAGATCGATCACGTACACCGCGTTGCCCATGGACGAACTCACATAGGCGTAATGGCCGTCTGCGCTGATCATCGCAACGACGGGCCGTTGGATTCCGTTGATGGTGCTGGTGACGGTGTTGGTGGTCGGGTCGATCACCGCGACCCTGTCGGCGCCGTAGTCGGTGACGTAGGCGTGGCTGCCGTCAGGGCTGAATGCCGCCCAGTACGGGTTAAAGAATCCGCCGATCGCACCGGTCACCGTATTGGTGGCCGGGTTGAACACCGATACCGAACCGCTGGTGAAGTTGGTGACGTAGCCGACACTGGAATTCGGGCTGGCAACGGCCATGATCGGCTGGACACCCACCCCCATGGTGGCCGTCACCGTATTGGTGGCGGTGTCGATCACCGACACCGAGTAGGTGTCGTAGTTGACGACGTACACATGGGCGCCGTCGGCGCTGGCTGTCACACCCGACGGGCGCACCCCGACCGGAACGGTGGCGATGACCGTGTTCGTGGCGGTGTCGATCACCGACACGGATTGACTGAAGTGGTTGGCCACGTAGGCCTTGGTGCCGTCCGGGGTGATCGCAATACCCCACGGGTTGCTGCCCACGCCGACGGTCGCGACCACCGCGTTGGTGGAGTTGTCGATCACCGACACCGTCGTTCCACTGGTGGCGTTGACGTAGGTGTAGCGACCATCCGGCGTGACCGCCAGACCGTAGCCGGCGCCAGTGCTGATGGTGTCGGTCACCGTGTGGCTGGTGACGACTCCCGTTGCATCCCAGCCGTTTCCGCCGTTACCACCGTTACCGCCGGCGCTCACCCCAGTGCCGGAAGCACCGGCATTGCCCGCAACGCCGCCGGTCCCACCAGTGCCGGCCGCTCCCCCGGTACCACCGCCGCCGACCGTGCCGGGATCGCCGCCGTTGCCGCCGGTCCCGCCATCAGGCGTCGCGGCGGTTCCGTCGGCCCCGTTGCCACCGTTGCCGGGCGTGCCCGCGTCGCCGCCGACTCCGCCGTCACCACCGTCACCGTTGAAGCCCGCGGTCCCGACGCCCAGGGCCACACCGGCGTCTCCACCGGTGCCACCGACCCCGCCGACACCACCCGCGCCGCCGTCACCACCGGCGCCGCCGACCGCACCGGCCAGCACCGCATCGGTGCCGTTACCGCCGTTGCCACCGTCGCCACCAGCCCCGCCGACGCCACCCGTGCCACCGTTGCCACCGTTACCGGAGACCACGCCACCGGTGCCACCGGCACCGCCATTACCCGCGGCTCCGCCGGCCGCACCCGGACCACCCGGTGCACCAGGTGAACTCGAGGCGATCGGGGTGGCGCCGTTGAACCCACCGGTGCCCGCCGCGCCGTCACCACCGGCACCGCCATTACCACCGTTGCCGACCGCGCCACCGGCACCACCGGCGCCGCCGTCACCGCCGGCGAGACCGGTGGCGGTGTTGGAGATGACCGACACCGAGTTCACGTAGCTGTTGGCGACGTAGATGTCACCGGTCGCAGCGCTCACACCGACCCCTGCCGCTCCGGCGCCAGCCGTGACGCTATCGGTGACCAGGTTGGTGGAGGTGTCGATGACCGTCACCGAGTTGCCACCACCTCGGCTCACGTACACGTACCGGCCGTCCGGACTGAACGCCACAGCCAGAGCGCTCGGGACGCCGGTCACGGTGGCCACGACGGTGTTGGTCGCGGTGTCGATCACCGAGACAGTGCCGTTGTCGAGGTTGCTGACATAGGCGCGGGTGCCATCCGGGCTGACGGCAACGCCCCATGGGTTGGGTCCGACCGGGATGGTGGTGAGCACGGTGTTGGTGGCCGTGTCGATCACCGCGACCCGGTTCGCACCGATGGTGTCGGTGACGTACGCGCGCGTGCCGTTGGGGCTGAATGCCACTCCGAGCGGCCGGGAAAAGCCGGTAATAGTGGTGGAGATCGTGTTCGTCGCCGTGTCGATCACCGCTACCGAGCCACCCAGGTTGTTCGTCACGTACACCGTGGTGCCATCGGGATTCACCGCCAGCACGGACGGCCCCGATCCGACGCTGGGAATCGTGGCGATGACGGAATTGCTGGCGGTGTCGACCACCGATACCGAGTTGGCGCTGTAGTTGGCGACGTACACGCGGGTGTCGGCCGGGTTGACCGCGATTCCACCCGGCCCCGCGCCCACGGCAATGGTGCCGATGACGGCGTTGGTGGTGGTGTCGATCACCGTCACCGTGTTGCCGCCCGTCGACAGGTAGGCGCGGGTGCCGACCGGACTCATCGCAATCAGATACGGCCCGGACACCGGGACCGTGTCGGTGACGACGCGGGTGACGATGACACCGGTTGCATCCCAACCGTTTCCGCCGTTGCCGCCGTTACCGCCCGAGGTCACCGCGGTGCCGGCAGCGCCGGCATTGCCCGCTGTGCCGCCGGTCCCACCGGTGCCGGCCGCTCCCCCGGTACCACCGGTGCCGATGGCGCCGGGATCGCCGCCGTCACCGCCGTTACCGCCATCCGGGGACGCCGCGGTGCCATCCGCACCGTTGCCACCGTTGCCCGGTGTCCCGGCATCGCCACCGACACCGCCGTCGCCGCCATCGCCATTGAGGCCGTTGCTACCCGCACCCAGTGCCACACCGGCATCACCACCGGTGCCACCGGCACCGCCGATGCCACCGGACCCGCCGTCCCCGCCGGCACCGCCGACCGCGCCGGCCAGCACCGCATCGGTGCCGTTGCCGCCATTGCCGCCGTCACCTCCAGACCCGCCGACGCCACCGGCACCGCCGTTGCCACCGTTTCCGGAGACCACACCACCGGTGCCACCGGCACCGCCGTTACCCGCTGCGCCGCCGGCCGCACCCGGACCCCCGGCCGAACCGGGAGCGCTCGGGACGGTCGGGGTCAGGCCGTCAAAACCACTCGTGCCGTCGGCACCGTCGCCACCGGTACCGCCGTTACCGCCATTACCCACCGCGCCGCCGGCGCCGCCGGCGCCGCCGTTACCGCCGGCCAGACCGGTGGAGGTGTTGGAGATGACCGACAACGCGTCTCCGCCGTTGTCGGTGACGTAGGTGTGGCTGCCATCGGGACTGACCACCACCCACGCCGCACTGGGGACCGCGACGGTGTCGATCACGGTGTTGGTGGCGGTGTCGATTACCGACACCGAATTGCCGCCGGTGGTGACGTAGGCGAGCGCCCCGTCCGGGCTGACCGCCACCCACCATCCGTTGCCGCCGAGCGGGACGGCCGCGGTGACGGTATTGGTGGCGGTGTCGACCACCGACACCGACGGAGAGCCCTCGTTGGTGACGTAGAGGTGTGTGCCGTCGGGGCTGATCGCCACCGACACTGGATTCATGCCGCCGATTAAGGCGGTGACGGTGTTGGTCGCGGTATCGATCACCGAAACCGAATTGCCGCCCTGGGTGTTGGCGACATACGCGTGGGTACCGTCGGGACTGACCACCACACCCAACGGGCGCCCGCCGGGGAATCCGACGATGGTGGCGGTCACGGTATTGGTCGCGGTGTCGATCACCGACACCGAACCGTCGGCGTTGTTGGTGACGTAGGCGCGAGCGCCGTCGGGGCTGACCGCCACCCACCACGGGCGGCTGCCCACACCGATGGTGGCGGTGACGGTGTTGGTCGCGGTGTCGATCACGTCTACTGCGTTGGCGCTGTTGCTGACGGCGTAGACGCGGGAGTTGTCGGGGCTGACCGCCACCCCGATGGCGTTGGTCACGCCCGTGATCGTGGAGATCACGGTGCCGGTGGCGGCGTCGATCACCGACACGGATCCACCGGTGTTGTTGGCGACATAGACACGGGTTGCGTCGGGGCTGACGGCCACGCCATACGGATCGTCGCCGACCCCGATGCTGCCGGTGGCACTATGACTGACAACGACACCGGTTGCATCCCAACCGTTTCCGCCATTGCCACCATTGCCGCCGGAGGTTACCGCGGTGCCCGAGGCACCGGCATTGCCCGCGTTGCCGCCGGTTCCGCCGGTTCCGGCCGCTCCGCCGGTGCCACCGTTGCCGATGGCGCCAGGATCACCGCCGTTACCACCGTTGCCGCCGTCCGGGCTCGCCGCGGTGCCGTCAGCACCGTTACCACCGTTACCGGGAGTGCCGGCATGACCACCGACACCGCCGGCACCACCATCGCCGTTGAGGCCGTCGCTACCCGCACCCAGGGCCACACCGCCGTCACCACCGGTGCCACCCGCACCGCCGAGCCCACCGGAGCCGCCGTCCCCGCCCGCACCACCGACCGCACCGGCCAGCACCGCATCGGTGCCGTTGCCGCCATTACCGCCGTCACCACCGGCACCGCCGTTACCCGCGGCACCGCCGTTGCCGCCGTTCCCGGAGACCACGCCACCGGTGCCACCGGCACCACCGTTCCCCGCCGCACCACCGGCCGCACCCGGACCACCCGGCGCCCCAGGCGAACTCGGCGCGATCGGGGTCGCACCGTTAAAGCCATCGGTGCCCGCCGCGCCGTCACCACCGGCACCGCCGTTACCGCCGTTGCCCACCGCGCCACCGGCACCACCGGCGCCGCCGTTACCGCCAGAAAGGCCGGTGGCGGCATTAGTGATCACAGTGACGGAATTGCCGGCGGTGTTGCTGACATAGGTCTGGCTGCCGTCCGGGCTGACCGCGATGCCGACCGGACTCGACCCGACCCCGACGGAGCCGACCACCGTGTTGGTGGCCAGATCGAGCACCCACATCACGTTGTTGCCGCTGGTGACGTAACCGGTTTGCCCGTCGGGGCTCACTGCCATCTCCAGCGGTCCGTTCACACCGGTGATGGTGTCGATCACCGTGTTGGTCGCGGTGTCGATGACCGACACCGAGTTGGCGTCGGCGTTGGTGACGTAGGCGTGGGCCCCGTCGGGGCTGACCGCGACCCAGTACGGATTGGTGAAGCCCGGGATGGTGGCGATCACCGCCTTGGTGGCGGTGTCGAGCACCGACAGCGAGTCGGCGCCGATGGTGTTGGTGACATAGGCGCGCGTGCTATCGGGGCTGAATGCCACCCCCAACGGCCAGCTGAAGCCGGTCAGGGTGGTAACGGTGTTGGTGGCGGTGTCGATCACCGACACCGTGTTGCCCGCGCCGCCCTGGTTGTTGGTGACCCAGACCTGAGTGCCGTCCGGGCTGACCGCAATCCCGGAGGGCCGGGTGCCGACGCCGAGAGTGGCGATGACGGTGTTGGTGGCGGTGTCGATCACCGACACCGAGCTGCCCACGTTGTTGCTGACATAGGCGCGGGTGCCGTCCGGGCTCACCGCCACCCCGAACGGTATTGCGCCGACACCGATGGAGGCGACGACGGTATTAGTCGCGGTCTCGATGACCGTCAGCGCGTTACCGGCGCCGTTCGTCGCGTAGGCGTATCGGCCGTCCGGGCTGACCGCCGCACCGTATCCACCGCCAGCAGAGCTGATGCTGGCGGTGACGGTGTGACTGACATCGACACCGGTTGCGTCCCAACCGTTTCCACCGTTGCCGCCATTGCCGCCGCTGGTCACCACCGTGCCCGAGGCACCGGCATTGCCCGCGTTGCCACCGGTACCGCCGGTGCCGGCCGCTCCCCCGGTGCCGCCGATGCCGATGGCGCCGGGATCGCCACCGTCGCCGCCGTTGCCGCCGTCGGGGGTCGCCGCGGTGCCGTCAGCACCGTTACCGCCGTTACCGGGAGTGCCGGCATCGCCGCCGACGCCGCCGTTGCCGCCGTTGCCGTTGAGGCCGTTGCTGCCGGCGCCGAGGGCCAGCCCGGCGTTGCCACCGATGCCGCCGGCTCCACCGGAGCCACCGCTGCCGCCGTCGGTCCCGTTGCCGCCGACCGCGCCGGCCAGTTCAGCATCGGCTCCATCCAGGCCACTGGCGCCGGCACCGCCCGCGCCGCCGTTCCCGGCGGCCCCGCCGTTGCCGCCGTTAGCCGCGTTGGAGCCAAGCCCGGAGTTACCGCCCGCGCCGCCGTCGCCGCCGGCACCGCCGGTGCCGCCGGGGCTGCCGTCGGTCAGCGCCGACGCGTTGTATCCGGCGCCGCCGCTACCGCCCGCGCCGCCGTGACCGCCGGCGGCAGCCGCACCCTGAATACCGGCGGCACCCGAGGCGCCGCCGCCGCTACCCGCACCGGCCGCACCGGGCGAACCGCCGCTGCCGCCGTTACCGCCGACGCCACCGGCACCACCGGCATTGCCGTCACGGGCCTCACTGGTACCGGCCGTGCCGGTCTTACCACTGGCGCCGTTACCGGCCGCACCACCGGCACCACCATTGCTGCCGACTCGGCCCGCCACCGCGTTGGAACCCACACCGGCGTTGCCGCTGGCACCGCCGACACCACCGTCGCCACCATTGCCGCCGCCACTGCCGTCGCCCAACCCTGAAGCGTCAAAGCCCTTACCGCCGGCGCCACCTTGACCGCCCAACCCGCCGGTCGTAGCCGGCCCCAGCGCGCCGGACGCCCCGTTGACACCGCCACCGCTGCCAAGTCCACCGGCACCACCGGCGCCACCGTTGCCGCCGTTGCCGCCGTTGCCGCCGACACCACCGTCGGCGCCGTTGCGGGAGGTGATCGTGCCGTTGGTACCGGCGACACCAGCCGTGCCCCAGCCCGCCGCACCACCGGCACCGCCGGCACCACCGGCGCCACCAGCCACCGCACCCGACCCGCTACCGGCGTTGCCGCCGGCACCACCGGCACCACCGGCACCGGCATTGCCACCGTCACTGCCATCAGAGAAGCCCGAGGGAGTGAACCCGGTACCACCCGTGCCACCGGCACCGCCGACACCACCGGAGCGGCCCAGACCCTGCGACCCGGTCACACCGTTCGGTCCGCCACCGCTGCCCGCGCCACCGGTTCCACCCGCACCACCATTGCCACCGGCACCGCCAGCGCCACCGGTACCGCCGGCACCGCCGTCACGGGAATCGACGGTCCCAGCCAATCCGGTGACGCCCTTGGCGCCCGAGCCGGCGGCACCCGCACCGCCACCGGCACCACCGGACCCGCCGGCAGCCGCATTCGAGCCGACACCGGAGTTACCGCCGGCACCACCGGCACCCCCGGAACCGCCGTCACCCCCGGCGCTGCCGTTGGTCAGCGCCGACGCGTTGTACCCGGCGCCGCCGGTACCGCCGGCGCCACCGCGGCCGCCGCTGGTGGCCCCACCGGTGGAACCGGTGGCCCCGGTGGCGCCGCCCTTGCTGCCCAGCCCGCCGGCACCACCGATACCGCCGTTGCCGCCATTGCCACCCGCACCACCGGCACCACCGTCGGTGCCATTGCGTGATCCGGCCGTTCCGGCCACACCGTTGGCACCCCGGGCACCCGAACCTGCCAGTCCGGCGCTGCCGCCGGCCCCGCCGGCCCCACCCACAGCCACATTCGACCCGACGCCGGCGTTACCGCCGACCCCGCCGGCCCCGCCGGCACCGCCGTCGCCCCCCGCGCTTCCGTTGGTCAGAGCCGACGCGTTGTAACCGGCGCCGCCGGTTCCGCCGGCACCACCGCGGCCACCGCTACTAGCCCCACCGGTGGCACCGGTGGCTCCGTTGGCACCGCCCTTGCTGCCCAGCCCCCCGGCACCACCGATACCGCCATTGCCGCCATTGCCACCCGGACCGCCCGCGCGCCCCGCGGTGCCATCGCGCGAATCGGCAGTTCCGGCTACTCCGCTGGCACCACGGGCACCCGAGCCCGCAGCCCCGGCGTTACCACCGGCACCACCGGACCCGCCGGCCGCGGCATTCGACCCGACACCGGCGTTACCACCGGCACCACCGGCGCCGCCGGAACCACCGTTGCCGCCCGCACTGCCATCCGTTAGCGCCGAAGCGTTGTACCCGGACCCGCCGGTTCCGCCGGCACCACCGCGACCGCCGCTACTGGCCACCCCGGTGGTGCCCGTAGTTCCGGTGGCACCGCCGTTGGTGCCCACACCGCCGACACCGCCGACGCCACCGTTACCGCCGTTGCCGCCGGCCCCACCGGCGCGCCCCGCAGTGCCATCACGCGTACCGGCCGTTCCGGCAAATCCGCTGGCACCACGGGCACCCGAACCTGCAGCCCCGGCGTTACCACCAGCACCGCCGGCACCACCGACCGCCGCAGTCGACCCGACACCGGCGTTGCCGCCGGCCCCGCCCGCGCCGCCGGAACCGCCGTTGCCGCCCGCACTGCCATCGGTCAGCGCCGAGGCGTTGAACCCGGACCCGCCCGCACCGCCGGAACCACCGCGGCCACCAGCGCTGGCCAGGCCGGTGGTTCCGTTGACACCGTTGATACCGCCCTGCCCGGCGCCGGCCAGACCGCCGGCACCCCCGAGACCGCCGTCCGCGCCGGCACCGCCGCGCCCACCAGCGCCACCGGCCACACCGTCACGCGAGGTGCTGGTGCCCGCCGAACCGGCCACCCCCCGACCACCGGCACCGGCCGAACCCGCTCCGCCACCTGCACCACCGGCACCACCGGAGCCCGCTCGCCCGGGCAGATCACCGACTGAGCCGCCCGCCGCCCCGGCAGCGCCGCCGGCACCACCGTTGCCGCCGGCACCGCCGGCACCCGCGGCACCGCCGTCCTGACCGGCCGCCCCGGCACCGACACCATCGGCACCAGCCAACCCCGAACCACCCCGGCCACCGGCACCCGCGGCACCACCCAGACCGCCGTTGCCGCCGTTACCCGAAACCGATCCGCCGGCACCACCGCTGCCGCCGGCACCACCGTCACCACCACGCCCACCCGCGGTGCCCGACGCACCCGGGGTCGCACCATTGACCCCGGCCGCGCCCGCAGCACCCCGACCGCCGTTGCCGCCGTTACCGCCGTTACCGATCAGGCCGGGGGCATCACCACCGTCACCACCGGGGCTGCCGGCCTCACCGGGCAACACACCATCGGCACCATTGCCGCCGTTACCGCCGTCACCGGTCAGCAGGCCGGCCGTCCCTCCAGTGCCGGCCACTCCGTAGGTCACACGCAGGATTGGCAGGCCGGTTCCCGCCGCGTGCGCCAGACCCTCAGCACCGGCCGGCCCGTAGACCACCACCGCAGCCGCATCCCCGCCGGCGCCACCGTTACCGAACAACAACCCGGCCCGCCCGCCGTTGCCGCCGGCTCCGTTGTTGACCGTCGCCACACCGGCACCGCCGGCCCCGCCGTCACCGACCAGCCAGCCCGCCGACCCCCCGGCCCCACCGTTGAAACCGTTGCCGCCGTTGCCCCACAACAACCCGGCGTTACCGCCGTTGCACGCACCCGTCGGGCAATCAGAAACCCCGGTAAAGCTGTAACCGCTGCCGAACAACAAGCCCGCATTCGGGTTGTCCTTGGTGCCGTCACCGATGAACAACCGCACGAACGATGCCACCGGATCCACGGCGACCGTCGCCGCCTGCGGAGCGAACAACGTCGACATGGCAGGCTGCGGCTCACCGCTGCTGACGGTGGCCGCCGGCGCCGCCGTCCGCGACCGACCACCCAGTTCCCGACGCGAAAACGCCACCGCCGTCCACATCAACGGCGCCGCGGCCGGCCCGTCACCACCGCCCCCGGTGGTCAACCACGACAACAGATCCGGACCCAGATCCGACACCGAACCCGCACCGGCAAACCGTGGCGATACCGTCATCACCGGAGGTGACACGGAAGTCGCCGACTCCGTCGCGACCGCCGCAAGCGACGATCCGGTCCCCGAATCCACCGGCGCCGGGGCAGTCGCCCCCCCTGCTCCACCACCGCTCACCGGGGCCACGACCGATGCAGGTGCAGGCACCTCAACGGCCGGGCTGCTCGGGACCTCCGGCTCTTGAACAACATTCGGCGCACTGACACCGCTTCGATCGCCGACCGGTGCCGTCTCTGCGCGACGGTTCCGGGGCACATCCACCTGCGCAACCGGCGTATCCCCTACCGAATCACGCCAGCCAGCCGAATCAGCCGCACCGAAATCGGCCGGCTCAGAGGTCGACTCTGCCGACGGGGCCGCCCCCGACTCGGCCGAATCCTGCGTCGGCTCCTGGACCGATCCGCGCGAACCGCGTGGCGCCCGCGGCGAATCAGACGGCGGCGAATCCGACGGCGACGAATCAGACGGCGACGAATCAGACGAACCCGTCGACCCACCTGAACCACGGGTATCGGCATAGACCACCGGCATCGAGACGATCGCCGCACCGACCCCCAGGCTCACGGCCAGCGCGCCCACCCGGCCGATGTGACGGGCATACCCCGGGGTGATCGGCTCCTGCGCGCCGCGGGCCACCGCAATCGGACGCCCGCCAGACCGGCTCCCCCTCGCCTTGCCCTGGCCATTGCCGTCCACAGAAGCACGCATGCCGAATTCCCCCGTATTGAATACGCCGATTGGATGACAGACCGGTGGTCTGATCACTCACAGCCAACTCCGCAGGGACGGCATGAGCTAGGGACGAAAGTCACCTTGGCGCGAGATCACTACTGGTGTCGGGCGGGGATCTCCGGATCGTCGGCGATCGCGGCGGCGGTGCGCTGGGTAAGCCCGGTGGCGATGCGCGCCCAGGCATCGGTGGCCCCCGCCAGACCGCAACTCGGACTGATCCCCACCCGCTCGGTCAGCACCGCCCGGGAAAAGCCCAGCCGGTCGATCACGGCGGCCGCCGCACCGGCCAGTTCGTCCACCGACGGAGGGGTGCCGGACGCAGCGGTGGGCACCACGCCGAGCACCACAGTGCGGCCGGAGTCGACGAACTCTCCGAGCCCGTCGAGATCCTGGCCGCCCAACGTCGACACGTCCACAGAGACCCCCTGAATGTGACTGCGAAGCAACAGCTTCCACGGAAGCTCGGCGGCGCAGCAGTGCAGCAGAACCTCACCGCCCACGGTGGACACGCAGTGGTCGAGCAGACCGATCGCCACGGCCTCGTCGACGGGGTGGACGGGACTCAGCGCGGTCACCCCGGTCAGCCGACCGGCCAGCGCGGCCGGCAGCAGCGGCTCGTCGAACTGCACCACCACCGGGACGCCGAGCCGACGGGACAACGTGGCGCGGTGCACCGACATGCCTTCGGCCAGCGAGGACGTCAGATCACGCACCGCGCCGGGGTCGGTGATCGCGCGATGACCGTTGGCCAATTCCAGTTGCGCCGCCAGGGTGATCGGACCGGCCGCCTGCACCTTGACCACCCGACCCGGCTGCGCTCCGCCCGCCTTCTCCCAGGCCTCTTCCAGGGCGTCGATGTCCTCGTCGAGCAGGCTGGCCGCGCGGCGGCTGACCGAACCCGGCCGGGCGACGATGCGGTAGCCGCGTGGCACCACGTCGACGGCAATGTCGACCAGGAGCGCACCGGCCCGGCCGATCATGTCGGCGCCGACGCCGCGGGCCGGCAACTCGGGCAGGTACGGAAGGCTCGTCAGTTCCCCGACGATCACCTCGGCCGCCTGGCGCGGACTGACACCGGGCCAGGAGCCGATCCCGGTCCCCGCTGCCAGAACACTCACGTCGCAACCGTATTCGAGCGGGATTAAACACCCCCGTCTGGGGCATGCGGTGGTCATGAAACTCTGGCTCGCACTCATCTGCACCGCGGCTGTGCTGGCAGCCGGATGCACCCAGCGGGTCGACGGGGCCGCGCTGCCGGTATCGAGCGAGACACCGGGCGGCGTCATCAAGGTCGACGGCGTCCTGCTGGGGCCCGCCCAGATGCGGGCCGTCACCGACAGCCTGGCCCTGACGGTCAGTCCCGGCATGAACGGCAAGGCTCCGATCGACGACCACGAACCGGCCAGGGCGGTGCCGCCGGTGTGCCAGTTCGCCTTCGCCGACAGCGCGACGTTCGGACCCGACACCGAAGACTTCCGCAAGACCAGCTACCGAATCGACGCCGACAGCGAGCGCATCTCCGAGGCCGCAGCCGCCTACGACGACGCCACGGCCGCCAGGCGGGCCTTCGCCCGACTGCGCAACGACGTCATCGGTTGCGCCGACACGTTTTACGGACGTTTCCTGGTCGGCGACTGGACGGCCGACTCCGCATCGGTGCGGATGCGGCTGGCCTCCTGCGGCCGGGACTACCGGCTGAAATCGTCGGTGGTCGTGGAGGTGACGTTCTGCGACTTTCCGGACACCATCACCGAGGCGGTGCTGTCGAACATCCTGAGCCGGATCCTGGCCTGACCGGGGCCAGGGTGCCGGATCCTGGCCTGACCGGGGCCAGGGTGCCGGATCCTGGCCTGACCGGCCAGGGTGCCGGATTCACCTAACCGTTCAGGGTGGCGCTGGCGAGCACTTCGTCGCCGCCGGGGTCGGGACGGTAGAGCACCATCGTCTGCCCGGGCGCCACGCCGCGCAGTGGGGCGCGCAACGTCACGGCCAGCCGTCCGTCGGCGAACTGTGCCACCCCCGGCGCCACTCCGCCGTGCGCGCGGACCTGCACCTCGCACTCGATCGGGCCGGCGGGGGCCGCACCGGACGTGAACACCGGGTCACGTCCGGTCAGCGACCAGGTGTCCAGATCGTCGGCGCCACCGACCCGCACCGTGCCGGTCTCGGCGTCGATAGCGGTGACGTAGCGCGGTTGGCCGTCCGGCCCGGGGCCGGGGATGCCCAGCCCCTTGCGCTGACCGATGGTGAAGCCGTGCACGCCGTCGTGGCGGGCCAGCACCGACCCGTCCGCGTCGACGACCGTGCCGGGCCGCACCCCGATGCGCGCACCCAGGAACGCCTGGGTGTCGCCGGAGGGGATGAAGCAGATGTCGTGGCTGTCGGGCTTGTCGGCCACCGCCAGGCCGCGGCGGGCCGCTTCGGCGCGGATCTCGGGCTTGCCCGTGTCGCCGATCGGGAAGGCCGCGTGCCGCAACTGCTCGGCGGTGAGCACACCGAGCACGTAGGACTGGTCCTTGTCCCGGTCGAAGGCGCGGCGCAACCGGCCCTGCGACAGCCGGGCGTAATGCCCGGTGGCCACCGCGTCGAAACCCAGTGCCAGCGCCCGCGCGGACAGTGCCGAGAACTTGATCCGCTCGTTGCACCGCACGCACGG
>NZ_JBIIOV010000052.1:0-18517 GCF_044342925.1 Mycobacterium sp. | reverse complement strand
AATCCCAGACGTAGAAAGGGATTCCGAGGATGTCGGCTACCCGGCGGGCGTCACCGGCGTCCTCCTTGGAGCAGCAGCCCCGCGAGCCGGTGCGCAGCGCGCCGGGGGCGTGCGACAAGGCCAGATGCACACCGACGACCTCATGGCCGGCGTCGACCATGCGGGCCGCGGCCACCGAGGAATCCACCCCACCGCTCATCGCGGCGAGCACTCTCATCGCGGCCCGCCCAGCGCCACGCTGGCCAGTGCGGCCTGGCGGGCGCGGTCGACGGCGGCGGGCAGCACCCGCAGTGCGGCGTCGACGTCCTGCTCGGTGCTGGTGTGCCCCAGCGACAGCCGCAGCGATCCGCGGGCGTGGTCGGCGTCGGCGCCCATCGCCAGCAACACGTGGGAGGCCTGGGCCACCCCGGCGGTGCACGCCGACCCGGTGGAGCATTCGATTCCGTTGGCGTCGAGCAGCATCAGCAGCGAATCGCCCTCGCAGCCGGCGAAGGTGAAGTGCGCGTTACCGGGCAGTCGCCGCGGGTCGGGCGCGCCATTCACCGTGACGTCGTCGATGGAGTCGAGCACGCCGTCGATGAGCCGGTCCCGCAGCGCGGTCAGCCGGGCGGCGGTGGCTTCCCGGGACTCCACGGCGATGTCGGCGGCCGCAGCCATGGCCACCGCACCGGCGACGTCGACGGTGCCCGAGCGCACGTCGCGTTCCTGACCGCCGCCGTGCAGCAGCGGCACGCAGCCGACGTCGCGGCGCAGCAGCAGCGCACCCACACCGGTCGGGCCGCCGAACTTGTGCGCGGTGATGCTCATCGCGGCCAGCGTGGAGGCGCCGAAATCCAGCGGCACCTGACCCACGGCCTGCACCGCGTCGCTGTGCATCGGCACACCGAATTCTGCTGCCACAGCAGCCATCTCGGCGATCGGCATGATGGTGCCGACCTCGTTGTTCGCCCACATCACCGAGACCAGGGCCACGTCGTCGTGCGCGCTGAGCGCTTCGCGAAGCGCCACCGCCGTCACGGTGCCGTCCGACTCGCACGGCAGGTAGGTCACCGCGGCGCCCTCGTGTTCGGCCAGCCACTGCACGGCGTCGAGGACGGCGTGGTGCTCGATAGCGGTGGTGACGATGCGCCGGCGGCCGGGATCGGCGTCGCGGCGAGCCCAGTAGATGCCCTTGACGGCGAGGTTGTCGCTGTCGGTGCCGCCGGCGGTGACGATGACCTCCGACGGCCGCGCGCCGAGCCGGGCGGCCAGGCTTTCGCGGGCCTCCTCCAGCCGGCGCCGGGCAGCGCGACCCGCGGTGTGCAGCGAGGAGGCATTACCGACGGTGCTCAGCGCGGCCGTCATCGCCTCGATGGCCTGTGGGTGCATCGGGGTGGTGGCTGCGTGGTCGAGATAGACCGAGCGGGGCTGGCTCATGGCCTGTTCAGGATACCGACGGCAAACGAAAAGGCTCCCGACGCGATGTCGGGAGCCTTTTCGCTGAACCTTCCGGGCTCTAGCCGCGCCGGGCCTTCATGGCCTCGGTCAGCTGCGGAGTGACGCTGAACAGGTCGCCCACCACGCCGTAGTCGGAGATCTCGAAGATCGGCGCCTCTTCGTCCTTGTTGACGGCGACGATGGTCTTCGAGGTCTGCATGCCGGCCCGGTGCTGGATCGCTCCGGAGATGCCCAGGGCGATGTACAGCTGCGGCGAGACGGTCTTACCGGTCTGGCCGACCTGGAACTGGCCCGGGTAGTAGCCCGAGTCGACGGCCGCGCGGGAGGCGCCGACGGCAGCGCCCATCGAGTCCGCGAGATCCTCGACGATGCTGAACTTCTCCGCGCTGCCGACACCGCGGCCACCGGCGACCACGATGCTGGCCTCGGCGAGCTCCGGACGGTCACCGGCCACCGCGGGCTGGCGGGCGGTGATCCGGGCGGCGTTGGGCGCCGGGGCGGGCACCGCCACGGTCACCAGCTCACCGGCTGCCGGGCTGGGCGCTGCGTCGATCGCACCGGGACGCACGGTGATCACCGGCACCTCGGCGTTGACCTTGGCCTCGACGGTGAACGCGCCACCGAAGATCGAGTGGACGGCGGTGCCACCGGGCTTGATGTCGACGACGTCGGAGAGCACGCCGGAGCCGATCCGGGCGGCCAGCCGGCCGGCGATCTCCTTGCCGTCGGCGGTGGCCGGCAGCAGCACGGCGGCCGGACTTGCCGACTCGACCAGGCTCTCCAGCACGTCGACGAACGGAGTGACCAGGTACTTCTCCGCGTCGTCGGACTCAGCGACGTAGATCTTGGCCGCACCGGCGGCCTTGAGGTCCTCGACCAGCGGGGCGGCGGTGCCGGGCGCACCGATGACCACGGCCGACGGCTCACCCAGCGAACGGGCGACGGTCAGGAGCTCGGCGGTGACCTTCTTCACCGCGCCCTCGGAGTGCTCGACGAGCACGAGTACTTCAGCCATTGGGAGTTCTCTTTCTCGGAAAGTGGGAGGTTTGGGGAGACAGGTGTGAGGAGACGAGCAGGCCTAGATGATCTTGTGCGAGACCAGGTACTCGGCGATCTTGGCGCCGCCGTCACCGTCGTCGCTGACCTTCTCGCCGGCCGTCTTCGGCGGCTTCGGGGTGGAGGAGATCACCGTGGAGCCGGCGTTGGCCAGCCCGACCTCGTCGGCCTCGACACCGATGTCGGCCAGCGTCAGGGTCGCGACTTCCTTCTTCTTGGCGGCCATGATGCCCTTGAAGGACGGGAAGCGCGGCTCGTTGATCTTCTCGTTGACGCTGACGATGGCCGGCAGATCGGCCTCGACGCTGAAGACGCCCTCGTCGGTCTCGCGCTCACCGCTGATCTTGCCGCCCTCGACGACGATCTTGCGCATGTGCGTCAGCTGCGGCAGGCCGAGGTACTCGGCGATGATCGCCGGGACCGCTCCACCGGTGCCGTCGGTCGCCTCGTTGCCGGCGATGACGAGGTCGGTGCCCTCGATGGTGCCCAGCGCACGCGCCAGGGCCCAACCGGTCTGCACCATGTCGGAGCCCGCCATGCTCGGGTCGAGCAGGTGCACGCCGCGGTCGGCGCCCATCGACAGCGCCTTGCGAATGGCCTCGGTGGCCCGCTCCGGGCCGGCGGTCAGCACGGTCACGGTGCTGTCGCCGCCTTCCCGCTCCTTGATCAGCAGCGCCTCTTCGACGGCCCGCTCGTTGATCTCGTCGAGCACCGCGTCGGCGGCGTCGCGGTCGAGGGTCCAGTCACCGTCGGAAAGCTTGCGCTCTGACCAGGTGTCCGGGACCTGCTTGATCAGAACCACGATGTTGGTCATGGCTTAACTAGTCCTCCTGGGAAGGGGTCATGCGACCGGGGGCGGTTGCATGTTTATCGGGTCACATCCGCTGACCACGCGTAGGTTACTAGCCAGTAACTTATGGTGGATCGCTCCCTACGATAGCTTGCCGCCGAGGGTGTTCCTGCAGGCCCGTCATCCGGCGGGTACGCGAATGAACGGCGGCGGGTTAGCCTTCCCTGCGATGAGTGCACACCTGACGGACGCCCCCGACGGCGGTCTGCCGCTGACCGGCGAGCGGACGGTGCCGGGCTTGGCGGAGGAGAACTACTGGTTCCGCCGCCACGAGGTCGCCTACCTCCGCTGCGTGGATATCTGCGCAGGTCAAGACGTCCTTGAAGCCGGTTGCGGGGAGGGCTACGGGGCCGATCTGCTGGCCTCGGTGGCGCGCCGGGTGGTGGCTGTGGATTACGACGCGGCGACGGTCGAACACGTACGCAACCGCTACCCCCGGGTGCAGGTGCTGGCGGCCAATCTGGTGGCTCTGCCGATCCCCGACGCCTCGGTGGACGTCGTGGTGAACTTCCAGGTCATCGAGCATCTGTGGGATCAGCCACAGTTTGTCACCGAATGTTCACGGGTGCTGCGGCCCGGCGGGCGCCTGCTGATGTCCACGCCGAACCGGATTACCTTCACCCCGGGTAGCGACACCCCGCTCAATCCGTTCCACACCCGCGAACTCAACGCCGCTGAACTGCGGGAACTGCTGGAACAGGGCGGCTTCCGGGTCGAGGGCATGTACGGGGTCTTTCATGGCCCACGGTTAGCCGAGATGGACGCCCGGCACGGCGGTTCGATCATCGACGCCCAGATCGCCCGGGCGCTGGCCGACGCCCCGTGGTCCGACGACCTGCTGGCCGACGTGGCCGCGGTGCGCTGCGAGGACTTCGAGATCCTCCCCCAAGGGGAACGCGACATCGACGGCGTCGCGGCGGCGGCCCGCGACATCGACGGCGTCGCGGCGGCGGCCCGCGACATCGATGACAGCCTGGATCTGCTGGCGATCACGGTTCGGCCGTGAGCCCGCAGAATCCCGGGGCGGTACCCGGCCAGTTCAGCCTCGTCCTGCACACCCATCTGCCCTGGCTGGCCCACCACGGCCGCTGGCCGGTGGGCGAGGAATGGCTGTTCCAGTCCTGGGCGGCGGCCTACCTGCCGCTGCTGCGAGTGCTGCGGACGCTGGCCGCCGAGGACCGCAGCGGACTGATCACCCTCGGTCTGACGCCGGTGGTCACCGCGCAGTTGGACGACCCCTACTGCCTGGACGGGATGCACCGCTGGCTGGCCAACTGGCAGCTGCGCGCGCTGGAAGCGGCGAACCTGCGCACCCCGACCGGGGCGGCGACGGGTACGGCCACCACACCGGAAGCGTTGCGGGCCTTCGGTGTTCGGGAGTACGACGAAGCCACCGCCGCACTGGAGGACTTCACCGGGATGTGGCGCCACGGTGCCAGCCCACTGCTGCGTCAACTCATCGACGCGGGCACGGTGGAACTGCTCGGCGGCCCGCTGGCCCACCCTTTCCAGCCGCTGCTGGCGCCGCGGCTGCGGGAGTTCGCGCTGCGCGAGGGCCTGGCCGACGCCGGCCAGCGGCTCGGTCACATCCCGTCGGGCATCTGGGCGCCGGAATGCGCCTACGCGCCCGGCATGGAACGCGACTACGCCGCCGCGGGCGTCGGCCACTTCATGGTCGACGGGCCGTCACTGCACGGGGACACCGCGCTCGGCCGCCCGGTCGGGGACACCGACGTGGTGGCTTTCGGCCGCGATCTGCAGGTCAGCTACCGGGTCTGGTCGCCGCGGTCCGGTTATCCCGGGCACGCCGCTTACCGGGACTTCCACACCTACGACCACCTCACCGGCCTCAAGCCGGCCCGGGTCACCGGCCGCGGCGTCGACTCGCAGGCCAAAGCTCCGTATGACGCCGCCCGCGCCGACCGGGCGGTCGACGCCCACGTCGACGACTTCGTCGGCCTGGTCCGCGACCGGCTGATCTCGGAGTCCGCGCGCATCGGCCGGCCCGCGCACGTGGTGGCCGCATTCGACACCGAACTGTTCGGGCACTGGTGGTACGAGGGTCCGGTCTGGCTGGAACGGCTACTGCGCGCGCTGCCCGAGGCCGGTGTCCAGGTAGGCACGCTGCGGCAGGCCAAGGAGAACGGATTCGTCGGCGCCCCAGTGCAATTGCCGCCCAGCTCGTGGGGTTCGGGCAAGGACTGGCAGGTGTGGGCCGGCGAGAAGGTGGCCGACCTGGTCCAGCTCAACGCCGAGGTGGTCGACACCGCGCTGGGATGCGTCGACAAGGCGCTGGCCCAGGCCGACGCCGCGTCGTCGCGCGACCTGGTGGCCGACCAGATTCTGCGCGAGACGCTGCTGACGGTGTCCAGCGACTGGCCGTTCATGGTCAGCATGGACTCGGCGGCCGACTACGCCCGCTACCGGGCGCACCTGCACGCCCACGCCACCCGGGAGATCGCCGACGCACTCGCCGCCGGCCGCCGCGACGCCGCCGAGAGGCTGGCCGCGGGCTGGAACCGCGCCGACGGACTGTTCGGCGGGCTGGACGCCCGGCGGCTGCCCCGCGCATGAGAATCCTGGGCGCATGAAAATCCTGATGGTGTCGTGGGAGTACCCACCCGTCGTCGTCGGTGGGCTGGGACGCCACGTTTACCAGCTGGCAACGGCCCTGGCCGCCGAGGGCCACGAGGTGGTGGTGCTGTCCCGTCAGCCGTCGGGCACCGACCCGGCCAGCCACCCGACCACCGACGAACG
Source organism: Mycobacterium sp. (assembly GCF_044342925.1). Taxonomy (GTDB): domain Bacteria; phylum Actinomycetota; class Actinomycetes; order Mycobacteriales; family Mycobacteriaceae; genus Mycobacterium. The sequence continues at coordinate 12,417 of NZ_JBIIOV010000052.1, read as the reverse complement.
CAGCGAGGGCGTCCGGGTCATCGCCGCGGCGCACGACCCGCACGAGTTCGACTTCGGCAGCGACATGATGGCCTGGACGTTGGCCATGGGTCACGCGATGATCCGCGCCGGCATGCATCTGCATGGCGACTGGACACCTGATGTGGTCCACGCCCACGACTGGCTGGTGGCCCATCCGGCGGTCGCGCTGGCCGAATTCTTCGACCTCCCATTGGTTTCCACGGTGCACGCCACCGAGGCCGGCCGGCACTCCGGATGGGTGTCGGGACCGATCAGCCGGCAGGTGCACGCACTGGAGTCGTGGCTGGCCCGCGAGTCCGACTCGCTGATCGCCTGCTCGGCGTCGATGGCCACCGAGATCGCCGACCTGTTCGGCCCCGAACTCGCCCAGATCAGCGTGATCCCCAACGGAATCGACTCCAGCCATTGGGCTTTCGCGCCGCGACGGCCCCACACCGGACCGCCCGAGCTGCTGTACTTCGGTCGCCTGGAGTACGAGAAGGGCATCCAGGACGCCATCGCGGCGCTGCCCCGCATCCGGCGCACCCACCCCGGCACCACGCTGACCATCGCCGGCGACGGCACCCAGCAGGATTGGCTGGTCGAGGTCGCCCGGAAGCACAAGGCTCTCAAGTGCGTGCGCTTCGTCGGCCGGGTGGATCACGACGAGTTGCTACGGCTGCTGCACCGGGTGGACATCGCGGTGCTGCCCAGCCACTACGAGCCGTTCGGCATCGTTGCGCTGGAGGCCATCGCCGCCGGCGCTCCCCTGGTGACCACCAACGTCGGCGGTTTGGGCGAGGCGGTGGTCGACGGCGTCACCGGAATGTCCTGCCCGCCTCGCGATGTCGCGGCTCTGGCGCAGGCGGTGCGCACCGTGCTCGACAATCCCGCCGCCGCCCAGCAGCGCGCGGTGGCGGCGCGCGAGCGGCTCACCTCCGACTTCGACTGGCATTCGGTGGCCGCCGCGACCGGGCAGGTCTACCTGGCGGCCAAACGACGGCAACGCGAGCCGCTGGCGCGCCGGCCGATCGTCGAACGGGCGCTGCCGGACCGCTGATCTAGCGCGAGGCCTTCTTGCGTTCGATGTCGGCCAGGTGAGCCGCAAGTTCGGCACGCTGCGCGGCGGTGGTCTCCCAGGCCAGCTTGCGGTTCTTGACCACCTTGGCCGGCGAGCCGACGGCGATCGAGTAGTCCGGGATGTCGCCCTTGACCACCGCATGCGCGCCGAGCACGCAGCCGCGGCCGATGGTGGTGCCGCGCAGGACGGTCACCTTGGCGGCGATCCACACGTCGGGCCCGATGCGCACCGGGGTCTTGACGATGCCCTGGTCCTTGATGGGCAGCTCGATGTTGTCCATCTTGTGGTCGAAATCGCAGACGTAGCACCAGTCGGCCATCAGCGCCGACTCGCCGAACTCGATGTCGATGTAGCAGTTGATGACGTTGTCCCGACCGAACACCACTTTGTCGCCCAGCCGCAGCGAGCCTTCGTGGGCGCGGATGGTGTTCTTGTCGCCGATGTGCACCCACCGGCCGATCTCCATCTGAGCCAGTTCGGGGGTGGCGTGGATCTCGACGTTCTTGCCGAGGAACACCATGCCGCGGGTGATGATGTGCGGGTTGGCCAGCTTGAACTTCAACAGCCGCCAGTAGCGCACCAGATACCAGGGCGTGTAGGCGCGGTTGGCGATGACCCACCGCAGCGATTCCTTGGTCAGGAACTTGGCCTGGCGCGGGTCACGCAGCCGGGAGCCCCGCCAGCGCTTGTGGATCGGCGCGCCCCACATGCTCGTCATGGCGCTAGAGCCTAACGGGATACACGGCGGAGGCACACCGAGGCATTAGTCTGCCCTGGATGGCCAGGACACCGGTGCTGCCGCGCGTGCTCGCGCTGGCGTCGACGACACTGCTGACCGGCTCGCTGACCGCCTGCGGCACCACCGACTCCTGGGTGGAGTCCACCGCGGGCCGCGGCTGGCCGGCCCAGTACGCCACCGCCGAGAACAGCAGCTACTCCCCGACCGCGGGTGCCTCGGAGCTGACGCTGACCTGGAGCCGCTCGGTCAAGGGCGAACTGGGGGCCGCCCCGGCACTCGGCGGCGACGGCTACCTGGCGGTCAACGGACAGACCGCCGGCGGCTGCTCGCTGATGGTGTGGGAGAACGACAACAACGGCCGGCAGCGCTGGTGCACCCGGATGGTGCTCGGCGGTGGGTTCTCCAGCCCGATGTTCGACGGGTTCGACAACCTCTACATCGGCCAGCCGGGTCTGATGATGTCCTACCCGCCGACTCAGTGGGTGCGCTGGCGCACCAACGTCATCGGGATGCCGACCACCCCCCGGTTCCTGGGCAACGGCCAGTTACTGGTGGTGACGCACCTTGGGCAGGTCCTGGTGTTCGACTCCCACCGCGGCGTGGTGGTGGGCACGCCGCTGGACCTGGTCGACGGCGTCGACCCGACCGATCCGTTCCGCGGACTGACCGACTGCCAGCAATCCCTGCCCGGTTGCCCGGTGGCCTCCGCACCGGCGTTCTCAGCGGCCAGTGGGATGGCGGTGCTCGGGGTGTGGCAGCCCGGCGCGAAAGCGCCTGTGCTGACGGCGTTGCGCTACCAGCCGGGCCAGCCGGCGCTGCTGACCCGCGAATGGACCAGCGACGCGGTGCCCGCCGGGGTGATCGCCAGCCCCGTTCTCTCCGCGGACGGCACAACGGTCTATGTCAACGGCCGGGATAAGCAGCTGTGGGCACTGGACGCCACCAGCGGGAAGCCGAAATGGTCGTTCTCCCTTGAGTTTCAGCCCCAGACCCCGCCGACGGTGGCACCCGGCGGGCTGATCATCACCGGCGGCGGCCCGGACACCCGCCTGGTGGCCCTGCAGGATTCGGGTGACCACGCCGAGATGGCGTGGCGCCGCGATGACGTCACGCCGCTGACCACCTCGAGCCAGGCCGGCGGACAGGTCGCCTACACGGTGGTCGCCGACGGTCCGAAGAGCCAGTCGCTGTTGGCATTCGACCCCGCTGACGGCGGCCGCACGATCAACACTTACCGGCTGCCGGATGCGGGCGGATTCCCGGTCGGGGTGTCCGTCGGGTTCGACCGACGGGTGGTGGCGGCCACCAGCGCAGGACAGGTGTACAGCTTCAGTCCCGACTGATCCGTCCGGCGACGATGCGGGCGCCCCGCGCCCGAGGAGGAGCCGGGCAATTCGGCCCTAGAGCTGCAACGGCGGAATCTCGTTGCGCGGCAACGTCACCGACGTAGCACCGGCGAATGACGGCAGCAACTCGGCGCGACCGAAGAAGAAGATCACCGAGTCGTCGGTGACGGCAAAGTTCTGGTAGTGCGCGGGGTCGCGACCGTCACCGGGCGGAATGCTGCCCACCAGGCCGGTCTCACCCTCCAGCGTGCGCTGCACGATCGGGAAGATGGCGTCCAACGGCTTGACGTCGGGCGCGAAGAGGGTGTCGAAGGTGACGGGCCGCCGATTACCGACGTCGTAGGTGAACGACTTGTACCAGGTGGTCGGGTGGGCGGAACCGACGTCCTGGAACAGGGTCAGCACGACGCTGCGCGTCTGGGCCGACTCGAAAGATTCAGCCGTAACGTCCATTTCGTGCGGAATCCTGCGGAAGTCGGGTGTCTGACCGACGTTGACAAACCCGTCCCTGGTCTGTGTCAGGTACTCGACGAGCGCCTGCTCGTCCGGATAGTCCAGCGGAAACGTCATGTCGATCGTGTATTCCGCAGTGCTGGCCTGCACCCGGCAGGTGTCCCCCTGTACGACGCCGCCGAAGGCGGCGCAGGATTCCGGCGCGGCCGACACCGGCGGCGCCGACAGCAGTGCACCGGTGACCAGCGGTGCCGCCAGAACGGAGGTTCGCCGCATACCGGGCAGCCTACCGGGACGGCCGGCAGACGAAAGCTACCGCGCGAGCTGCCGCACCGGTGCCCAGCCGGGTGATCACCACCGAGATCGGCTGCGTCCCGGACGGTCGCAACCGCCGGCGCAGCGCATCGGGGTCGACGCCCACGCCGCGCACCAGGATTTCCAGCGTCCCGCAGTCCCGGCCTGAAAGGACTTGGCGCAGAATCTTTTCCCGCAGCGGAAGCTGATCGAGGATCTCGAAACCACGAACGCCGTCAGGCAGCCGGTCGCCGGTGAGGTAGGCGATGTCGGGGTCGAGCTGCCACAGACCGTGCCGGGTGGCGTACTGGCGCACCAGACCAGCCCGGACCACTGCCCCGTCCGGGTCGACGATCCACCGGCCGGGAGGGGCGACCGGGCAGCCGTCGGGGTCGGCGTCGGTGACATGCTCGTCGCGATCGAGCACGGTGGCCCGTCGGCGAACCCCCGGCGTCGACAGCGCCGGCGACCACAGGCACGCCTCGCGCACCGAACCGGCCGACGAGGTCACCTCGATCTCGCCGTCGAATCCCAGTTGCGCCACCGCGTCGAAGTCGATGCCGGGGGCACACTTCACCACCGTGGAGCGACCCCGGTAGACCTCGGCGATGTCGTCCAGTGGCGGGGCGTACGCGCGCGGGTCGAAGCGCCGCCGGCCGCCGGACCGCCGGCCCGGGTCCAGCAGTACCACGGCGTCGCGGCTGACCGGGTGCAGTGCATCGGCCCGGCACAGCGCAACACCCGCGACGTTGTGCCGCGCCATGGCCAACCGCACCTCATCGATGTCGCTGCCGAGCAGCACCGGCGCCACATCGCGCAGCGCGGCCAGTTCGGTTCCCACCGAGCAGGTGGCGTCGTGGACGGTGTGCCCGGCCAGCCGCTGCGCCCGGTGGCGGGCAACGGCGGCAGTCGTGGCCTGCTGCAGCGCCTCGTCGGTGAACAGCCACTGCCCGACATCGGCCAGCCCGGCGAACTTGGTCACGGCCTTACGGCGCAGCACCGTCGTCGCCGCCAGCGCGGCACCGCGCGCACCGAACCGGTCGCGAATGGTGGCGACGTCAGCCACCAGGCTGGCGTCGGTGAGTGCGAAGCACGCCACCTCCGCCAGCGCGGCCGTTCCGGCGTCGCTGGTCAGATACGCGACATCGGCGCGGTTAAACGTCAGGAGGGTTTGACCCCGGTGATCATGACGTTGTAGAACCAGCCTTTGGGCACCACCCGCCGCCACACATTGGCGTCAACCCAGCTCAGGGTGGTCCAGCCGCCGAAGGCGAACTTCGCCCAGCGCCAGCCGAGCTTGCCCGGGGGAACCGTGGACTCGAAGGTGCGCACCGGCCAGCCCAGCATCGCGGCGGTGAACTCCTCGCTGGCGGTGCTGACCTGCACGGCACCGGCGTTGGTGGCCATCCGCTCCAAATCCGCCGGTTCGAACGTGTGCAGGTCCACGATCCACTCCAGCGCCGCGGCCCGGGAGTTCTCGTCAAGCTCGGCCTGCGGGCGCCGCCAGCTGCCCAGTCCGGGCAGCTTCATCGCGTTGACCGTGGTTTTCCAGGTCAGGTCAGCGAGCCTGCGGGCATAGGCGTTGCCGACGGTGGTGGGCTCACCGGCGAACACGAACCGCCCGCCCGGCTTGAGCACCCGGACCACTTCGCGCAGCGACTTCTCGACGTCGGGGATGTGGTGCAGCACCGCATGGCCGACCACCAGGTCGAAGGTGTTGTCCTTGTAGGGAATTCCCTCGGCGTCGGCCACCCGGCCGTCGATGTCCAGGCCCAGCGACTTCCCGTTGCGGGTGGCCACCTTGACCATCCCCGGCGACAGGTCGGTCACCGAGCCGCGCCGGGCCACACCGGCCTGAATCAGGTTCAGCAGGAAGAAGCCGGTGCCGCAGCCCAGTTCCAAGGCCCGGTCGTAGGGCAGGTTCCGCAGCTCTTCGGTGGGCACGATGGCGTCGAACCGGCCACGGGCGTAGTCGACGCAGCGCTGGTCGTAGGAGATCGACCACTTCTCGTCGTAGGACTCGGCCTCCCAGTCGTGGTAGAGCACCTGGGCCAGCTTGGTGTCGTGTCGTGCAGCCTCGACCTGCTCGGCGGTGGCGTGCGGATTGGGCTGGGGAACCCCGGCGTCCGTCGTCGTCATGCAGGGCAGCCTAACGGCCGTTTACCGCTGCAAAAACTTCGCCGTAGCGCTCGACCTCGCTGTCATGGTCAAGACGGCCGTCGATAAGCGCCTTCGCCCCGGCCAGCGCGGCCGCCGGAGCGTCGATGAAGCGGCGCGCCCAGCTCAGGGCCTCGTCATAGACATGGTCTGGTGCCACCAGTTCGTTCACCAGACGCAGCGTCAACGCCTCCTCGGCCCCCACGAAGCGTCCGCTGAACGCCAACTCCTTGGCGCGGGCCTCGCCGACGGTCCGGGCCAGCCGGGCGCATCCCCCGCCGCCGGGTATCAGCCCGGCCAGGATCTCGGTGGCGCCGAACTTGGCGTTGTCCCCGGACACCCGCCAGTCGGCGGTCAGCGCCAGGCTCAACCCCGCGCCCAGGGCGTACCCGGTGACCGCGGCGACGGTCGGCTTCGGGATGGCGGCCACGGCGTCCAGGGCGCGGCGGCGGAGCCGGTCGGCGACTTCGGCCTCGGCACGGTCCAGGGTGTTCAGCTCGGGCATGTCATCGCCGGCGCAGAAGATCTCGTGACCACCGAACAGGATGACCGCGGCGATGTCGTCGCGCGCCGCGACCTCCTCGGCTGCGGAGGCCAGTTCGCGGTAGGCCTGCCGGGTCAGCGCGTTGGTGGGCTCGCGGTGCAGCACCAGGGCGGCAATACCCGGCTGGTCGTCGCGGCGATGCGGTGCATCAATACGGCTAACGCGGACGCTGACGAATTCACGCATGCTCAACTCTGCCCGGCTTCCCGCAGACGAGACAAAGCGCGGCGACGGGCCTGCAGATAACGGTCGGCGTCGAAGAACTCGAGCTCCCAGTTGCCGTCGTCCAGCACAGTGAGGCTGGGCTCGACGACGACGATCTGGCGTTGCACCGCAAGGACTTCGGCGACGGTGCGTCCGGCCAGGGAGTCCAGCTGGGTCCAGGTGGGCGGCATCAGCAGCGCGCGGCCCTCGGCGAAATCGTCGATGGCCGCCTCCGGGCTGGCCCAGTCGGCCCGATCGGATTCGGTGTTCTCGGCGTCGGCGCGCTGGCCTTCCGGCAGTGCGCCGACGAAGAAGTAGGTGTCGTAGCGGCGGGTGCGCTCTTCCTTCGGGGTCACCCAATTGGCCCATGGCCGAAGCAGATCCGCACGCAGCACCAGGTTCTCGGCGCGCAGGAAGTCCCCGAAGGACATACTGCGCTCCTCCAGCGCGGCCCGCTGGCCGTGAAAGACCGATGCGTCACTGACGATGCCGTCGGGGTCGTCGGCCGGCCCGGCGAACAGCACCCCGGACTCCTCGAACGTCTCCCGGGCCGCCGCGCACACCAACGCCTCGGCTAGATCCGCCTCGATGCCGAATCGTTGTGCCCACCAAACCGGTTCGGGCCCGTACCAGGCGCCGTTGCCGACCAGTGCGGCGTCGCGGTCGCGGTCGTCCACGCCGCCGCCGGGGAACACCGTCATCCCGGCGGCGAACTCCATCGCGGCGTGGCGGCGCATCAGGAACACCTCGATGCCGGTCGGCCGAACAGGAGTGTCGCGCACCAGCATCACGGTCGCCGCAGGCCGTACCGGCACCGGCTCCGGCGTGTCGCTCATGACCGCCTCCTGTGCGCGGCGCGGGTTCGGGCACGGCGGGCGAAGTAGCGGCCGTCGATCATGTCGACGGCGATCGACTGCCCGAAGGCGGCCGACAGGTTCTCTGCGGTCATGACATCCTTCAGCAGCCCAGCCGCCACCACCGTCCCCTCCGAGAGAATCAGGCAGTGGCTGAAGCCGGGCGGAATCTCTTCGACGTGGTGGGTCACCAGCACCAGGGCCGGGGCGTCCGGGTCGGCGGCCAGATCGGCCAGCCGGGCGACGAGTTCCTCGCGGCCGCCGAGATCCAGGCCGGCGGCGGGTTCGTCGAGTAGCAGCAGTTCCGGGTCGGTCATCAGCGCGCGGGCGATCAGCACCCGTTTGCGCTCGCCCTCCGACAACGTGCCGTAGGTGCGGTCCGCCAGGTGCTCGGCGCCCAGGCTCTCCAGGGTGTCCACCGCGCGCACGTAGTCGACATGGTCATATTGTTCGCGCCAGCGGCCCAGCACCGCGTAGCCCGCCGAAACCACCAGGTCTCGGACCAGTTCGTCGTCGGGGATCCGCTGGGCCAGCGCGGCGCTGCTTAAACCCACCCGCTGCCGTAACTCCGCCATGTCCACCCGGCCCAGCCGCTCCCCGAGCACCCAGGCGGAACCGGCGGAAGGATGTTCCATTGCCGCGGCCATTCGAAGCAGCGACGTCTTGCCCGCGCCGTTGGGTCCGATGACCACCCAGCGTTCGTCGAGTTCGACCTGCCAATCCACCGGACCGACCAATAACCGCCCGCCCCGGCGCAGCCGAACGCCGCGGAAGTCGATCAGCAAGTCGGGATCGACATCGTCCGTCGGGTCGGAGCCGTCCGTCGGGGTGGAGTCGTCGAGCACCTCTGTCACCCGACTATCGTGCCCCATCGCTACTCCGCCGGGATCTCCACCCGGCTCACCACGCCGTCGACGGCGTCGGCGGCCTCGATCTCGGCGCGGGTGACACCCAGGATGAACAGCACGGTGTCCAGGTAGGGGTGGTTCAGCGAAGCATCGGCGACCTCACGCAACGCGGGTTTGGCGTTGAACGCCACTCCCAGACCGGCGGCGTTGAGCATGTCGATGTCGTTGGCGCCATCGCCGACGGCCACCGTCTGCTCCATCGGGACGCCGACCTGCTCGGCGAAGTCGCGCAGCGCCTTGGCCTTTCCGGCCCGGTCGACGATCGGGCCCACCACCCGCCCGGTGAGCCGGCCGTCGACCACCTCGAGTTGATTGGCGGCCACGAAATCGAGCATCAGGTCATGCGCCAGCGGGTCGATCACCTGCCGGAACCCGCCGGACACCACGCCGCAGTAGAAGCCGAGGCGGCGCAGGGTGCGGATGGTGGTGCGGGCACCGGCCGTCAGTTCCACCTGGTCGGCGACCGCGTCGAGCACCTCTGCGGGCAGTCCGGCGAGGGTGGCCACGCGCTGGTGCAGCGACTCGGCGAAATCGATCTCGCCCCGCATGGCGGCATCGGTGATGGCGGCCACCGCCTCCCCGGCCCCGGCGTGTTCGGCGAGCATCTCGATGACCTCACCCTGGATCAGGGTGGAGTCCACGTCGAACACGATCAGCCGCTTACTGCGCCGCTCCAGGGTGTAATCCTCGACGGCGATGTCGACCGCCTGCTCTGCGCCGACCCGGGCCAGCGCGGCCTGCAGGGCGTCATGCAGACCGGGCGGCACCGTGACCCGCAGCTCCAGCCCGGTCACCGGGTAGTCGGAGATACCGCGGATGACGTCGAGGTTGACGCCCAACGCGGCAGCCTCGCGGGCGACGGCCCCGAACGCCGCCGCAGTGATAGGGCGCCCGAGCACCACGATGGTGTGGGTGGGGAGTTCGGCGATCACCGGGACGTCGTCACTGCGCTCGATGAGCACGTCGAGTCCCAGCCGCCGAACGGCCTCGGTGACCTCGCCGCGCAACGCATGACCGTCGGCCACCTCAGCGTGGCCGGAGACCAGCACACCGAGCACCAAGCGGTCGCGAATGACCACCTGTTCGACGTTGAGCAGATCGACCGGGTACCGGGCTAGCACCTCGAATAAGGCCGAGGTGACGCCTGGACGGTCGACCCCGGTGACGGTGATCAGCACCGACACCTTGTCTGGGGTCATCGCAGCCGTTCTTGGCGCCTACCTAGCGGTGAGTGCGACCGACGTGGGCCTCGGTCCGCATCCGGTCGACCATGTGCGGGTAGTGCAGCTCGAACGCCGGGCGCTCCGAACGGACGTTGGGGAGCTCGGTGAAGTTGTGCCGCGGCGGCGGGGAGGAGGTGGCCCACTCCAGGGAGTTGCCATGACCCCACGGGTCGTCGACGGTGACGATCTCGCCGTAGCGCCAGCTCTTGAAGATGTTGAAGAAGAACGGCAGCATCGACACACCCAGTGTCGCCGCACCGATGCTGGACACGATGTTCAGCGTGGTAAACCCGTCGGTGGGCAGGTAGTCGGCGTAGCGACGCGGCATGCCCTCGTCACCGAGCCAGTGCTGCACCAGGAACGTCAGGTTGAAGCCGATCATGGTGAGCCAGAAGTGGATCTTGGCCAGCCGCTCGTCGAGCAGGCGTCCGGTCATCTTCGGGAACCAGAAGTACACGCCGGCGTAGGTGGCGAACACGATCACGCCGAACAGCACGTAGTGGAAGTGGGCGATCACGAAGTAGGAGTCGGAGACGTGAAAGTCCAGCGGCGGGCTGGCCAGCAGCACACCCGACAAACCGCCGCACAGGAACACCGCAAGGAAGCCGACGGAGAACAGCATCGGTGACTCGAAGGTGAGCTTGCCCTTCCACATGGTGCCGATCCAGTTGAAGAACTTGATGCCGGTGGGCACCGCGATCAGGAACGTCATGAAGGAGAAGAAGGGCAGCAGCACCGCGCCGGTGACGTACATGTGGTGAGCCCACACCGCCACCGACAGCGCGGCGATGGCAATGGTGGCGTAGACCAGCGTGGAGTAGCCGAAGATCGGCTTACGGGAGAACACCGGGAAGATCTCCGAGACGATGCCGAAGAACGGCAGCGCGAGCACGTAGACCTCGGGGTGACCGAAGTACCAGAACAAATGCTGGAACAGCGTGACGCCGCCGCTGGCCGGGTCGTAGATGTGCGCGCCCAGACGACGGTCGGCGGCCAGGCCGAACAGCGCGGCGGTCAGCAACGGGAAGATCATGACGACCAGCAGGCTGGTGACGAAGATGTTCCAGGTGAAGATCGGCATCCGGAACATGGTCATGCCCGGGCAGCGCATGCACACCACGGTGGTGATCATGTTGACGCCGCCGAGGATGGTGCCCAAGCCGCCGACGGCGAGGCCCAGGATCCAGAGGTCGGAACCAGCGCCGGGGCTATGCACCACGTCCGACAGCGGGACGTAGGCGGTCCAGCCGAAGTCGGCGGCGCCGCCGGGGGTGACGAAGCCGGCGAGGGCGATGATCGCACCGAAGACGAACAGCCACAGCGACAGTGCGTTGAGCCGCGGGAACGCGACGTCGGGAGCACCGATCTGCAGGGGCAGCACCAGGTTGGCGAACCCGAACACGATCGGGGTCGCGTAGAACAGCAGCATCGCCGTGCCGTGCATGGTGAACAGCTGGTTGTACTGCTCATTCGACAGGAACTGCAGACCGGGGACGGTCAGCTCGGCCCGGATGAACAGCGCCATCAGGCCACCGAGGGCGAAGAAGGTGAAGCACGCGACCATGTACATCATGCCGATCAGCTTGTGATCGGTCGTCGTAATGATCTTGTAGATCAGGTTGCCCTTTGGCCCGCTGGGCAGCGGCGCCGGGCGACGGACCTCTAGTTCTCCACGGGGGGGCACTACGGCTGTCACAAGATCCTCCAACCCTCTGGGAATGTCCCAAGAAATCTACGGCGCATCCTATCCCCAAACCAGCCCTTACGGGCCCATGGTCCTACATTCTGTCGTAATTGGCGTCACACCCTCGCATCACCAACGGCGAAGGCCAGGTCAGAAGGGGTTTGCGGACGGACGGGTGCTACCGTCGCCGGGTGCAGATCCGCGCCGTGTTGCCCATCGTGGCCACCGTCTCGGCCGTTGCAGCGGGAATCAGCGGTTGCTCAGGCTCCAGCGCCCCGGTGACCGGGCCCGATTTTTCGGGATCCACCAGCACAGTCGTCACAAGCACCACCAAAATCGCGTCGGCCGGGGTGCTGGGCAATCTGCGGCGGCCGGACGAGTCCTGCGCGCCGGATCCGGCCCGGCTGGACGGCACACCTCCCGGCCCGGTGCGGCACGCCGCCGGCCAGAGCCTGGTGAAGCCCGACCCGATGCGGATCGTGGCGTTGGCCGGCGACGAGCTCGACGCCCTGTGCGCGCTGGGTCTGCAGTCGCGGATCGTGGCAGCCGCCCTGCCGGACGGTGCGACCGGCCAGCCGTCGTATCTGGGCACCGTCGTGCGCGACGTCCCGGCGGCCGGCACCCGCGGCAACCCGGACTTGGCCGCGATCGCGGCGGCCAAGCCCGACCTGATCCTGGGGTCGCAGTCGCTGGCCCCGCAGGCCTACCCCGCGCTGGCGGCGATCGCCCCGACGGTGTTCAGCGCAGCTCCGGGTGCCCGCTGGCAGGACAACCTGCGGCAGGTGGGCGCGGCGACCGGACGGACCCGCGCCGCCGATGATCTGATCGCCGGGTTCGCCGAGCAGGCCAAGAAGGCCGGTGAGGCCAACGACGCCGCACATTTTCAGGCGTCCGTCGTGCAGCTGACCGATTCCACCCTGCGGGTGTGGG
>NZ_JBIIOV010000009.1:0-33833 GCF_044342925.1 Mycobacterium sp. | reverse complement strand
GGTGGGGGTGCCGATCTGTTCGACGTTGCCGGCGTTCATCACCGCGATCCGGTCGCTCATCGTGAGCGCTTCCTCTTGGTCGTGGGTGACGTAGACGAAGGTGATACCGAGTTCACGCTGAATGCGCTTGAGCTCGAACTGCATCGCGTGGCGCAACTTCAGATCCAGTGCGCCGAGCGGTTCATCGAGCAGTAGTGCGCTGGGGTAGTTGACCAGCGCACGGGCCAGTGCGACACGCTGCTGCTGACCGCCGGAGAGTTGGGCGGGCTTGCGCAGCGCGAAGTCGGTCAACCGCACCACGTCGAGCATCTCGTCGACGCTCTTCTTGATCTCGCCCTTGCTCTTCTTTCGGCTGCGCGGCCCGTAGGCGACGTTGTCCCAGACGGTCATATGCGGGAACAGCGCGTAATGCTGGAAGACGGTGTTGACGTTGCGCTTGTGCGGGGGAACCCGGGAGACGTCGACGCCCTCCAGCCGGATAGCCCCGGAGGTCGGTGTCTCGAAGCCGGCGATCATCCGCAGCGTCGTGGTCTTCCCGCAGCCGGAGGGGCCGAGCAGGGAGAAGAATTCGCCTGCCCCGATGGAGAAGTCGGCATCGGCGACGGCGACATAGTCGGCGAAAGTCTTGCTGACCCGGTCGATCTCGATGACCGGCATGCCGTTGTTCCGGTTGCTACGGCTAGGCCCGATCGTCCGGGGGTCGGCGCCGGTCTCGGTCAGGACCGTCCTCCTTGCGCTGTCGGGCTTGTCTCGCCGAGGTCCGCTCCACGCAGACCTCCGGGTAAACCTTCGCGGATTTTGGCACCATCCGCAACACAACGCGGCAACCGATTCCGCAAAAAATCGAACGTAATTCGACCGATACGCTCCTATGGACGGCGCGGGTCAACTTCTTCCGTGGACCGGAAATCGGCTTTCCGCCCGTCGTCCGCCGGCGACACCCGCGTCCACCAGCGGACTAAGGGAGTTTGCCGCACATTTGAGCTCACCCTACGGTGCGGCCGCCCGGCGAAGCGGCCGTGACACTCCGCTCAATCGGCCCACCACCGCCTTGCCGATCCCCTAGATTCGGCTCAGGGAGTCGTCGACACCCGTCGACGCGGGGTTGGGACCGAAATGAGCGCCTGAGTTGATGGCGAACAAGGCAGACCGCTGGTCTCCCGGCATCGCGCTGGGCAAGGGTGTTTCGGGGCCCATGGAGGCGATCGGCGGCCTGTTCGCGATGTCGGCCGATGCCGTCCGCTTCCTCTTCCGGCGGCCGTTTCAGCTGCGTGAGTTTGTGGAGCAGACCTGGTTCGTCGCACGGGTGTCGCTGGCACCGACACTGCTGGTCGCCATTCCGTTCACGGTGCTGGTGAGCTTCACGCTCAATGTTCTGCTGCGCGAACTCGGCGCGGCCGACCTGTCCGGTGCCGGCGCCGCCTTCGGTGCGGTCACCCAGGTGGGGCCGCTGGTCACGGTGCTGATCGTGGCCGGCGCAGGCGCCACGGCCATGTGCGCCGACCTCGGTTCGCGAACCATCCGCGAAGAGATCGACGCCATGGAGGTGCTGGGGATCAACCCGGTGCAGCGCTTGGTCACCCCACGGATGCTGGCGTCGGGGCTGGTGGCGCTGCTGCTCAATTCGTTGGTGGTGGTCATCGGCATTCTCGGCGGCTACGTCTTCTCGGTGTTCGTCCAGGACGTCAACCCCGGTGCGTTCGCCGCCGGAATCACCCTGCTCACCGGTGTGCCGGAAGTGATCATCTCCTGCGTGAAGGCCGCTTTGTTCGGGCTGATCGCCGGTCTGGTCGCGTGCTATCGCGGGTTGATGATCTCCGGCGGCGGCGCCAAAGCGGTGGGAAACGCCGTCAACGAAACCGTCGTCTACGCCTTCATCGCGCTGTTCGTGATCAATGTAGTGGTCACCGCCATCGGCATCCGGCTGACCGAAGGCGGATGACGTGCCCAATTTCGAGGTGAGCAACGCCGCGGTGTTCCGTTCTGTGTATCCGAGGTTGGCCCGGACGCTCGGACGGCCGGTCGGCTTCTTCAGCAATCTCGGCGATCACACGACGTTCTACCTGAGGGCGCTTCGGGCGATGCCGCGCGCCGCCGTGCGCTACCCCAAGGAAGTGGTGCGCCTCATCGCCGAAATCAGTATGGGTGCAGGCACGTTGGCGATGATCGGCGGCACGGTGGCCATCGTCGGGTTCCTGACCATGGCTGCCGGGGGAACCCTGGCCGTTCAGGGCTACGCGTCGCTGGGGAACATCGGCATCGAAGCCCTCACCGGATTCCTGGCGGCGTTCATCAACGTGCGGATCTCCGCGCCGGTGGTGGCGGGCATCGGTCTGGCGGCGACCTTCGGCGCCGGGGTGACGGCCCAGTTGGGCGCCATGCGGATCAACGAGGAGGTCGACGCGCTGGAGACGATGGGGATCAACTCCGTCGAGTACCTCGTCTCCACCAGGCTGATAGCCGGCCTGGTCGCCATCACGCCGCTGTACTCGATCGCGGTGATCCTGTCTTTCCTGGCCAGCCAGTTCGTGACGGTCGCGCTGTTCGGTCAGTCCGGCGGCCTCTACAACCACTACTTCGACACGTTCCTCAACCCACTGGACCTGCTGTGGTCGTTCCTGCAGGCGGTGGCGATGGCGATCGCCATTCTGCTGATCCACACCTATTTCGGCTACTTCGCCTCCGGCGGTCCCTCCGGGGTCGGTGTGGCGGTGGGCAACGCGGTGCGCACGTCGCTGATCGTGGTGGTGTCGGTGACTCTGCTTGTGTCGCTGGCGATTTACGGTTCCAACGGCAACTTCAACCTGTCCGGATGACGACACCGTGAAACTCAGAATCAGCCCCCGCTACAGCCGGCCGTTGGCCGGCGTCATGACGGTGCTGGTGATGCTGCTGGTCGTGGCGGTGGCGCTGGGGTTGTTCCTGGATGTCTTCAACCGGGGAGTGCCGGTGACGGTCGTCGCCGACCGCGCCGGGCTGGTGATGTACCCGAACGCCAAGGTCAAGCTGCACGGCGCCCCGGTGGGCAAGGTGGATTCCATCGAGGCGCTGCCCGACGGCGGGGCGGCGCTGCACCTGGCGATCGACCCGGATTCCATCGAACTCATCCCGTCCAACGTGGGCGCGTCCATCACATCCTCAACGGTGTTCGGATCGAAGTTCGTCGAACTGGTCCCGCCGGCGGCGCCGTCGCCGGAGTCGCTGGCCGCCGGGACCGTCATCCAGGGCGGCGACAAGGTGCAGGTTGAACTCAACACCGTGTTCGGCAAGCTGGTTTCGGTGCTGTCCGAGGTGGAACCGGCCAAGCTGAATCAGACGCTCGGGGCGATCTCGACGGCGCTCAACGGCCGGGGCGACACGTTCGGTCAGACCCTCGTCGACCTCGACAGCGCACTGGCGAAGCTGAATCCGGCGCTGGACAACCTCAATCACGTGCTGCAGATCGCCCCGCCGGTCTTCGACAGCATCGCCGACGCCTCGCCGGACCTGCTTGCCGTCCTCGACAACACCACCCGGATCAGCGACACCGTGATCGACGAGAAGGACAGCCTGGATGCGCTGCTGCTCAGCGCGATCGGTGTCGCCGACATCGGAAACCAGGTGCTCACCGAGAATCGTCAGCCGCTGGCCGACGTGCTGGCTCTGCTGGTGCCGACCACCGACCTGACCAATCAGTACGGCCCGGCACTCACCTGTGGCCTGGGCGCCATGCTGCCGCTGGCCAATGGTCCGGGGCTGCCGGTGCCGGGAGCCGTTCTGCTGCAAGGGTTCTTCCTGGGACGGGAGCGGTACCGCTATCCGACCAACCTGCCCAAGGTGGCCGCCAAGGGCGGCCCGCAATGCACCGACCTGCCCAACGTCGGCTACGAGCAACGTCCGCCGTACGTGGTCACCGATATCGGCGCCAACCAGGCGCAGTACGGCAACCAGGGCATCCTGCTGAATTCCGACGGCCTCAAGCAGGCGCTGTTCGGGCCGCTGGACGGCCCGCCGCGCAACACCGGGCAGATCGGGATGCCGGGATGATCAACCTGCGCACCACCGGCCTCAAGGTCGTCGTGTTCATCGTGACGATGCTGATGATCACCGTCGGCCTGTTCGCCGTCTTCGGCCAGTACCGGGGCGGCAGTCAGAACACCTACAGCGCCGTCTTCGACGACGTATCGAGCCTGAAGTCCGGGGACTCGGTTCGTATCGCCGGGGTACAGGTCGGTTCGGTCACGAACGTCACGCTGCAGCCCGACAGCACCGTCCTGGTCGGCTTCGGCACCGATACCGGCATCGCGCTGACCTCGGGAACCAGGGCAGCGGTGCGCTATCTGAACCTGACCGGCGACCGGTTCATGGAACTGCTCGACAGCCCCGGTTCGGTCCGTATCCAGCCGCCCGGTTCGGTGATCCCCGCCGAGCGCACCGAGGGGGCGCTGGACCTCGATCTGCTGCTGGGCGGGCTCAAACCCGTTCTGCAAGGGCTCAACCCGCAGGCGGTCAACGCCCTGACAGCCTCGCTGATCCAGATCCTGCAAGGACAGGAGGGCAACGTCGAGTCGATCCTGGGCCGGGCTTCGGCGTTCTCGAACACGCTGGCAGACAACAGCCAGACCGTGCAGCAACTGATCGACAACCTCAACACCGTGCTGGCCACGATCAACGCCGACGGCGGCAAGTTCTCCGCGGCGGTGGATCGGCTGGAGGCGCTGATCACCGGTCTGGCCGGCGACCGCGACCCGATCGGCAACGCGATCACCGCGTTGGAGCGCGGCACCGCCTCGCTGACCGATCTGCTGACCGCCGCCAGGCCGCCGCTGGCCGGCTCCGTCGACCAACTGGCGCGCCTGGCGCCGTTGCTCGACGACGACAAGGCGACTCTCGATATCGCATTGCAGAAGGCGCCCAAGAACTATCGCAAACTGGTGCGGCTGGGCTCCTACGGAAGCTGGATCAACCAGTACCTGTGCGGCATGTCGGTCCGGGTCACCGACCTGCAGGGGCGAACCGCCTACTTCCCGTGGATCATGCAGCACACCGGAAGGTGCGCTGAGCCCTAATGCTCAAGTATCGAGGCGCCCACCTGATCCGGACCGGCTTCATCGGTGTGGTCCTGGTCCTGCTGGTCATCACCGTGGGACTGCAGCCGCAGACGCTCTGGAACTGGGCCACCACCATCCGCCATCAGGCATTGTTCACCGAGGCCGGCGGCCTAGCTCCCGCCAACGAGGTGAAGATCTCCGGTGTCACCGTCGGCACGGTGTCGAAAGTGGAGTTGCAGCAAGGGACAGCGCTGGTGACCTTCTCCATCGACGGGAAGGTTCCGCTCGGCTCGGCCACCACCGCCTACATCCGCACCGGCACTCTTCTTGGTCAGCGCATGCTCACCCTGGAATCCCGCGGCCCAGGGACGTTGCGGTCTACCGATGTGATCCCGGTGTCGCGCACCGGCTCGCCCTACTCACTGACCGACGCGCTCGGGGAGCTCGCCGGCAACACCAGGGACACCGACACCGCGGCGATCAACCAATCGCTGGACACTCTCTCGACCGTCATCGACCGGGCAGCGCCGCAACTGGGCCCGACCTTCGACGGCCTGAGCCGGATCTCCAAGGCGCTCAACGAAAGAAACGGATCACTGTCGGATCTGCTGAAGTCGGCAGCCGATGTGACGGGCATTTTGTCGCAGCGCAGTCAGCAGCTCAACACCCTGATCCTCAACGCCAACGAACTGCTGGGAGTGCTGGAGCAGCGCCGGTACGCGATCGTGAACCTGCTGGCCAACATCTCCGGACTGTCCCAGCAACTGAGCGGTCTGGTGGCCGACAACGAGCAGGAACTGGCGCCGGCGCTGGAGAAGCTGAACTCGGTCACCGCGATGCTGCAGCGCAACAACGATAACGTCGGCAAGGCGATGGCGGGCCTGGCCAAGTTCCAGCTGACCCAGGCCGAGGCGGTCAACGGCGGGTTCTACTACAACGCCTTCGTCGCCAACCTGCTCCCCGCCCAGACGCTGCAACCGTTCTTCGACTACGCCCTGGGTTTCCGGCGCGGGGTGAACGCCGGACAGCCACCCGACAACGCGGGACCGCGAGCCGAATTCCCGTTCCCCCGCAACGGGATTCCAGAGAGCAATGAACTCCGGGGGCCGCCGTGACTCCCCGCACCCGGGTCCGCGGCGTGATCGCCGCCGGGCTGGCGCTGCTGCTCGTGGCCGGCGTCGCGCTGTTCGTGCGCGGCACCGCCGGCAAGCCGCTGACCGTCACCGCCTATTTCACCAGCGCCACCGCGATCTACCCCGGCGACCAGGTGCGCGTGGCGGGAGTCAAGGTCGGCACCATCACGGACATCGAACCGCTGGGTACCAGGGCGCGGATGACGCTGGCGGTGGACGACGGCATTCCGATTCCGGCCGATGCCCGGGCGGTGATCGTCGCCCCGAATCTGGTGGGCGCGCGCTACGTTCAGCTGGCACCGGCCTACGGGGCAGACGGGGACACCACACGCCCGACGATGCAGAGCGGTGCGGTGCTCGACACGGACCGCACCGCGGTGCCCGTCGAGTGGGACGAACTCAAGACGCAGCTGGCCCGGTTGTCCGCCGATCTGGGCCCCACAGCGGCGGAGACGTCGTCGTCGGTCGGCCGGTTCATCGAGAGCGCCGCCGATGCGCTCGACGGCAACGGCGACAAGCTGCGGGAGACCATCCGTCAGCTGTCCGGGTTGAGCCGGATCCTGGCCGACGGCAGCGGCGACATCACCGACATCGTCGCCAACCTGCAGACCTTCGTCACCGTGCTGCGTGACAGCAACTCCCAGATCGTGCAATTCCAGGACCGGCTGGCCAGTGTCTCCAGCGTTCTCGACGGCAGTCGTTCGGACCTCGACGCGGCGCTGACGAACCTCTCCAGTGCGGTGGTCGATGTTCAGCGGTTCGTCGCCGGTTCCCGCAACCAGGCCTCCGAACAGGTCGAGCGGCTGTCCGACGTCGTGCGCAACCTGGCCGATAACCAGATGGCGCTGAAAAACCTGCTGCACGTCGCCCCGAATGCGATCGGTAACACCTACAACATTTACAACCCCGACATCCAAAGTGCGCTGGGCGCTTTCGCGCTGGCCAACTTCTCCAACCCGCTGCAGGTGGTCTGCGCGGCGATCGGCGCGGTCGAGAACGCCACCGCCAGCGAGACCGGCAAAATCTGTTCGCAGTATCTCGGTCCCGCGTTGCGGCTGCTCAATTTCAACTACCTGCCGCTGCCGTTCAACGCGTACCTGGGCAAGTCGCCGAGTCCGTGGAACCTCATCTACTCCGAGCCGAAATTGGCACCCGGCGGGGACGGTACCGAGCCGACGGTGGAACTGCCGCCGGAGATTTCGGCGTACACCGGTCTCAACGGGGATGTGCCGCCGCCACCGGGGTGGGGCCCGGCCCCCGGTCCGCCCGGTCCCCGCGGGGTGTACGCCCCCGACGGCCTGCCCGCCGATCCGCAGCCCGCCCTGTTCCCCGGCGCTCCCATTCCACCCGGCGTGCCGCGCGGTCCGGCGCCGGCCGCTCCGTCCACCCTGAACGGCATGCTGATGCCCGCCGAGGTACCCGCCCCGGTGCTGCCGCCGGGTGCGCCGGTGCCACCGCCTCCGCCGGTGCCGCTGCCGCAGGGAGTGGGGGCCACCCCATGAGAGCCTCCGGTGTGCGGATGGTCGTTGCAATGGTCATTGCCATGGTCAGCCTGGCCGCGGGTCTCAGCGGGTGCGGATTCGGCGGCCTGAACTCGCTGCCCTTGCCCGGTGCGGTCGGCCGCGGTCCCGACGCGGTCAAATACCACGTCGAGTTGGCCAATGTTGCCACTCTGGAACCGAATTCGCCGGTCCTCATCGGTGACGTGGTGGTCGGCAGCGTCAACAGCATGACCGTCAAAGACTGGCATGCCGATGTCGAGATCTCGGTCAAACCGGACGTCGTGATCCCGGCCAACGCGGTGGCGACCGTCGGCCAGACCAGCCTGCTCGGGTCGATGCACCTCGCGCTCAACCCGCCGCTGGGTCAGTCACCCACCGGCCGGCTGGCAGACGGGGCCACCCTGGGGCTGAACAAGTCCTCCACCTACCCCTCCACCGAACAGACCCTGTCGGCGTTATCGGTGGTGATCAACGGCGGGGGAGTGGGCCGCATCGGCGACATCGTCACTGAGGTCAACCGCGCGGTCAACGGCCGCGAACCCCAGATTCGGGACCTGTTGGTGCGAGTCAACGACCTGGTGGGTGTGCTGGCCGATCAGCGCGACAGCATCAATGCGACGGTGGTGTCACTGAATCGGGTGGCCGGCACGTTCGCCGGACAGCGCGACGTGCTGACCCGAGCGCTCGATCGCATTCCGCCCGCCTTGGATGTGCTGGTCGCCGAAAGGCCCAGGCTCACAGAGGCTCTGGATAAGCTCGGCGCCTTCAGCACGGTGGCCACCGACGTGGTCAACGACACCCAGGCCGACCTAGTGCGCAATCTGGCGAACCTCGAGCCCACCTTGCGTTCGCTCGCCGACGTCGGACCGGATCTTGACAAGGCGCTGGCCTACTTCACCGTGCTGCCCTACGGGCAAGCCACCATCGACCGGGCCATCCGGGGCGACTACCTCAACCAGTACATCATCTTCGACTTCACCGTGCCGCGGTTGAAGAAGTCCCTTTTCCTGGGTACCCGGTGGGGCCAGGAGGGAGCGAAACTCGTTCCCGCGCCCGGTGATCCGTGGTACGCCACCTACACCTACGACCCGCTCAACGCACCGTTCAATCCGCCACCGTCGGCGGTCGCCGACATTATGGCCGATGATATGGCCGACGATACGGCCGACGATACGGCCGACGACGAGATGCCCGGTCCACTGGCGCCGCCGCCACCGCCCGCGCCGGCACCGTCCGCCCCGCCCGCGCCGGGCGCGACGCTGGCCCCGTTGGATAGAGGCGGCAACTAGTGCTCACCCGATTCATCCGCATCCAACTGGCGTTGTTCACCATCTTCGCGCTCATCGGCGTCACCGCGATGGTCCTGGTCTACATGCAGCTGCCGGTGCTGCTCGGTATCGGGCGCATCTCGGTGAAGCTGGAGTTGCCGAGAACCGGTGGGCTCTACCAGTTCTCCAACGTCACCTACCGGGGAGTGCAGATCGGACGAGTCACCGATGTCCGGGCCACCCGCGCCGGCGCCGAGGCCACCCTCTCGCTGGCCTCCTCGCCGAAGATCCCGGCTGACCTGCAAGCCAGCGTGCTCAGCGTCTCAGCGGTGGGAGAGCAATATGTGGACCTGCTGCCGCGCACGGACGAGGGGCCGTATCTGCAGGACGGATCGGTGATTCCGGTGACCAGCACTACCGTGCCGCAGCAGGTCGGTCCGATGCTCGACCAGGTCAGCGCACTGATCAGCAGCATCCCCAAGGAGAAGCTGGCCAAGCTGCTCGACGAAGCGTTCAAGGGCCTCAACGGTTCCGGCGACGAGTTCGCGGCACTGCTGGAGTCGGTGTCGACCGTGGCCGCAGATTTCGACAAGGTCGGCGACCGGGCCCGGGTGCTGGTCGACGACGCCCGACCGCTGCTCGACGCCCAGGCGGCCGCGTCGGAATCACTGCGGACCTGGGCGCGCAGTCTGGCCGGGGTGACCGCCCAGTTGAACGCCAACGACCCGCAACTGCGCGCGGTGCTGCGCGACGGGCCCGGGGCACTCCAGGAGGTGTCGCTACTGCTCAATCAGGTCAAGCCGACGCTGCCGGTGCTGCTAGCCAACCTGACCACCATCGCGCAGATCGCCGTGACCTATCACGCCTCGGCCGAGCAACTGCTGGTGCTGCTGCCGCCGTACGTCGGCTCGGTGCAGGCGGTCGGCCTGCCGCGGAACAACCCGACCGGCTTCACCCAAGGTGATTTCACCCTGACCGTCGGCGATCCGCCGGCCTGCACGGTGGGCTTCCTGCCGCCGTCGTCGTGGCGCTCTCCCTCCGACCTGTCCGACGTCGACACTCCCGACGGGCTGTACTGCAAGCTGCCGCAGGACTCACCGATCGCGGTCCGTGGCGCGCGCAACTACCCCTGCATGGGCCAGCCCGGCAAGCGCGCACCCACCGTCGAGATCTGTGAGAGCGATCAGTCCTACGATCCGTTGGCGATGCGTCAGCATGCGCTGGGCCCCTACCCGTTCGACCCCAATCTGCTGGCGCAGGGCATCCCGCCCGACAGCCGGGTCACGCTCCCGGACCAGATCACCGGCCCGTTGGAGGGCACCCCGATGCCGCCCGGTCCCGCACCGGCGCCCCCCGGCCCTGCCGAGGCGCCGGCTGCCGCCCCGGCGCCAGCGCCGGGCCCGCAGGTCGCACCGAGCGCGTTCGCCCCGCAGACCGACGGGCCGTCCGTGGCGATCGCGACCTACGACCCCAAGACCGGCCAGTTCGCCACCCCGGACGGCACGGTGGCGCGGCAGACCGACGTCGTCGCCGGGGACGGCACCCCAACGTGGACGGACCTGCTGCCGATCGGCTGACTCAGCCCACCTTGACCAGTTTGAACGGCATGGTGATGAACACTGCCAGGCTGCGTCCGCACGCCCCGCTGGGGCCGGTGGTGGAGTCCTCGCCGACCAGGGTGTTCGACGTCGGGTCGGTGTTGGATCCGTCGGCGGTCATGGCCTTGAATCGGAACACCTGCAGACCATCGGCGGTGGAGCCGTCCTGGCAGGGAATCCACCGCGGCACAATGTGTTTGACGTACCATTCGCCGCCGGTCTGGTAGATCGGCGCGGTCCAGCCCTGATTGCTGCTGACCGTGCCGGTGCACTCGGTGGGGTAGCTGCATTGCGACGCGACCGTCCAGATGGCCCGCACGCTGGGCAACGTGTGGAAGACGTCGTTGGTCCGGGACCACTCGCCATTGGACGTCGCGGTGTAGGTGCCGTTGAGCGCCCAGTCGTCGTCGGCGGCGGCCGTCGGCGCTGACCCGGCAGCCAGGGTCACGGCCACCCCCAGGGCCGTCGCGAACCGAGCCATCACAGGTCGATTATCGCTGCGGTCACGGTCCCGCCTGCGGGCTTTCGCCGGTTTACCTCGTCCCGTCGCCGCCGGGAGCGCGCCGTGAAACCGCTGGTGGCAGCGATTCACAGCTGTCCCAGCTGTCACATCTGCTGTATCGTTCACCGGGGTCGATTCCCGCCGTCCGGCGGGGAAGGGATGGCCATGGCGCAACAATCGGGGCCCGACGCTCCGGATCAGCACGTGCCGGCGGCGCGCGCGCGGGTGCGGCGCCGCAATGTGCTCAACCGGATCAGCATCCAGTCCAAGCTGATCTTGATGCTGGTGGTGTGCACCGTCCTGGCCGCGGCGATCGTGGGTGGGATCGCCTACCAGAGCGGACGGAACTCGCTGCGCGCCGCGGCGGTCAACCGGCTCACCGAGATTCTCGAGTCGCAACGCCGCGCCTTGACCTCCGATGTCAACGACCTGCGCAGCGCGCTGGTCACCTACACCAACGGCAGCACCACTCGCGACGCGCTGCGCGACTTCACCGCAGCGTTCGACCAGTTGGCCAGCGCCCCGATCACTCCGGAGATGGACAGGGCGATCCGAGAGTCCTATAGCGCTTTCGCCAAGCAGACCGAGGAGTACAGCGGAACCCGCCTGGACGTCGCGGCACTGCTGCCGACCTCCAACGCCGAGCGGTACCTACAGGCCACCTACACCGCCAAACTGCCCACCGCGGAGCTCGCGCTGGCTGCGGACGACCAGCGCGACGGCAGCGCCTGGTCGGCCGCCAACATCAAGTACCACAACTTCTTCCGTGAGATCGTGACCCGCTTCGCATTCGAGGATGCGCTGCTGATCGATGACCGTGGGAACGTGGTCTACAGCGCCTATAAGAACCAGGACCTGGGCACCAACATCCTCACCGGGCCCTACAACGGCTCCAAGCTGCGTGAGGCGTTCCAGCAGGCGATGTCGAGCAACAAAGCAGACCGGGTGATCTTCACCGACTTCGAGTTCTATCAGCCGGCGGATATGGCGCCGACGGCGTGGATGGTGGCCCCCGTCCCGCCCAACGGTAAGCCCGCGGGCGTTCTGGCCATGCAATTCCCGATCACCAAGATCAACCGCATCATGACCTTCGACAAGAAGTGGTCCGAGGCCGGCTTGGGTGCGACCGGGGAGACGATCATGGCCGGTGAGGACTACCTGATGCGGTCGGACTCCCGGATGTTCCTGGAGGACCCGAATCGGTACCGGCAGATGGTGATCGACGCAGGCACCCCGCCCGACATCCCCGATATCGCGATCCGCCAGGGCGGTACGACGCTGATCCAGCCCGTGTCTCCGGAGGCTCACCGGGAGGCTGAGAAGGGTCACACGGGCACCCTGTTCGCCAAGGATTATCTCGGCAAGGAGACCATCCAGGCGTACGCCCCTGCCGGGAAGATGGCCGATCTGCGCTGGTCGATCGTCGCCAAGATCGACACCACAGAGGCTTTCGCCCGGGAAGCGACGTTCACCCGCATCGTCGTTCTCGCGACCACCGGCATCATCTTCGGCGTCTGCCTGCTGGCGTTGATCCTGGCCCAGGTGTTCCTGCGGCCGATCCGGCGACTGGAAGCCGGCGTCCAGCGGATCAGCGCCGGCGACTACAACGTCGAGATACCGGTGCAAACGCGCGACGAGATCGGCGATCTGACGGGGATGTTCAACGACATGAGCCGCAGTCTGGCGGTCAAGGAAGGTCTGCTCAGCGAGCAGCGTGGTCAGATCCGCCGTCTGATGAACTCCCTGATGCCGGCACCGGTCGCCGAGAAATACAGCCACGGCGAGGAGATCACCGCCCGCGAACATCCCGACGTCACGGTGATCTACGCCGACATCGCCGGGCTGGACCGTCTGCAGGCCCAACTGGATTCCGCGGAGTCACTCGCGATCTCCAATGAGCTCATGCGGCAATTCGAAGCTGCGGCAGCTGAATTCGGCATCGAGCGGGTCCGGTCGGTGCGTAACGGATTCCTCGGCAGCTGTGGACTCACCATCCCGCGACTGGACCACGTCCGGCGAACTCTGGACTTCGCCGCCGAGTGTCAGCGCATCATCGAGCGGTTCAACAGCGAGGCGTCGCTGAACTTGAGTCTGCGCGCCGGCATCGATGCCGGCACTGTCAGCAGCGGCCTGGTCGCGGAACCGTTTCCGGTGTTCGACATGTGGGGCACCGCGGTCAACCTCGCGCATCGGATCAAAAACGGTATGCCTGACCCCGGTATCTACGTCACCACCCGGGTCTACGACACCATCGGCACGACCATGCCGTTCTCGGTCGCGGGGACCGTCACCGCCGACGGGTCGCGGGAATCCGTCTGGCGGCTCACGGAGTCCCCGTGATGTTCTCGGTGATGTCGGACCCGTGGTTCTACTGGGCGGTCGGCGTCGCCATCGGCCTGCCGCTGGCGCTGATCGTGCTGACCGAGTGGCAGCACACCCTGCGCCGCCGGAATAGCACCCTGCTCGGACCCGTCACCCTGCTGCGCAATTTCCTGCTGCCGTTGGGCGCGTTACTGGCGGTGATGCTCGGGGCCACCCAGATGCCGCCCAAGTCCACGCCCGTACGCATCGTCGGCACCTTGGTGGCGATCGCGATTCTCGTCCTGCTGCTGTCGGGGATCAGGAATTCGCTGTTCGCCGCCGCTCCCGACACCAGCTGGCGCCGCCGGGTGCCGGCGATCTTCCTCGACGTCATCCGCTTCGGGCTCATCGCGGTCGGCGGTGGCCTGATCTTCGCCTACATCTGGGGCGCCAACGTCGGCGGCTTGTTCACCGCGTTGGGAATCGGTTCGATCGTCATCGGCTTGACGCTGCAGAACTCGGTCGGCCAGATCATCTCCGGCTTGCTGATGTTGTTCGAACAGCCCTTCCGGCTGGGCGACTGGATTGAGACATCGACGCAGAAAGGCCGTGTGGTGGAGGTGAACTGGCGCGCGGTTCACGTTCAGACTGGCGCCGGGCTGCGGATCACCCCGAACTCGGTGCTGGCCGGTGAATCGTTCCTCAACCTCAGCCGGCCCGCCGGTCACCGCACGCTGACCGTACCGACGGTATTCGCCGTCGAGGACCGGCCGGATCAGGTGTGCGCCATGCTGAATCGGGTCGCTTCACAACTGCCGCAGGTGCGTCAGGACAGCAGCCCGAGTTCGGCCCATGTCGGAACCATGAAGTACAGCACCGACATCCCGCTTCACTCACCCAACGACGATGCGTCGGCGAAAAACACGTTCCTGCGCTGGATCTGGTACGCCGCTCGACGCGAGGGCCTGCATCTCGACGAGGCCGATGACGGATTCAGCAGCCCCGAAGAGGTGGCCGAGGCGATCCGGACTGTGGTGGCGCCGACTCTGCGACTCAGCGCCGAACAGCAGCAGCAGATGGTGGCGCACTCGGCGATCGAGCGGTACGGGGCCGGTGAACTCATCCAGGCCCACGGCACTGTTCCTGAGGCGATGTCGTTCATCGTCGCGGGTTCGGTGATGCTGACGGCCGACGCCGAGGACGGCAGCCGAACCGAGGTCGCCACCTTGGAGGAGGGGTCGTTCCTCGGTCAGAGCACCCTGATCCGGCATCCAGTGGCCGGTTCGGCGTTCGCCTTCGACGAGGTGACGGTCGTCAGAGTGCACCGTGATGCCATCGAACGGGTGGTGCAGCGCAGCCCGGTATTGCTGCAGGAGTTCGGCCGCTCCATCGACGAGCGCCGCGCTTCGGTGCTGCGGGCGCTGGCCGATGCCGAACCGGAGGACACCGTCACGCAGGCGTGATCAACCCCATTCGTGGTTCATCGCACGGTAATCGGGGATCTCGGTGGGCGCGACATCGCGCAGCCGCGGCCGGCTGGCGGCGATCAACAGCATGGCGATGCACGCGGTCACCGCACCGAGCGCGAACGTGGCGGTGTAGCTGCTCTCCGGCGGGTGGCCGTTGATGTCGCGGCCCAACAGCACCGCGACGATCGCCGCGGCCATCGATGCGCCGACCGTCCGGGCGATGGCGTTGATACTGGTCGCCACACCGGTCTCGCCCATGTCGACCTCGCGGACCACCAGTGCGGGCAGTGCGCCGTAGGCAAGGCTGATGTAGGCGTTGACCAGCAGGCTGGCGGTGATCAACTGCCACGCCGTGCTGTGCGCGACAGCCAGCATCGTGAAACCCGCAACGCCCACCGCGGTTCCGACGATCAGCACCGGGCGGGCGCCGTAGCGATCGATCAGCCGGCCACTGACCAAGGCGGTGAGAAATCCGGCGACCGCCCCGGGCAATAGGTAAACCACACTGGCCTTGAGCACCGTTGCGCCGAATCCGTATCCACTGGCGACCGGCGCCTGGGCCAGACCGGTCAGCCCCAGAAAGGCGAAGTACAAACCCATTCCGACGGCCACGGTGGCCACGTTGGTCAGCAGGATCGGCCGCCTCGCGAGCATGACGGTGGAGACCAGCGGTTGGGCGCATCGGCGTTCCCACCACCACCACAGGCCCAGGGCGGTGGCGCCGCCGAGCGCGGCGGCCAACGCGCGGGCCGACGTCCAACCCCAGCTGGTGCCCTTGGTGATGACGAGCAGCAGCAGAGACAGCCCGATACCCAGCCCGGCCGCGCCGGCCCAGTCCACCGTGCCGGTGGGTGAGCGCGGCCGGCTCGGAACGACGGTCATCGCGGCGAGTATCACCAGAACCAAGAACGCCGTGGTGAACCAGAACACCCGGTGATAGCTGGCGTCGCCGCGCATCAGCAGGCCGGTGATCACCAATCCGACGCCGCCGCCGAACCCCAGCACGCCGGAGAGCACCGCCATGGCGCCCATCAGGCGGTCGGCCGGCAGCTCTTCGCGCAGGATCGACAGCCCGATCGGATAGAGCGCGAACGACGCGCCCTGCAGTACCCGCGCGACGATGAGCAGCGGCAGTGATGTGGTGGTGGCCCCAAGCAGCGAGCCCGCAAGCACCAGCGCCAACACCATCAGCAGAACGTGTTTCTTGACGTGCAGATCGGCCAGCCGGCCCAGTAGCGGTGTGCTGGCCGCGGCGGCCAGCAGGTTCGCCGTCACCGCCCAGCTGACGTCGACTGCCGAGACATCGAGTTGTCGTGCCATCACGCCCAGCACCGGCACCACACCGGTCTGCAGGATCGCGACGGTCAACGCCACCACACTCATGGTGGCCACCAGCAGGCGCGGGCGTACTGACGGCGCGGCGGTCGCCTCGGCACCCGACAACGTGCGTCCCTTCGCTGCGGCGAGCCCCCGACCGTCGCGTCCGCGACGGGTCTTGATTATGTCGTTGTGCGAGGATGCCGTGGTGTTCAGGGCCACCAGCCACTTCTTCTCCTTTACCGACGGCGTCTTTCATCCCACCGAGTCCGCCCTGAGCGGCTGGGGTAACGGTTCGCTCAACGGCCCGGCGATCGTCGGTCTGGCCGCCCGCGCCCTGGAGCGCAACCACGGCGCCGACGGTTTCCTGCCGGCCCGGCTTACGGCCGATCTGTTCAAGGCCGCCCACCGCGCGCCCACCGAGGTTCGGACGCGGCTTCTCCGGGACGGCCGGCGCATCCGCAATTCCGAGTGCGAAATTCGGCAGGACGGTGTCCTCGTCGCCCGGGCGACGATGGTCCAGTACCGGCGCTCCGAACCGCCCCCGGGTCAGGGTTGGGTCGACGAGGACTCGTTTCCGGCGCCCGGCAGGTTCGTCGGCTCGGTCTACATGGTGGGCAGCGACGACGCGGGCTGGAGCGACTCCCGGGCCGATCACCAGAACACCTCGCGCAAGCGGGCCTACCACAACACCCCCGACGTGGTGGAGGGCGAGCCGCCGAGTCCGTTCGTTCGGGCCGTCGTCGCGTCGGAAGCGACCAGCCTGGTGACCAATCTGGGCACCCACGGCATCGGGTACATCAACGGCGACCTTACCGTCGGGCTGTCGCGTCTTCCGCAGTCGGATTGCATTGGTGTGCAGGCTGATTCGCACTGGTGCTCCGACGGTGTCGCGGTCGGCGCCGCCACCCTGTTCGACGCTGCCGGGCCGTTCGGCACCGCGATGGTGACCGCGATCGCCAACCCGGCGGCCCGGATCGACTTCGGTCGCCCGGACACCGCGCCTACACTGCGGGAGTAGCCACCACGAGGGGGAGAGCGACGTGGCCGAGGAGTTTCTGCGCGACGACGAGGTCCTGGTCGACACGGGCGGCATCACCGTCGCCGGTCGGCTGACCGTTCCCGATGAACCGCGGGGCATCGTGGTGTTCGCCCACGGCAGCGGCAGCAGCCGGCACAGCCCACGCAACCGCTACGTCGCCGAGGTTCTGCAGTCGTCAGGATTGGCGACCCTGCTGTTCGACCTGCTCACCGGCGAGGAAGAACGCAACCGCGCCAACGTGTTCGATATCGCTTTGCTGGCCGACCGGCTGGTCGCCGTGACCGAGTGGCTGCGGTCGGCCCAGGGCGCGGCCGGTCTTCCGGTGGGCTATTTCGGAGCCAGCACAGGAGCGGGCGCGGCGCTGCGTGCCGCCGCCGACCGGCGGGTGGACGTCTTCGCGGTGGTTTCCCGCGGCGGTCGCCCCGACCTGGCCGGCGCTTTCCTCGGCCAGGTGCGCTCACCGACGCTGCTGATCGTGGGTGGGCGGGATGAACAGGTGCTGGAGCTGAACCGGTCGGCAGCGGCCGCCATACCCGTCGAGTGCGACGTCGTGGTTGTCGACGGCGCCACCCACCTCTTCGAGGAGCCGGGCGCGCTGGAACAGGTGGCGTTGCTGGCCCGGCAGTGGTTTCTGGACCACCTGACGCCAATTACGCTGTCCCCGTGAATAACCGGGAGGCCGTTGTGGCCACCGCCGCCGAACTGCGGTGCCAGATCGCCGAAGGTGCCGCACCCGCCATTCTGGACGTCCGCTGGCGGCTGGACCGGCCCGACGGGCGGCCCGACTACGAAGCCGGTCATATTCCCGGCGCGGTGTATGTGTCGCTGGAGGACGACCTCAGCGACCACTCCCGCACCGGCCTCGGGCGTCATCCGCTGCCGACCGGTGCTGCGGTGCAAGACGCGGCCCGTCGCTGGGGCCTGCG
Organism: Mycobacterium sp.; assembly: GCF_044342925.1. Classification (GTDB taxonomy): domain Bacteria; phylum Actinomycetota; class Actinomycetes; order Mycobacteriales; family Mycobacteriaceae; genus Mycobacterium. The sequence continues at coordinate 15,745 of NZ_JBIIOV010000009.1, read as the reverse complement.
GCAAGGCAGCCCCGTCGTCGTCTACGACGACGGGAACCGGGCCGGATCCAGCCGGGCCTGGTGGGTGCTCACCGCCGCCGGAATCCCCGGTGTGCGCATCCTCGACGGCGGCCTGGCGGCGTGGACGGCGGCCGGGGGAGAGCTGCAGATCGGCCCGGTGACGCCTGCGCCCGGTGACATCACCGCCACGCACGACGACCTGTATGCCGGTGGACTGTCGACGCTCACTGCCGAGCAGGTGGCCACCGGCTCGGTGGGGACACTGCTCGACGCCCGTGCCCCGGAGCGTTTTCGCGGTGAGGTTGAACCGGTGGACGCGGTGGCCGGCCACATTCCGGGCGCCCGCAATCTGCCGAGCATGACGGTGCTCGACGCCGACGGCGGTTTCCTGCCGGAGACAGCTCTGGCGCCATTGCTGAGAGGCGTCGACTTCGCGGGAGGTGTCGGGGTGTACTGCGGGTCCGGTGTCACCGCGTCGGTGGTGCTGGCCGCCCTGCGCTCAGCCGGCGTCGAGGCCGCGCTGTTCCCGGGTTCCTGGTCGCAGTGGAGCGCAGCCGGCCGCCCGGTGGCGCAGGGCTCCTGAGCCCCGCGTTCTGGAGCGCAAGCCCGACGAACCGATGATGGCGGCCCCCAGTGTCGAGAAGCGCGTGCCGATCAACCTTGACGCGGCGTCCGACCGGATCAGTATCGGTTCTTAGCGCATCTGGGCCGCGAAGAACTGCGCGGTGGCGCCGGAGGCGTCGACGGCGAAGCTGTTGGGCCCCACCACATCGGCGGGCAGGGCGAACCGCCCAGCCGGCCAGGTGTGCCCGCCGCCGTTGATCCGGACGAGCACCACCTCGGTATTGTCGGCACATCCGGTCGCCGACAACTCCTGAATCTCGCCGGTGGCGGCGGGATCGTTGACCAGCGGTCCGGGGCAGCGGTTGATCTCGCGCCACCGCTCCGCCAGCGCCGGCGCCGACACGATGGTGCTGGGACCGCCGCGGCCCACCATGGGACCGCCTTCGAACGGGACCACGGGGTCAGCGGTGCCATGCACCGCCATCACCGACACCGGCCGCGACGGGGCACACGGAAATCCGGCGCCGAGCGTTCCCGCCACCGGGGCGATCGCGGACACCAGATCGGCGCGTTCACACACCAGACGATTAGCCATGAACGCCCCGGCCGACATGCCGGTGACGAAGACGCGGCCGGGCGGGATCCGGTACTCCTGCGACAACCGCTCGATCAGCGCTCCCAGGAAACCCACGTCGTCGACGCGCTGCCGGTCGGGCAACGACGCGCCCCGCCCGTCGGCCCAGGCCGTGTCGATCCCGTCGGGGTAGGCGACAACGAATCCGTAGCGGTCGGCGACGGCGTTGTAGCCGGTCACAGCGGCCTGCTGGCCGCCGTTCATGCCGGCGCCGTGCAGGTTGATCACCAGGCCGGCCGGCTGCGGGCTGCCCGCATGCACCAGGTAGGTGCGCGGCAGACCCCCGAAAGTCAGCACGCCGGGCGGATCTGCGGGGTTGGCCGCTGCCGGGCCGGCTGCCATCACGCCGAGGACGAGGGCGGCGAGCAGGGCCGTCGTGCGCGTCATCACGCTAGGTAGTTTGCCAGTTCGCGGCCGGTGCGGGCGAACCGGTCACTGACCGCCTGCACTCCCGTCGTCGGATTCTGTCGCCGCCGCCCGGTGGCGCTGAGGAAGAACGAGCCGAGCAGATAGATCAGCGCCCCGGCGATCAAAACGGCGACGACGCCACGACCGATGACTTCGGCAGGCCTGATCGAGACGGCGGATGCGTTAAACCGCAGATCAGCCTGATTTCGATCGCGCTGGATGGCGCTGTTGTAGTCAGGCGAGGCGGGTATCGGCGGTCCCCGGCATCAGCGCTGGTCACGCCACGCCGGTCGTTTCGCCGTGACGGCGGCCCGGTATTGGCTAACGTTAGCTTCGAACTTCACCGCCTCATGATTGGAGCAATGCATGCCTGGGAAGGCGGAGAAAGCGGATGCGTCGAAGAAGTCGGACAAGGCTGATTCGAAGCAGGAGTCGAAGTCCACGTCGGCTGCGCCCAGCCAGGCCCCGGTGGCTGCGGTGGCCGCGCCGCGCCCGGACTTCAATGAGTATCCGATGTGGAGTGCGAACAATCAGAGCCGTGCCGGCACCAAGGTCGACCTATGGCTCATCCACACCCAGGAGGGCAACGGCAACGCCGACAGTCTGGCCCGCTATCTGCAGGGCAACGTCGGTGTCTCCTACCACTACACGATCAGCGAGGATTACATCGATCGTGGCGTCACCGTGTGTGACGTCGTCGACACCGACCTGGCGTCGTGGAGTGTGCTCAACGCCAACAACCGCTCGATCAACCTCTGCTTCGCGGGCAGCCGGGCCGCCTGGACCCGCACCCAGTGGATGCAGCAGTCACGGGCCATCGACGTCGCTGCGTACCTGTGCGTCCAGGACTGCCGGAAATACGGGATCCCGATCAAGGTCATGCCGCGCGGCAATTACAGCGCGCCCGGCGGAATCTCCGACCACTACTACGTGACCAGGTATCTGGGCATCGGCACGCACACCGATGTTGGCGCGAACTTCCCCTGGGACTACTTCACCCAGCGCGTCAACGCCTATGCCACTGCGGTGACGCCTCCGCCGCCGCCACCTCCGCCCCCACCGCCGCCGCCGCCCCCACCGCCGCCGCCCCCACCGCCACCGCCGCCGGGACCGGTCGGACCTGCGGAGGATCAACTGACCCTGCGGTGGAACATGCTCGGCGGACAGACCCTGGTCGAAGCCGTCGCAGAAATCCGCGACAAGGTCCTGGGAACCAACGACCGGCCGAAACCGGGGTCCGTCTAGTTCGTCGCCTCGACATTGACGGTGAAGCGCCTGCGGACGCTGTTCTCGCCTTCCCAATGTCGCCAGTACTTGGCCCGTAGCGCGGTATTGCCGACTGCGCAAACCTTGATCCGGAAGACCGCTTCGCCGCCGGATCCGGTTGTCTTGCAGGGGTATTCGCCGTGCGTCTCGCAGGGCCCGAACACGCCCGAATCGTGCTCGTCGAGCGCCCACCGGAACCCTGTGCTGGCATTCTCCGGCAAGCGGAGTTCGATGGTGTCGCCGACATGGGCCCGAACCCGGGTGCCGTCGTCGCACTCGGTCACTGTGATCGTCGTCGGCATCAAACACCCCCGCCGATCACACTGTCATACCGTAGCTTTCGTTGTAGAACGCTCCGTTGATGTACGCCTCGCTGGCGTAGGCGAAACCCTTGTCACCCCATCCGGTGCCCCAGCTGTTGCGCAGGATGAACCGGTTGTCGTCGGTGTAGCCGACCACCGCCACGGCGTGTCCGCCCCTGGCGGTGTCGGGCTGGAACGCATCAAGCTTGCCGCCGGTCGCGGTCGCGTTGTCCCATGTCGCATCGACGTTCAAGCCGACCAGGATCGGGCCGTGCTGTACCAGCCAGGAGCGCCAGTTGCCCAGATTGCGCTTGAGATTGAAGTAAGAGGCGATCTTGCGCGTCGCCGCGGTGGCGTAGAAGGTGTTGTCGCTGCCGGTATACATCGCGGTGTTAATGGTAAACGGCAGCAACGACTCTGGTACCGCCCCGTACTTGCGGAGAATGTCGACGGCCGCTTTGAGGGTAGTGCCCGCGCCTTCGATCATGGTCTCCGGCCTCGAGGTGAACTGATCGGTCTCTTTGCAGGCCATCCAGGTGAAGCGAACCGAGAGTTTGGTGGATTGCGGCAACCGTTGCGCGGTGACGAGCAGTTGCCGCGCCACACCGTCCGTCGAGGCCCAGCCCACGCATGAGCCGGTCTCACCCTGGTCGCCGATAGCCCACCAAGCCCTGCGCAAATCTAATTTGGTCGGCAGGGCCGGCCGGGCGGCGACCAGCCGTGCGTCGCGCGCATCGCAGAACCGCCAGTCGTTTCTGGTGCTGTCCTCGGGGGTGGGCAGGAGGTTGCAGATGCGCTGTTGTTGGGGACGTGCCTTCGAAGTTTTGGCCATTCGCTCATTCTCCTCCCGCGACGTCGTCAGTGGTCGCCCATATTGATAGTCAGTGGCTGGCGGAAGAACCGGGTGATCCACAGCAGCACGCCGATGCCCCCGAAGTTGATGAGCGAAGCCACGAAGTCGAGGTTGAACGAGATCGCCAGCACCTGCGCCACCGGAGCGCAGCCGGGCAGCCAAGACCTGCTCGACCACGCGGTCCGTTTGGCGGCCGACTGGAAAGTGCCGTTGCGGGTGATTCGCTGGTTGCCGTGGGTGACAGCGGACCCGACGAACGGCGCCAGGAGTGGGCGGAACTCGCCAGGCAGCACGCGACCCTGCTTGCCGACAAGGCCACAGCGGCGCTGCCGGCCGATGCGACAGTGAGCAGCGTTGTCAGACAGAGGGATTCGCTGGAGGCCGCGGTTCAGGCGTTAGAGTTCGACGACAACGAGGTCGTCCTCATCGGCTCCAGTCGGCTGGCGCAACCCAAACGGTTATTCCTCGGTCATTCGGCGAGCAAGATCCTGCGGGCGCTGCCGGTGCCGATGATTGTGTTGCCGCGCGACTGACGCCGCGCAACGTTAATCAACCGTCTGTGCCCAGCGGTTGTGTGCCACCCATGGTGACGCGCCCGCGGCGATCGACCACGCCAACTCCACGGGGACGTCGATCACCTCGTACCGCTTGACCCCGGCCGCGGTCGCGGCGATCAGCGTCGCCACCCCGGCTCGCCGCTGCGGCCAACTCTGGCGCACCGTCCAGCCGACGATGCCGGCGCCGGCGATGCAGTCGCGGCGGCGCTCCAGGCTGCCGGACCGGGCGACCAGCCAACCGCCCGATACCCGATGTCCCAGCGAGCGTGACCGGTCGGCGGCCAAGAACGCGAGACACACTGTCAGACCGCCCCACGCCAGCCATAACCACACCGGAGCCCCCACCACCACGCCGACGAGAGCCAGCACTGCCGGGATCGCCAGTGCCCGCGTCCAGCGCCGTCGAGTCGCCGCCGGCCCGTGTCCGCGCAGCGGACCGGTCACCGCGTCGGAATTGGCGATCAGATCAGCCAGCACCGCCTGCGCGGTGGTCGCCGGGCTCGGCGGCAACAGCAGGGACGACTCACCCGCTCCGTTGACGCCGGTCATCACCGCGTCCAGCCGGGCGCCGCCGAAGGCCCGCACCAGAAGTGCTTCGCGCAGCGTTCCGCCGCGCAGCCGGCGCATATCGAAGGTGTTCTCGCGCAACCTCAGCAGGCCGTGCTCGAGGTGCAGCAGTTCGGCATCGCGGCGGAGCAGCAGGTTTCCGTAGGTCACCAGTGAGCGCAGCACCGACAACACCACTGAGGCCACCAGCAGCACGATCCCGGTGGCGGCGGCCGTGGCGGTGACCCCGAACCGCTGCGCGGCGTCCAGACCCGACTGCGCCAACGTCGAATTACTCAGCGTGCCATCCCCTCCCGCCTGAAACGCGATCCCCACCGCTGTCAGGATCATGGCCAGCCCGGTGAAGCTGAGCGGGCTGTAACGCAACCAGCCCGGCTCCCAGCGAGCGAGTATCCGACCGGGTGCTGCGGCCTGCTCCACAACGGCCAGTGAGTCGGCTAAGAGGATGGCCCGCAGGCGCGGTACCTGTTCGGCCGCAACGGCATCGAGAGTGAAATCGCTGTCGCCCCTGGCTTCCTGCCCGGTACTCACCCTCAGCACGGTCAGACCCAGGACTCGATGCAGCAGCCGGGCGTCGGTGGATACCGAGCGGATCCGATTGAGCGGCAACGACAACACCGTGCGTTGCAGCACCCCGCTGCGCAGCTGCACCTCGTCGGAGGCGATCCGGTAGGTGGTGGTGAACCACCGCAGGACGCCGAAGGCGACCGACAACACCAGCGCCAGCGCCACCCACCACGGATTGCCGGTCGCCGATCCGAGCACCAGCGACCCGATCAACAACGGAAGCTGGCGTAGCACCTCGTGCACCGGATGCACCAGCAGCATCCGCGGGCTCAGGCGCTGCCAGAGCACCGGTTGACCCGCTCCGACAGGCAGGCTCACGTGGCGTCCTCGGCGCCGATCGCGGCGATATCGGTCAACTGCGCCACCACCCGGTCGGCGACCTCGGAGTCCAGCGCCACGATGCGCACCGCGCCTGCCGACGACGCTGTGGTGACCGTCACGTTGGCCAGCCCGAACAACCGGTCCAGCGGCCCGCGATAGGTGTCGACGGTCTGCACCCGTGAAATGGGCGCGATGCGGCGTTCCTGGGTGATCCAGCCGCTGCGGGTGTAGACCGCTGGCGGCCCGGGTGCCAGCGAGATCTCCCAGCGGTGTACGCGATAGCGCCACAGCGGGGCGACCACCACGAACGTGACGAAGCCCAGCAGCGTCAGCACCGCGGCCGACACATGCAGCCACAGCACTCGGCCGTCCACCGCGATCCACACCAGTTGGGCGGATACCAACACCAGAAACGGAATTCCCGCACCGATAGCCCACACCAGTGGCGCCTTGCGGCTCGGCGGATGTGCCGGATCCACCAGCGTCACGGTCGCCTCGGGTGATTCCATGAGTCGAGCATGGCGCACATTGGCTGGTCTTTCGACCATTACAGAGCCGGGGCCCTACAGGCGTACGCCGCCGCGGTCGAGATGATTTCAAATGGACTTCAAATTTGAAGCGACGTTGAAGCGACGGTGAGACACAACCCGCAAGACTTGGGCTTCATCAACAACGAGTCGGCGTCGCCGGTGTACCCACCGACCCTGGTTCGACCGGGGGCTTCAACGGACCGGGACGCTTTTTCGTCATGCCGGGCTGCCGCGTGCGACCGGAAAATCCAACTAACGCCGCTTACACCGAATTCCGGACAGTCCCGCTGGAAGTGTCCAACGCTGCGGCAAGTTCCCTGAAGTGAGAGTGCTGCTCCCAGCGTTGACGATCGCCAATCACGTAGAGCCTGCGCTGCGCTCTGCTGGCGGCCACATTAACCAGATGATGTTCGCGGGAGCGAGACCGCGCTGGAGCAGGCCGTTGACGCAGTCGCGGAACTTCTCGATGTCCTTTCTTTGCAGGTGAGTTCCGGGGGCGGTGGCCCGAACATAGGACTCACTGGACCAGGTCAACGGTTGACCATTGAAAGCTTTACCAGGGTGGGCCAGGGTCGCGAGCTGGGGTGCGCGTTCAACGACAAGGCCGGCGGCGAGGTCGCGCAGCATGGTGGTTTTCCCGGTGCCCGGCGGCCCGTTGACACCCATCAACCCGGCACCGGGCCCCAGCATCGCGAACGCCTCGTCTACGGCGAACTGTTGGGAGAGCGCCAAAGGCTGCGCGAGATCAGACGGCCAGGTCGACGTCCGAATCGCGCTGGCCCGGAGCCTGCGCGGCGACCGGCCTGCTGGCCGACAGCGGGCGGGTTAGAGTCGGTCATGGACACACCTCTGCCTGGCAACCTGTTGCTGTGCCCGAAGTGCGCCGGGGTCATGCACTCCTACGAGCGCAACGGGGTGCACCTTGAGCAATGCGACAAGTGCCGCGGGATTTTCCTGGACTTCGGCGAGCTTGAGGCGCTGACCCAATTGGAGAATCGGTTCGTCGGAGCGTCTCCTCCGCTGCCGCCGATGCCTCCACCACAGCAACCGCATCCTCAGCAGCAGTACCAACCGCATCCTCAGCAGGCCTACGGCCCGGCCTGGGGTAACCATCGGGGCAAGAAATACCGCAAGGGTGGCTTCGGCCGGTTGTTCTTCTCCAGTTAGCCGACGGCTCCGCCGGCTATCCGCGCGCAGGCGGCCAGCAACTCGGCCTGGGATTCATCGGGCCGATACCGGGCGCCCACCGCCGTGGCGTACACCACCGCCGCGCGGGCCAAGGGCTCAAGCACGTCCCAGGGGTCTCCGGCGACCGGCACCGCTGGGCCCTGCGCCGCCCGATAGCCGTCGATGAAGGCATGCCAGTCGGCGTGCGGCATCAGCCCGGCCGCCCACAACCCGGCGATGCGGCTGAGATCCCAGGCGGGGTCGCCGATCCCCAGATCGTCGATGTCGATCAGCTGCCACGCCCCGGCGGTGGTGCGGCCCAGCTGACCGAGGTGGAAGTCACCGTGCACCAGGGTGACCGGCCGACCCTCCGGCGCGGCCTGCCAGCATCGCGGCGTCAGCGTCCCGGCTGCCCGCCTGATGATCGCCGGTGCCTGGGCGGGCAGCGTCGTCAGAGCGGCCCGAATCCGTTCGACCCCTCGATGGGTGGGCAGCCCCTCGGCGCCGATCGGGGATCGGTGCAACACCGCCAGGAGCGCACCGGCGGGGGCCCACGGGAAGCTCGACCAGTCCTGCCCGACCATCTCCAGGCGGGGCCAGCGGGAGCTCCAACGCTGTTCCGGCCCTGGCAGCGGTTCTGGACTCAGCGGTGCTAGCAGCGGGCCACCGTCGCAACCCAGTCGCGCCGCAGTCCGCAGCCGGGCCGTCAATGCCACCGGGTCGGTGCCGGCGGGATGGGTCTTGACCACAACGTCGTCGAGGACGACTATGTCCGAACTTGTCTTCGCGACGGCGTCCGCCACCGGCCGGTTCATTGCCCCACGCTAACAACGTCTCCGGGTGGTCGATGTAGCCTCGCGGAACCCGCGTGGTCACAGTGCCCCCGCCGACACCGGCACCCCCGCCTGATCCGAAGTCGGAGAGGTCCGCCGACTGGCAGTGGTTCAACCAAACCCAGATCAGCGGCTTCCAGGACGACGACGGCTGGGTCTACATCGTCGCCGACAGTTTCAGCCGCGACAAGCCAGTGGTCCCTATATCACTGCAACGCCAAGACCTTCGAGAACCGAGACACGTGGTGGGCTTGGGCAGCGATTCCCAACCGCCCGGATTTGCCGTGGGCATGGGATCAGCCCGACGTCCCCCCGACGTCAATTTGCAGCGCACAGCGCGGGGTATCGGCTGCTGTTCTAGGTGACGGGCTCGGCCTTCGGCAGCGTGTAGGTTCCGTCGAGCACCGACGGTCCGGGCCGGTATATCCGCATCAGAAAGTTCCAGCCGTCGGAGACGTCGAGTCGGTTGGGCACATCGCCGCACAACTCCCGCGATCCGTAATGAACGGTAAAGGTGCCGTCGTCGTTGAGTGTGACGTTGGAGGAGTTGAGGATGCAGTTCTCGTTCTTCATGAATCCGTCGTCGCCGTAGACGGTGATGGACCAGAACGCATTGTTCTCTGGTACCTGGTAGGTGGCCTGGTAGCAGACATCCGGATCGTGGTTGCCGCTGTAGTTCAGGTAGGTGGCGTCCCATTCGGGGAACAGGCCCCATGCCGCCGCGGCGGCGACATGACGTGTCGCTTCGTCGACTTTCCCGCGCGGCCCCATCATCCCCTTCCAACTGCTGTACTGCGCGGAGTCCCGCTCGTACTGGTCGGTGAGGGCTTGCAGCGACGCCATGTCCCACTGCAGCGGCGGAAGCGCATCGGCACTCCCCGCCTCGATGACGAACTGGTCCTGTAGCCGGTTCACCAAGGCGATCTCGTCGCCATCCTTGGGATCGAACACCTTGATCCGGACGCCGACGCCTAGATATTTGGTGTCGGTGGGGAGGTCGTGCTTGCCCGCGTCGTAGATCACGAACGGGCAGTAATGGTCGTCGTCGACGAGGTAGACCGACGCGTAGCGCCCCTCGGGCAATTGCGGCACGGTGATCGTTGCGCCCTTGGAAGTGTCGACGACGCCCATCGAATAGAGGGTGTCCCGGTTCATCCGAACGACGTTCTGTTTATCCAAGGGGGTCGGCGCCCGGAAGTGATAAAGCCGATTCACTCCGGCGGCCATTGTGACGACTTCGGCGAACTGCCGATCGGTCTCGGCCCGGATGTAGGTCTGCGGGGTGACGGCGGTCGGTTCGGTCACGGGAAGTCCTCCTTGGTTGTCGGATCGCGGGTTGGCGCAGGCCGCCAGTAGGCCGACGGAGGCGGCGAGGCTACCGCCCAGGAACGTCCGGCGGCTCAGCATGAGCGGCTCACTATTTAATGACCCATTCGGTACTCGCTTTCGAAACGTACTGGATCACATCGCTTTTGGACTTGGGGACGTAGATCCGAAGCAGCGCGGCGAAGGGCGTCGGCGTCTCGATATTGTTGGGACTGCCCGGAGAGTTGAAACGAATCGTGAAGGTTCCATCCGGGTTCGGGGTGGCCTCGGAATTCGAGATGGCCGCCTTGTCCCGCGCCAGCCAGCCCTCGCTGTCGTAGGTGGTGATCGACCAGAAGCCGCCGCGGCTGGTATCGATCTCCGGCGGAGTGAAGGTGACACTTGACGGCGTGGCCCGGCCGTCCCGGACCTCCGTTTGGTTGTTGATCGGAACATAAGCCGCGTGTTCGACAGACAATCCGCCCCATCCGTACGCGGTGGCGAAGAGATGGTCTCGCGGGTTGGTTTCGTACGGGCCGCCCTGAGATCGGCTGGTATCCGGCAATTTCCCAGCCTGGACGTCGTTGATCAGCGCTGACCGGACGGCCTCCATGGTCTTTTGATCGACCACGACGTCGGGAGTTTCGTAGGGCACCGCTGATGTCGCTTCGATGGTGGCCCTGCGCTGAAGTTCGCGGGTCGCTGCCAGCCCGCCTTCGGAATCGGGAAGTGGGCGGATTCGCATGTTGAGGTACACGTAGTTGCCGTAGGTCAGGTTGTCGGTGCTGATGGTGATGCTCTGGCCCGGGTACACCACGTCCACGATGTAGTTCTGCTGATCGATGATCTCGATGATCTGGTAGGTCTTGCTCGCGGGAACCGCGAACGTCGCGCCTTCGCTGACGTCGACCACCGCACTGGAGTAGATGACGTCCTGATTTTCCCGGATCACCTGCTGGGTTTCGACGTTGCTGACGTCGCTCTGATGCGCCCACTCGTTGATACCCGCCTTGGCCAGGCTGCGCTTGATGTTGAAGTCGGTTTCAGAGACCTTGTAGGCGTAATCGGTGACACCGAAATCCGCCGGCGAAGCGAACTCCGCAGCGCTCGAAGCCGGTGTCGGTGTGACGTCGCGGCGGAGCATCGCAATCAGCCCACCGGCAAGGACGACGGCGAGCAGGACCGCGAGAACCCGCAGCGGGTGGCGCCTAATGATGCTGCGACCGGATGCTGGCACAAGTGCCCCCGGCTAAATCTCCCCACCCTGGCGACCGTATATGCCAGGATGGGAATGTTAATGGCTTTCAGCACATTCGAGACATTGAGTCTCCCACGGACGTCACCACCCGCTGGGTATGGCTCGCAGGAATCAGATCCCGATTAGTCCCTCTAGTCCATTGCGCTTGAACACCGAGTCGACCAGCATCGTTGTCCGCGGAAAGCTGACCCAATTCCGCGCCAATTCACGGGCGGGTGATGTGTGGGATGGTGGAGGTTCGCATGCGAGATGTTTGTGCGCCGATGACCCTGCCGCCTGGGCGTCGAGACCGCGGCGGGCGTCAAGCGGTACCAGGCGATCGACGTTTCCGGTGGAGTTGGCGTGGTCGATCGCCACGGGCGCGCCACCGTGGGTGGCACACAACCGCTGGGCACAAACCTGACGGTTGATTACTTTGCTTGCACAGGCGCATACTCAGCTTGGGGGGAAGCATGATGGGGTTTGTTATTCGCTCGGGCGCTGCCGCGGCAGTTGCCGCGGTCACCGTGGCTATGACCACGGCTACACCCACGCAGCGGCCGTCACCAGCGGCCAGCAGTGTCGGTTCGTCAAGTCTGGTTAATCTGACCGCATCGTCGCGCATGCTCTACCTTGCCGCGGATCAGATTGATGACCAGTTCATCGAGTTCCGCAATACGGCGCGCACCGACTTCCACACGTTCGCCAACGAGCTCGGCTACCTCGGCAAGCAGTTGTACATCGCCGTCAACTTTGGCGAGACGATCGCGGCCAGCGCGGTCTTCAACGGCACTGACATGCTCCGCGGTGAAGGAGTGCTCAAAAATCTCAGCGAGATGACCGACGACGCCTTCCTTGCCGGCCTCTGGATCGTCGTAGACAACCTGTATCTCGCTCTGCCGGGGCTTCCGCCGATCGTCATTCTGCCCGACCGCGGTCCCGTGGACAGCCCGCCCGAATGGCGGCGGCCGCTGCCCCCTCAGCCGGGTCGGCCCCTTGTCGTCCCGTTTCCAGACGGGCCAGAAGCCTCCGACGCGCTCACTGACGACGACTCGATGCCCGAAAAGTACTCCGGCACAGCGGATGTCGCGGCGGCTGCCACGCCAGAGACTGATGATTCCGCCGTGCAACCGCCGGCCGACGACGTGAGCGCGGTCGCCGAGGGTGCCGACGAGCAGGAAGATCTACAGGAAGAGCAGGCCGTCGACTCGGAGGCGGAGGAGTCAGAGGGTCGGGAGCAGCCGGCGGGCACGACTTTGCAGGACTCCGGCTCCGACGATGAGGGCGCGACGGACGTCAGGCGACGAGTGACGCGGCCGGGCAGGGCCTGAACCGGTTGGCGAATCGGTGCTTGATGCGCGCCGGTGGTCCCGGGTCGCGTCAGTCCCGCGGCAGCACGATCATCGGCACCACCGATCCCGCGTGCGTGCCCGAAGGCGTCGGACCGTGTGGCGGCGTCGAATCCGACGGGCCGCGACCGGCGGAACCCCGCCCGAACTCAAATATCACCAAGGCATCGCAGCAGACGAGGATCCGACCCGGAACAGGGCGGCGATGCGAGCCACGCCCACGAAGACGCCGGATCAACGCAGACGACCCCGCAGCGCCCGGCAAAGCCTGACGACATCGTCGGTGACGCGCGCTCAGCGATGCGGCGGGCCCACGGCCCGTGTGGCCGGCCGCCACCGCGGCACCTCGCGGCTCTCCGACGTGAAGTAGCGGGATGTATGCCCGATATCTGATTCATGAGTTCGTAGAAGCCACGGCCGGGCAAACTGACGGTTACTTCGTCACAGTGACGAATTAGACGTTTCGCCCCGGGACTTCTGGTCGGGGGGATCGGTGGACCGAACCGCCGTCGCAGCCGGTCTCTTCTCCTAAACTCCGGCATGTGAACCTGTTGGACATAGGGAGAATCCTCCTCGGCCTCGTACTGCTGGTCGCGGGTGGCGAAATGCTCGTCAGGGGTGCTGCCGGTTTGGCCGCACGCATCGGAATGTCGCCGTTGATCGTGGGTCTGACCGTCGTCGCTTTCGCGACCTCGGCACCGGAACTGGCGGTGACGCTCGGCGCGGTGCTGGGCGGTGAGCCCAGTCTCGCGGTCGGCAACGTGGTGGGCAGCAGCATCGCCAACGTCCTGATGATCCTGGGAGCCGCGGCCTTGATTCTGCCGTTGCTGGTCAAGGTGCAACTGGTTCGCGTGGACATTCCCTTCATGGCCGCGTTCTCAGTCCTCTTCTTCATGCTCGCCAGCGACGGCGCCATCAGCAGGGTGGACGGCCTGATCCTGTTCGTCCTGTTGGTCCTCTACATCAGCGTCGCCATCATCCTCAGTAGGCGGGAGGGCAACGTCGACGGCCTGCACGGCCCGGGGGCATCGATCGCGACGGCTTCGGCCGGCCGTGTGGGCCGGACCGTCGGGGAAGACGCGGAAACGATGACACAAGCAGTGGAGGAGGTGGATGCACGAGACGGCTCCATCGGGCGCGATCTTGTGTTCCTGCTGATCGGGGTCGCGCTGCTGATCGTCGGTGCCAAAGTCCTGGTCAGTGGCGCCACCGGCATCGCGATGGCGTTCGGTATCAGTCAATTGATCGTGGGCCTGACGGTGGTGGCGGTCGGAACTTCGTTGCCGGAGTTGGCCACTTCCATCGTGGCGGTGCGCCGCGGACAGCGGGATCTGGCGGTCGGCAACGTGGTGGGTAGCAACATCTTCAACATCGGTGCGGTCGCGGGTCTGGCCGGCGTCGTTTCCCCGACCGGGCTGCCGGTGCCGGAGTCCGCGTTGGCCCTGGACATTCCGCTGATGATCGCCGCATCGGCGGTTCTGCTTCCAGTTGCCTTCACCGGTTCGCTCATCGCCCGCTGGGAGGGTGCCCTGCTGCTGGGACTGTATGTCGCTTACCTGATCTACACCGTGCTGGCAGCGGCAGAACGCCCGCTTCTTCACGGTTTCACCACGGTGATGCTGTGGTTCGTCACGCCGCTGTTGGTGCTGACGCTGGCGAGCACCGTCTCGTACGAGATAACCCGCCGGAGATCGGCGGACAACCGGAAAAATGGGACAGCAATCTGAAATCGCCGTACGTTTCGGGCTCAAGAAATTTCGCGTGCAATGATATCCAGCCGTGGACACTCGCTGCGTTCAGAGTTATCGCCGGGCAGATTTTCGGCCGAGCGGATCTCACGCAAGGCGTCCCTATAAAAAATGCAGTCTGACACCGTCTAACAACAGGATTCCTGAGCGTCACGGTGACGAACCGATTCCTAACGAAAAATCCGGTGCGCGCCAGTCATTACGTCACAGTGACGAATTATCTGGAGGCCCTGGGGGGATGGGAAACACGAGGGCGATCGCCAGTGTTTGGCGATACCGCCGCCGGGAAGGGTTGGGCTCCCGATCCGGTGGATACAACATCTCGGGATCACCGCAACCAAACCAAGCAGAGGGGGGATGGAGCCGGCAACCCGCCTTCACCCTTCCGCCCAGCTCACCGTTTTGCCGATAAGCCACATTATGTCAACAAGGCTGGACCGGGCAGTTCCCCGCTTGAGCTGGCACTATGTGTGGGACCGTGCAGCAGCATGCACGACGCGGTCAATTCACGATCGCAGCCGAGCGTGTCGATGGCGGGTGATGGAGACCAACCCCAGCAGCGCACCCGCACCCAGCGACGCCGCCCGCCATCCCCAACGCGTCCACCGTTGCCTCGGCACCCGGCCAGTCTCGCCGAGTCATTCCGCGCCGGCAACAGCCCCGGGTCGGACCCGTGGCGGAATCCGCTAATTTGTGGAACTGTCGTGACTGGCTTCAGGGAACTGCGTTGGCAAAGGCCGGCAGGCCGAGCGCCGCGAGGATAGGAACAGGCTGCTTGTGAGCCGCTACTGGTTCGATTTTGGGCTGATCACGGTGCTACTCCTGCTCAATGGGTTGTTCGCGGGTAGCGAGATCGCGCTGGTGTCGCTTCGCGAGGGGCAGCTGCTGGCATTGGAACGCGTCGGTGGCCGGCGGGAACGTGCCCTGATAAGGCTGGCCCGTGATCCTAACCGGTATCTGGGAACGATCCAGTTGGGAATCACGTTGGCTGGCTATTTGGCCTCTGCCACGGCCGCGGTGACATTTGCCGAGCCGCTCGTACCGGCGTTGGGATTCCTGGGTGGCGCGGCTGAAGCCATCGCGATCGCCGGGGTCACCCTGGTGCTGGCGGCGATCAACATCATCGTCGGTGAGCTCGTTCCGAAGCGGTTGGCGATGCAGCACCCGCAGCGCTGGGCGTTGCTCGTCGCGCCGCTTCTGGACAGGCTCGCAACTCTGACGAAACCGATGGTGTGGATGTTGGGCCGGGCCACCGACGTCCTGGTTCGGATGCTTGGCGGCAAGTCCGAGACCTCTGGCGAGCAACTGTCCGCGCAGGAGTTGCAGGAACTGGTAGCGGTTCAGCGGGTGCTCAGCCCCGAGCAGCGCGAGATGATCTCGGGGGCCTTGGAGATTCATGACCGATTGCTGCGAGAGATCCTCGTTCCGCGCCGCGCGGTAGTGACATTGCCCTGCGGCATGCCACTTGCTGAGGCTCGTGAAGCAATGGTGGCATCCGGACACTCCCGTGCGCCCGTGATTCGCGGCCGCGACCTAG
>NZ_JBIIOV010000152.1:0-7944 GCF_044342925.1 Mycobacterium sp. | reverse complement strand
CATCCTGCTGGGCGTGATCCGGGCCAGCTCGTTCGCCATCGCCCCGGTGGAACTCATCGCCGTCGCCGGCGCCACCCTGATGGTGGTCACCGGGGTGCTGACCCCGCGCTCGGCTGCCCGCGCGCTGAACTGGAACATCCTGGCGATCATCGCAGGGTCGATCGGGCTGGGCACCATCGTGGTGAAAAGCGGTCTCGGCGATACCATCTCGACGGCGATCGTGGATCTCTGTCACGGCGACACCCTCCTGGTGGCCGCGGTGTTCGCCATCGTCACCACCGTGGTGACCAACGTGGTGACCAACGCCGCCGCAGCGGCGATCTTGACGCCGGTGGCCATCACCGTGGCCAACAGCGCCGGGTTGAATCCGGTGATTCTGCTGACGCTGATCGGCACCTGCATCTCGCTGACGTTCCTCAACCCGATCGCCCACCAGACCAACCTGATGGTGATGGGACCGGGCGGCTACTCGACGAAGATGTTCGTGCGGTTCGGCATCCCGGTGACCATCGTGGCCCTGGCCGTCGCTATCACGGTCGGCTACGCGTTTTTGAAATAGCCGGGCGCTGCCGAAATAGCGGTATCGTCGCGGCCGTGGCCAAAGATCATGGTGACCCCGGTGACGCGCCCACCATGCCCCCGCCGCTGACCGCCGTCGCCGATCCCCGGCGGCCGTCCGCGGCCGAGGAGGCCCGTACCATCGCCGCCTCCACCAACGTCGGCACCCTGGCCAGCCTGACCAAGGCCGGTGATCCGTGGGCCTCGTTCGTCACCTACGGCCTGCTGGACACAGGATCTTTCGGGGGCGCGCCGGTGCTGTGTGTGTCGCACCTGGCCGAGCACGGCCGCAATCTGGCCGCCGACCCGCGCGCCAGCCTGGCGGTGGTGGCCCCCGGGGCCGAAGCCGATCCGCTGGCCAGCCCGCGGATCACCCTGGCCGGCATCGTCGAACACCCGGTCGGCGCTGAACTCGAGGCCGCCCGCGCCGCCCACGTCGCGGCCGTCCCGGCGGCGAAGTACTACATCGACTACAGCGACTTCGCGGTCTGGGTGCTGCGGGTGCAGCGGGTGCGCTGGGTCGGCGGCTATGGCCGGATGGACTCGGCGAGCGCGGCCGACTATGCCGCGGCCACCGCCGACCCGCTGAGCGCAATCGCCGCCGGCGCGATCGAGCACCTCAACGACGACCACGCCGGGGCACTGGCCGAAATGGCCCGCGCGCTCGGAGGCTTTCCCGACGCCGAATCGGCGATGTGCACCGGGGTGGACCGGTACGGCATGGACCTGAAGGTCCACACCCCGCGCGGGGCGGTCTACACCCGGGTGGGTTTCGGCGGCGCCGTCGGCTCGGCGGAGGACTTGCGGGCCGCCACGGTCAGACTGGTGCGGCAAGCCCGGGAGTCCGGCTGAAACCCGGCTGTACCCTCCAGCTATGACGACTGCGACCGACGAGCGCAACACCGTGGCCGAACTGGCCGCCGAACGGGACTGGCAGCAGCGGGAAGGCGCCGATGGCCGCCAGCAGAGTTTCTACCGCGGCACCGTACGCATCAGGGTCGTGTGGGCCGGTGACAAGCTCAGCGGTGCGTCGCTGTTCCACGACGAGATGTACGAGTCCTACACCCGCGAGCTGGCCACCCTGCGGGCCTGGTTCAAGCGGTAGGGAGCAGCTCCAGCACCTCGGCCAGCTTTCGCAGCGCCGGGCGCGGATCCCAGGCCGGGTTCCCGTCACCGAGAACCTGCACCACCACATGGTCGGCGCCGGCGTCCAGATGCGCGGTGACCGACGCCGCCGCCTGCTGCACCGATCCCATCCCGACGATCCCGCGGGCCAGCCGCTCGGACCCGCCGGGGACGAAGTCGGTCTCGTCGAAACCCTGCCGCAGCCACGAGTTCCGGTAGTTCGGCAGGCCGGAGTAGATCTGCAGGTGCAGGTGCGCGCGGCGCAACTGCTCGTCGTCACCGGCGCTGTCTTTGTCGAGCCCGACGACGACGGCCTGCTCGGAGACGATCCACTTGTCGTCGCCCAGGATCGCCCGGGTGGTCGCGGTGTGTTCCGGGCGCACCAGGTACGGGTGCACACCGTCGGCGTGGGTGCCGGCCAGTTCAATCATCTTGGGTCCCAACGCAGCCAGCAACCGGGTCGGGCGACCCGAACCCGGCTCGATCATGGCGGGCAGTGCGGCCATCCGCTCAAGGTAGGACCGCATGGTGGAGAGCGGCTTGTCGTAGGTGCCGCCGAGCATGTTCTCCACCAACGGTCCGTGACTGACCCCCAGGCCCAGCACGAACCGGCCCGGGTGGTTCGCGGTGAGGGTGCGGCCGCCGCCCTCCATGGTCCCGGCGACGCGGGCATGGATGTTGGCGATGCCGGTGCCAACCACCAGCCGATCGGTGGCCGACAGGAACGCCGCGGACTGCACCAGGCAGTCCTTGAGGCCCACCTCGGGGATGAACAGCGACCCGTAGCCCAGTGCCTCGATCTCCTGGGCCACCTCTTGGGCGGCCGACATCGGCCAGGTGTCGCTGGCCCACCACACACCGATGCGGGACGGGAAGTCGATGCGGGCGCGTTCGGTCACAAGTCCCGACTCTATCCGGGCCGACGGCGCATACAGTGAGGCCGTGACCTTCGACCTGTCGACCGTATTTCGCAACGTCGCTTCGACCGTCCCCGACAAGCAGGTTCTGGTTTGGCGCGACCTGCGGCTGACCTACTCGCAGATGGACGCCCGCATCGACGGGATCGCGCACTACCTGACCAGCCGGGGGCTGGGCTGCCACACCGAGCGCGACCAGTTGGCCAACCACCAGTCCGGCCAGGACCACGTCGGCCTGTACCTGCGCAACGGCAACGAGTACCTCGAGGCGATGGTGGCCGGCTACCGGGCACGGGTGGCGCCGTTCAACGTCAACTACCGCTACGTCGAGGAGGAGCTGCTCTACCTTCTCGCCGACGCCAAGGCCCGCGCGCTGGTGTACGCCGCGGAGTTCGCCCCGCACGTCCAGTCCATCCGCGGCCGGCTGCCCGATCTGGAGGTACTCATCCAGGTCGCCGATGACTCCGGCAACGAACTGCTGCCCGACGCCGTCGATTACGAGTCCATCGTGAACACACCGGCACCGGCAGGCGGCATGCCGACGCCCAGCGCCGACGACCTCTACATCCTCTACACCGGCGGCACCACCGGCATGCCCAAGGGCGTGCTGTGGCGTCAGCACGACATCTTCATGTCCGCCATGGGCGGGCGGCCGTTCCTGGCCGGCGGCGAACCGCTGAACTCCTACGACGACCTCGCCGCCCAGGTGCGGGCCCAGGGCGGTTTTCGGTCCATGCTGGTGATCCCGCCGCTGATGCACGGTGCCGCGCAGTGGGGGGTGTTCAACACCATCAGCACCGGCGGCTGGATCGCGCTGCCCGACGACGTGCGGCGTCTCGACGCCGACGCCATCCTGCGGCTCGCGGAACGCGAACGGGTGCTGGGCATTCCGGTGGTCGGCGACGCGATGGCCCGCCCGTTGGTCGACCAGATCGAGAAGGGCGACTACGACCTGTCCGGACTGCTGGCCATCACCAACGGCGGCGCCCCGCTGTCACCGACCGTGCGCGACCGGCTGCTGGCCGCCCTGCCGAATCTGATGATCATGGACGCCGTCGGCTCCTCGGAGTCCGGCGCGCAGATGACCACCGTCTCCACCAAAGGCACCGATTCCCAGACCGCGGTGTTCACCCCGCTGGTCGACACAGGCGTGGTCGCCGCCGACTTCAGCCGGGTGCTGGAGCCCGGCGAAGGCGACGGCTGGCTGGCGCGCTGCGAACTGGTGCCGCTGGGCTACCTCGGCGACGCGGAGAAGACCGCCCGCACCTTCCCCACCATCGACGGGGTGCGCTGGTCGATCCCCGGCGACAAGGCCCGCCTGCTCGCCGACGGGCGCATCGAACTGCTCGGCCGGGACTCGGTAACCATCAACTCCGGCGGCGAGAAGATCTTCGCCGAGGAGGTCGAGCGGGCGGTGGCCAGCCACCCCGCCGTCTACGACGTGACGGTCGCTGGCCGGCCGTCGGAACGGTGGGGCAGCGAGGTGGTGGCGATCGTGCAGTTCGCCGAGAACCGCAGCGCCACCGACGAAGAACTGGCGCAGGCCTGCCGCGCCCACATCGCCGACTACAAGATTCCCAAGGCGTTCATCCGGGTCGACGCGGTAGTGCGCTCCCCCTCCGGCAAGGCCGACTACCGCTGGGCCAAGGCCGTCGCGACAGGGGGCTGATCCCGCCTAGGATCGGCGGCGTGCAATCCCCCTGGGGCGACGACGTCGAGACCGGTAGCTACGGCGGCCATCCCGGCCTGGTCTACGCACAGAGGCCGCGCACCTTCGCCGATCTGCTGTTCGGCGTCGACCGCTGGGCGCAGCGCACCTTCCTGGTGCAGGGCCACCGGCGGGTGAGCTTCGGCGAGTTCTTCGCCGCGATCTCCGGCGCACGGAAGCGTCTGGCGCCGTTGGGGATTCGACCGGGTGATCGGGTAGTGCTGCTGGCCTACAACAGCCCGGACTGGGTGCTGGCGTTGTGGACGATCTGGTCGGTGGGTGCGGTGCCGGTGCTGGGCAACCGGTGGTGGAGCCAGCGGGAGGCCGAGCACTGCATCGCCCTGGTCGGGGCGCGGGCGGTCATCACCGACGCGCCGGGCCTGGCCGGCGACACCGCCGTCGACATCGCCGCGCTCAGCGACTGCTTCGCCGGCGCCGGACCGGTGCCGGACATCCCCGGACCGCCCGACGAGGACGACCCGGCGGTCATCCTGTTCACCTCCGGCAGCACCGGCATGCCCAAAGCCGTCGAACTGCCGTTCCGCGCGGTGGTGGCCAACCAGCAGAACGTGCTGGCCCGGTCGCGCCAACTGCCGCACCTGATTCCGTCCGACGGCCCGCAGCCGGTGAACCTGATCTCCACGCCGCTGTTCCACATCGGCGCGTTCGCCACTTTGATCACCCAGACGATCACCGGCGGGCGAATCGTGTTCAACACCGGCCGTTTCGACCCCGCGCAGGTGCTGGCGCTCATCGAATCCGAGCGCGTCGAACGGTGGGGCGCGGTGCCCACCATGGCGGCCCGGTTGCTGGAGCATCCCGACTTCGACTCCCACGACCTGTCCAGCCTGCGGTCGTTCCCGCTCGGCGGGGCGCCGGTGCCGCCGGTGCTGCTGGCGCGGCTGGCGCGGCGGCTACCGCAGTTGCAGGGCCGCGGCATCGTCAACACCTGGGGCATGACCGAGGGCGGCGGATTTTTCACCCTCGCCACCGGCGCCGACCTGCAGCAGCACCCGCGGACCGTCGGCCGGCCGTTGCCCACCGTGGAGTTGCGCATCGACAACCCCGACGACGACGGCAAAGGCGAGATCCTGGTCCGCAGCCCTACGACGATGCGCGGCTACGTCGGAATCGACGGTGACATCTCCGGGAGCCCAATCGATTCCGACGGCTGGCTGCGCACCGGGGATCTGGGTCACCTCTCCGACGACGGCTATCTGTTCGTCGACGGCCGCAGCAAGGACATGGTCATCCGGGGCGGGGAGAACATCGCCTGCCCGCACGTGGAGGCGGCGCTGATGCGGCATCCCGATGTGGTGGAGGCGGCCGCCATCGGCCTGCCGCATCCTGAGCTCGGGGAGGAACTTGCCGCGGTGGTGGTGTACCGGGCCGGTGGTCTCGTGCCCACCGAGGAGGAGCTGGCCCGGCACATGGCCGGCCAGGTCGCGTACTTCGCCGTGCCCACCCGATGGCGGATTCGCACCGAGCCGCTGCCGACGGTCGGCACCGAGAAGCTCGACAAGAAGAGCCTCGCCGCCGAATTCGGTTGAGAACGTGACGGAGACAGCGGCGGGACAGTAGACGGACGCCCCGGGTGGGGGCACTGTTTCTGCCCGCACACGACACTCGGCCGGCCCCGCGCGCCCAGGACCTCAGCGCCGTGCGAACTCCGGCGCGCGCTCGGGCCGCACCCCCACGCCGACCACATAGGCGGGCACCACGGACAGCCACGGCATCCGTCGTAGCAACCCCACCAGGGCAGCCGGCGGACCCCATGATCACCGTACGGTCCGCCGGCAAACAGAAGTCGTTGTCGGCGCGCATCACCAACACGACGTAGGTCAGCGTGACGATCAGCATCACCGACCAGAAGATCAGCGAAACAACGCCGTAGACGTTGGCCTGGCTGATCGGGACCGGATGCGGGTCGGCACCACCCCCAACGCGCCGACCACCATGCCCGCCCGCATCGGGTGCGCGGCGGCTTTGTTCGGCACCGCCGGATCGTATCGCTGCGCATGCCCGCCAGCGGGGCATACATTTTTCTCAGCAGCGACGAAGGGGGCGAGGGGTGCGCGGAATGGTGCGCGGAATCCTGGCAGCCCTGGCCGCGGTGACACTGGCCCCGCTGGCCCCGGCACCGGTGGCGCACGCCGGACTGTTCGCCGGCCACTACAACGCCTACGTCGACGGCCGGTATGACTTCCACTCCTGGATCTTCACGTTCACGTCCTGCAACCCGCCGGACAGTGTGGCCGTCTGCGCCAACGTCTCGGCCAATCCGATGCCGATCGCCAAGGCCTTCCAGTGGTACGCCAAGGCCTATCAGGCCGACGGCGTGTACACCATGGTCGTGGACGTGCCCGATGGACTGCGGTGCGGCAACGTCTACTACGGACCGGTGATCCCGACGCACGACGTGTACACCTGGGATGCGGTGACGCTGACCGGGACGCTGCAGTCGTCCTTCGCCACCGGCTGCGACAACGCACCCGGCGGCACGCTGACCTTTCCCTTCCGGCTGGTCCGGCTCTAGCTCAGCCGCCGAGCAGGGTGGCGGTTCGGGCAGCGATCAGCACACCGAAGACCGCGAGCAGCCCGATGGTGGCGCCGGCCTGAACCAGGTTGCGTCGCGCACGGGGGGCGTAGACGAACACCGCCGCCACCAGGGCCCCGACGAGCAGGCCGCCGAGGTGGCCCTGCCAGCTGATTCCCGGGATGGTGAAGGTGATCACCAGGTTGACCGCGATCAGGCCGATCAGCCAGCGCACATCCAGGTTGAGTCGCTTGCTCGTCACGAAGGTGGCGCCGAACAATCCGAAGATGGCCCCGGAGGCGCCGGCGGTGGGCACGTTGGCCGCTGAGAATAGGTAGACCATCACCCCGCCGCCCAGGGCGCTCAACCCGTACAGCGCGGCGAACCGCAGCCGGCCCAGGTGCTGTTCCAGGGGCGGGCCGAGCACGTACAGGGCCCACATGTTGAACAACAGGTGGATGAGCCCGAAGTGCACGAAGGCCGACGTCGCCAACCGGTAGTACTCCCCCGCCGCTACGAACAGCGGGACCAGCGCCAGCTTGTAGACCACCATCTTGGAGCCCAGCTGCAGCATGAACACCGCCACATTGACGGCGATGAGCGCGTAGCTCACCAACGGAATTCCGGTGCGCATCACCCCGCCGGCCATGGTCGTCACAACGGGAACGCTCTGGGCGGCGGCCTGGACGCACTCCACGCACTGATGGCCGACCGAGGCGCTGACCATGCACTCCGGGCACACCGGCCGCCCGCAGCGGGTGCAGGACACGTAGGTCTGGCGGTCGGGGTGGCGATAGCACGCGGAAGCCCCGGCCGGGGTCTGTGCTGGGTAGGGCATCGTCATGGTCCTCGCGACGATACTGGCCGCGCCCGGCGCGGTGGGCGACATGGTCGGCTACGGCTAAAGCCAGCACAGTGCCGGTTCCGGCTGAAGGGGGTCACTACCTCCAAAAACCTCCCCGAGGGCGCCCTTACAGCGACGGAACCGGGCCCCCGGGTGCCCCTAAACTGCGGATCCACTTGTGCATCACTAGTCGACGTGGCGCAACTCGCGCCACAGAGGTACTCACAGCTCCGTAAAAATTGCTTCTGAGCTCATT
>NZ_JBIIOV010000016.1:0-30560 GCF_044342925.1 Mycobacterium sp. | reverse complement strand
CTTGGCCACGGCGTCGCGCTTGATCTCCACGACGATTCGCAAGCCCACCCGGTCGCTGGACTGGTCCTCGATGTTGGAGATGCCGGTCATCTTGCCCTCGCGCACCTGGTCGGCGATCGAGGTGATGAAGTTGTCGTGGTTGACCTGATACGGCAGTTCGGTGATGACGATCGAGGTGCGGCCCCGGGAGTCTTCCTCGATCGACACCACGCCACGCATCCGGACCGATCCGCGGCCGGTGGTGTAGGCGTCGTTGATGCCGTGGGTGCCGACGATCAAACCGTGGGTGGGGAAGTCGGGTCCTTTGACCCGTTCCATGCAGGCGGCCAACGTCGCCTCTTCGTCGGCCTCGTAGTTCTCCAGGCACCAGTAGACGGCTTCGGCCAGTTCGCGCAGGTTGTGCGGCGGGATGTTGGTGGCCATGCCGACCGCGATACCGCCGGAGCCGTTGGCCAGCAGGTTCGGGAACCGGCTCGGCAGAACCGTCGGCTCCTGGACCCGGCCGTCGTAGTTGGGAATGAAATCGACTGTCTCCTCATCGATTTCACGCAGCATGTCCATGGCCAGCGGGGTCAGGCGGGCTTCGGTGTAGCGCATCGCGGCCGGCGGGTCGTTACCCGGCGAGCCGAAGTTGCCCTGCCCGTCGACCAGCGGGTAGCGCAGCGACCACGGCTGGGCCATGCGGACCAGGGTGTCGTAGATCGAGGCGTCGCCGTGCGGGTGGTAGTTGCCCATGGTCTCGGCCACCGACCGCGCCGACTTGGCGTGGCTGCGGTCCGGACGGAAGCCCGAGTCGTACATCGCATACAGCACGCGGCGGTGCACCGGCTTGAGGCCGTCGCGAACCTCGGGCAGCGCACGCCCGACGATCACGCTCATCGCATAGTCGATGTAGCTGTTCTGCATCTCCAGCTGGATGTCGACTGGTTCGATCCGGTCGCGGGCGGTGCCGTCGGGGGGCATGGTGGTGTCGGTCATGAGGTCCTCTGGGTACGGGCCGTCTGGCGCCGGGCTTTAAACGTCAAGGAAGCGAACGTCTTTGGCGTTGCGGGTGATGAAGCTGCGGCGGGCTTCGACATCGTCGCCCATCAGCACGGAGAACAATTCGTCGGCCGCGGCCGCGTCGTCGAGGGTGATCTGGCGCAGCACCCGGACGGCGGGATCCATGGTGGTCTCCCACAGTTCCTTGGCATCCATCTCGCCCAGACCCTTGTAGCGCTGGATGCCGTCGTCCTTGTTGATCTTCCTGCCGTTGGCCAGGCCGTGTTCGAGCAGTGCGTCGCGTTCGCGGTCGGAGTAAGCGAATTCCGGTTCGATGCGTTGCCATTTCAGCTTGTACAGCGGCGGCTGGGCGAGGTACACGTGGCCGTGCTCGATCAGCGGCTTCATGAACCGGAACAACAGGGTCAGCAGCAGCGTGGAGATGTGCTGGCCGTCGATGTCGGCGTCGGCCATCAGAACGATCTTGTGATAGCGCAGCTTTGACAGATCGAACTCATCGTGGATGCCGGTGCCCAGGGCGGTGATGATGGCCTGGACTTCGGTGTTCTTCAGCACCCGGTCGATGCGCGCCTTCTCGACGTTGATGATCTTGCCGCGCAGCGGCAGGATCGCCTGAAACATCGAGTCGCGGCCGCTCTTGGCCGAGCCGCCGGCCGAATCACCCTCCACCACATACAGTTCCGAGGCCTTGGGATCGGTGGAGCGGCAGTCAGCCAGCTTGCCCGGCAGACCGCCGATGTCGGTGGCGCTCTTGCGGCGCACCAGCTCGCGTGCCTTGCGGGCGGCTAGCCGGGCCTGCGCCGACGAAACCGCCTTGTTCACAACGATTTTGGCATCAGCGGGGTTGGCCTCGAACCAGTGGTTCAGTTGTTCGTTGCAGATCTTCTGCACGAACGACTTGACCTCGGTGTTGCCCAGCTTGGTCTTAGTCTGGCCCTCGAACTGGGGCTGTGCCACCTTCACCGAGATCACCGCGGCCAGGCCCTCGCGGATGTCGTCGCCGGTGAGGTTGGCGTCTTTCTCCTTGAGCAGCTTCTTGTCCTTGGCGTACTTGTTGACCACGGTGGTCAGGGCGGCGCGGAAACCCTCTTCGTGTGTGCCGCCCTCGTGGGTGTTGATGGTGTTGGCGAAGGTGTGCACCGACTCCGAGTAGCCGGCGTTCCACTGCATGGCCACCTCGACCTCGTGGCCCACGCCCTTGCCGCTGAAGTCCACCACGCTGCTGTGAATCGGCTGCTTGGTGCGATTGATGTGCTTGACGAAATCCATCAGTCCACCGGGATAGTGGAAGGTGCGGTGCATGACCTTCTTGGCCGGCGTGGATTTCTCGGCGGCCATCTCGTCGGCCGACTTCGGTGCTTCGGCGGTGTCGCTGACCACCTCGTCGACGACTTCCTCGGGCGTCACTCGTTCGTCAGTGAGGTTGATGGTGAGACCCTTGTTGAGGAAGGCCATTTCCCGCAGGCGTTGCTCGACGGTGTCGAAGTCGTAGTTGGTGGTCTCGAAGATGTTCGGGTCGGCCCAGAACCGGATCGTCGTGCCGTTCTTCTTGGTCTTCTCGCCCTGCTTGATGCTGCCCGGCACGGAGTTGTCGTAGGTCTGGAACCACTCGTAACCGTCGCGGCAGATGTCGGCCTCCAGACGGGTCGACAATGCGTTGACCACCGAGACGCCGACGCCGTGCAGACCGCCGGACACCTGGTAGGCGCCCTCCTCGAACTTGCCGCCGGCGTGCAGCACGGTCATGACCACGTCGACCGTCGGAACCCCGGACTCGTGCATGGCCACCGGGATGCCGCGGCCGTTGTCGGTCACCTCCACACCGCCGTCGTCGAGCAGACGAACGTCGACCTGGGTGGCGAAGCCGGCCATGGCCTCGTCGACGGCGTTGTCGACCACCTCCCAGATCAGGTGGTGCAGTCCGCGGCGCCCGGTGGAACCGATGTACATGCCGGGACGTTTGCGGACCGCCTCGAGCCCCTCGAGAATCTTGATCGAATCGGCACCGTATTCGTCTTCTTGTTTCTTCTTCGGGGCAGCCACGGTCGGACGGGTCTCCTCGGGATTGAAAGCCAGCGGCAAAGCAGCCGCGCGCGGACGTCTCGGGAAAGTCTACCGGGAATGTGGGACAGCACCGATTCTCCGGCAGCGTTTCTGCACAGCTATTTGCGCCGTGCGCGCGAGATTGCGGATAAATGTGTCAGGCGACGGCTGACACGCCCGTCTGCGTGATCGTGGTGGCGCTGAGGCCGCTGTGATAGTGGGCGGTCAGCCGTAGGTGTCCCGGGGGCCGCGCCCCCGGATGTGCCGCGGCCCCTTGCGCCACGACGGGGCGGTGGGCCCGGTGATTTTCAGCGACGTCACCACACCGTCGCCGACGGCGGCGGCGATCTTCGCCAACAGCTGTGCTTGCACCATCCGCAGCTGCGTCGCCCACGCGGTGGACTCGGCGCTGACGCTGAGCACGCCGTCGCGCAGCGCGGTGGGCACCGCGTGTTCGGCGATGTCGGCACCGACCACCTCGGGCCACTGTCCGAATACCGCGCCTTCGGCGACTCGCGGCGACCAGCCGCGGGTGTTCGCCAGGTCGCGGGCAACCCGGCCCAGCGGCTGGGGGTCGCGGGCGTCGGGCCCCGGTCCCGACCAGCGGCGCCGGGCACGGTTGCCGGCACCGCGGGCAACCGGCGGGGTGCGACGACCTTGTCCCACCTCTTTGCCCTGGCCACGGGCAGCCGCGCGAGCCTCCTCAAGGGCCCGGCGCACCAGGTCCATTCCGGCCAGCCCGGCCAGATGTTCGGGCGGGCCTGCAGCCTTGTCGGCGGCCTCGTCGGGATCCTCGCCGGTCACCGGTTCACCAACGTCACGGCGTCACCAACGCCGACGCTCGCCCGGTCTCGTCCTCGCTCATGACCACCCCGATCCGGGTCGCGTCCCAGTCCTGGGGAATGTCCTCGCCGACGGCGGCGGTCACCAGGACCTGTTCGGCACCGGCTGCCACCGATGCCAGAGCCCGGCGCCGCGCGTTGTCCAACTCGGCGAAGACATCGTCGAGCAGCAGCACCGGTTCGCTGCCCTCGCCACGCAGGAGCTCGTACGCGGCCAGCCGCAGGGACAGCGCGAACGACCATGACTCACCGTGGCTGGCAAACCCCTTCGCTGGCTGCTGGCCCAGACGTAGCTCCAGGTCGTCGCGGTGCGGACCGACCAGACACATACCCCGATCCAACTCGGTCTCGCGGCGGCGGGCCAGTGCCACCAGTAGTTCGCCTTCCAGATCGGCCACCTCGGTAGCACCGGAATCGGCGTCGATGCTGTTGCGGTACCCGATCGCGGCGGGACGCGACGATGGTGCCAGCAGTTGGTAGGCCTTCTCGACTTCCGGGCCCAACTCGTTGACCAGCGTCATCCGGGCGGCCATGAGCTGCGCGCCGTGGGCGGCGAGGTGCCCGTCCCAGCTGTCGAGGGTGTCCAGGACGCCGCGGTCGGCGCGGCCGCGGAACCCGCCCGCGGACTTCAACAGCGCGGTGCGTTGCCGCAGCACCTTGTCGTAGTCGGCGCGTACCCCCGCCAGGGCCGGCCGCCGGAGGGTGGCCAGCTCATCGAGGTAGCGGCGACGCTCACCCGGGTCGCCGCGTACCAACGCCAAGTCCTCGGGGGAGAACAGCACCGCCCGCACCGCGCCGAGGATTTCGCGGGTACTGCGCACCGGTGAGCGGTTCAGCCGCGCTTTGTTGGCGCGGCCCGCCGCGATCTCGACGTCGACGGCCAGCTCACGCCCGTCATTGACGACGATCGCCGACACCACCGCCCGCTCCGCCCCGGCACGGATCAACGGCGCGTCGGTGGCCACCCGGTGCGAACCCAACGTTGCGCAATACCACAGTGCCTCAAGCAGATTGGTCTTGCCGTATCCGTTCGATCCGACGAATACCGTCCGTCCGGGAGCCAGGTCCACATCGACGTGGGACCAGGACCGGAAGTCGCGCAGCGTCAGATGACGGACGTACATCGGAATGGCGAAAAGGCTAGCCGGACAGCGGAACCCGCTGGACTGCGTGTCCGCCGAACTGGTTACGCAGAGCGGAGACGGCTTTCATCGTCGGCGACTGGTCCTGGCGCGAGGCGAATCGGGCGAACAGCGACGCCGCGATCACCGGTGTGGGCACCCGATGATGGATGGCCTCCTCGACCGTCCAACGGCCTTCGCCGGAATCCTCGGTGTAATCCGAGATCGCGGCGAGCCCGGGATCTTCCTTGAGTGCCTTGGCCAGCAACTGCTGCAACCAGGACCGCACCACGGTGCCGTTGGTCCAGGCCTGGATCACCGCTTGCGGGTCGGTGATCAGCTCTTCGGCGGTGAGCAGCTCATACCCTTCGGCATAGGCGTGCATCAGGCCGTATTCGATGCCGTTGTGCACCATCTTCGCGTAATGACCGGCTCCGACCGGCCCGGCATGGACGAACCCGTCGGCGGCCTCACCGGCCGGGCGCAGCGCGTCGAAAATCGGCATCACCCGGGCGATGTTCTCGTCGCTACCACCGACCATCAGGCCGTAACCCTCGGTCAGGCCCCAGATACCGCCAGAGACACCCGCGTCGACGAAACCGATTCCGCGCTCGGCCAGCAGCTCGGCGTGTGGTCCGTCCTCGGTGTAGCGCGAGTTGCCACCGTCGACAACCAAGTCACCCGGGTCGAGTACCTCAGCCAGCGACACCACGGTCTCGTGGGTGATCGGTCCCGACGGCACCATCACCCAGACCACCCGCGGCGCATCCAAAGCCTCAGCCAGCGCGGCCATCGTGGGAACGTCGGACACCTCCGGTCGGGGGTCGTACCCGATCACCTCGTGCCCGCCATCGCGCATGCGCTGGCGCATGTTGAAGCCCATCTTGCCCAGACCGACCAGACCAAGTTGCATGGGATTCCTTCTCTCGGTGGGGCTTGTGTGGGTGGATCAGCCGGGAAGGCGAACCGGCATCAGAAGGTAGACGTAATCGGTCTCCTCCGCGGGGAACGGCCCGGCACCGCTGGGAGCACCATCAGCGCCGGCAGGCCGCAGCACCGCAGGCTTGCTCGGGGTGGTAAACCCGAACGTCACCCGATCCGAATGCAGTGACCCCAGACCATCGGTCAGGTAGGTGGGGTTGAACGCGATGGTCAGCGGTTCGCCGGCGAAGTCGACCTCAAGATCCTCTTCGGCCAGGCCCACCCCGTCAGCACCGGCGGACAAGCGCAACGAATCGGGGCTGAATTCCATCCGAACCTGTGCACCGCGGTCCGCCACCAACGCCACGCGCTTGATCGCCTCGGTCAGTTCGGCCACACCGATCGTCGCCACCGCGGTGTGCTCGGCCGGCAAGAGCTGCCGGTACTTCGGGAATTCGGTGTCCAGCAGCCGGGTGGTGCTGCGGCGGCCGCCACTGCGGATACCCAGCAGGCGTTCCTCACCCACTGACGCCCCGGCGCCCAACGCCAGGTGCACGTCGCTGCCGGAGGCCACCGACTTGGCCCCCTCAGCGAGGGTTTTGGCCGGCACCAGCACAGCGGCGTCAATATCCGGCGTCGCCGTCGACCAGGTGAGTTCACGAACCGCGAGCCGGAATCTGTCGGTGGCGGCCAGCACCACTTTCTCACCGGAAATCTCCACCCGGATGCCGGTCAGCATCGGCAGGGTGTCATCCCGGCCGGCGGCGACAGCCACCTGGCCGACTGCCTCGGTGAACAGGTCGGCGGCCACCACCCCGGTCTCTTCGGGCAGCGACGGCAGTGCCGGGTAATCCTCCACCGGCATCGCCGGAAGCGAGAATTTCGCGCTTCCGCAGTTCAGCAGCATCCGCGAACCATCGACGCTGACCTCGACAGGTTTGGCAGGCAACGCCCGGGTGATGTCGGAAAGCAGCCGACCGGACACCAAAACTGTTCCAGCGGAGGCGATTTCGGCCGGAACCTGTACTTCGGCGGAAACGTCGAAGTCGAAACCGGCGATGGTCAGCCCGTTATCGGTACCGGTGAGGAGCACGCCGGCGAGGACGGGATTCGACGGGGGCCTGGTCGGCAGGCTGCGGGCGACCCAGGCCACGGCATCGGCGAAGTCCTCGCGCAGCAGGCGAAACTTCAAGTCGGAGCCAACAGTCGTGGTCCCCACGGTCATCGTGTCCCTTCATCAACGCTAACGGCAGCCGAGAACGCCGGAACACCAACCGTAGAGCGTCGGCCGTGATCTTGAAAGTTATTCGGCGGGGCGGCACGGCGGCTGTCAAGCCGGTTCGCTCGGCCGGTGATCCGACTCTCCCCAACAGCGTTCTTCTGGAAGAAAAACTTTGAATAGATACAAGCAACAGTAATAGGTCCTGTGCAGGTTGGGGATGGACCGCCGTCCATGCAGTTCGACACCATCAAGCGGGGTGTGGACTGCCTGTGGACGACACTCCGAGCGGGCCGCGGTGACTGTGGACGGCCGGGTGTTGCGCACGATCTCTCAAGGAAGGCTCGAGGTTTTCCCCAGATTTGTGCACATGCTGTTCACAACCTTTGGCTGTGACTGCTGTTACTGGAGGTAGGAAAGTTTTTTGGGGTCGATCAGCGCTTGGAGCGCTGGCGGATCCGGGTGGTGAGTTCCTTGACGTGATCGAAGACCTCGCGGCGGTAGGCCATTTCGCCAAGGATCTTCTTCTGCGCGTACATCACCGTGGTGTGGTCGCGGCCGAACGCCTGGCCGATCTTGGGCAGTGACAGGTCGGTGAGCTCCCGGCAGAGGTACATCGCGATCTGGCGGGACTGCGCCAGTGCCCGTGTCTTACCCGGTCCTCGCAGTTCCTCGACGGTGGTGTCGAAGTACTCGGCAGTGGCGGCCATGATCATCGCGGCACTGATCTGGGTGGTTCCGGCGTCGGCGATCAAGTCACGCAACACGATCTCGGCCAGGGCGGTATCGATCGGCGTCTTGTTCAGTGACGCAAAAGCCGTGACACGGATCAGCGCACCCTCGAGTTCGCGGATGTTGCGCTCGATGCTGCTGGCGATGAGCTCGAGCACGTCGTCGGGCACCGCAAGCCGATCCATCTGCGCTTTCTTGCGCAGAATCGCGATGCGGGTCTCCAGCTCGGGAGGCTGCACATCGGTGATCAGTCCCCACTCGAAGCGCGTGCGCAGCCGGTCTTCCAAGGTGGCCAATTGCTTCGGGGGCCGGTCGGAGGAGATGACGATCTGCTTGTTGGCGTTGTGCAGGGTGTTGAAGGTATGGAAGAACTCCTCCTGAATACCTTCTTTGCCCTCGATGAACTGGATGTCATCGACGAGCAGGATGTCGATGTCGCGGTAACTGCGCTTGAAGGCGACCTTGCGGTCGTCGCGCAGCGAGTTGATGAAGTCGTTGGTGAATTCCTCGGTGGAAACATATTTGACTCGCATGCCCGGGAACAGCCGCTGGGCGTAATTACCGGCGGCATGCAGGAGGTGCGTCTTGCCCAGACCGGACTCACCCCAGATGAACAGCGGGTTGTAGGCGCGGGCCGGCGCCTCCGCGATCGCCAGTGCCGCCGCGTGGGCGAAGCGATTTGAGGCTCCGATGATGAACGTCTCGAAGGTGTAGCGCCGATTGAGGCTCGCACCCGACGGTTCCTCCGGGGGAGTGTTACGCGGGCGCTCCATGAAATAGCTAGGCCAGTTGTCGTGCGCAGTGTCGTGCGGATGACGGTCGCCGTCGATGTCTTCCAGATCGGAGTCGCTGAGTGGGATGTCGTGGTCCAGCGAGTCGTCGGGGTGATGGTCATCGGCGGACTCGATCCGCACGCCCAGTTCGACGCGCTGGCCCAGGCGCCGGCTGAGCGACTCGACGATCGGGATCCGGAGGTGACGCTCGATTTCGTTCTGTACGAAGGGACTTGGCACAGACAACAGTGCGAAACCCTCGGCGATGGTCAAGGGACGTACCAGCTTGAGCCACGCTCGCTGCTGCGGTGTGAGAGAAGTGCCGTGGTCTGACCAGTCGCTGTCGCCGTTCAGCTCAGCGACCACCGCACTCCATACCGACGCGAAGTCGGAACCGGGACCATCGGTCACCGACTGACCCCCCTGGTTCGGATCGGGCTACGGAGCGAGCGGGAACGTGGGTCGAATCTCTCCACATCCTTTATCCACAGATGTGTATAGATTCGTGCGTTCCTCGGGTTCGCAGCGTTCGTGCAGTACTGGCGTTGCTCAGCGAAGTCGGCGGCACTGTCGTGAGCCCTATCGCTCTGGCAGAAGCTAACAGGTTTCGGGCCGGGTGCCAACCGGGTCTGGCAATTTATGCACAGCTTCGGGGAAGCCGTCATCAGTGCGGTTTGACCTGCGCAAGCGACCTCAGTACCCTCTTCAGAGTCGTCGAACTACCGGCGGCACGGCTGCGACCGGATATTGGGACCGCGCCGGTTCGAGCGGGACTTAGCAACGGGCGTAACGGCCGGTGATCACTCACGATCATCGGCGGTGAGCGCCAGATGTAACGAGGAGAGACAGCCGTGGCCAAGGGAAAGCGCACCTTTCAGCCGAACAACCGGCGCCGGGCCAGGGTTCACGGCTTCCGTCTGCGGATGCGGACCCGTGCCGGCCGGGCGATCGTCTCCGGGCGGCGCCGCAAGGGCCGTCGCGAACTGACTGCCTGACCTACGGGTCGGAGAGTGCTCTCGGCGCGGAACCGGATGACCCGGTCTGCGGAGTTCAGTCACACCGTCAAACACGGGGTGCGATCTGCGCAGCCGACTCTTGTCGTGCATGCGGCACGATGCGCAGATGCGACCTCTCCACATATCGGCTTCATCGTGTCGAAGTCGGTGGGGGGCGCTGTCGACCGCCATCGGGTGAGCCGGCGGCTGCGGCACGTCGTGCGCGAGATTGCCGGCGAACTCACGCCGGGGGACCGGATTGTGGTGCGGGCGCTGCCCGGCAGCCGGGACGCCGCATCGGTTCAGTTGCGCCAGCAGGTCGAAGCCGGGCTGCGTCGGGCACACCGGTTGATGGAGAGGGAACGCTGATGCCCGGCTCCGCGTCCGGCCGGCTGGTGCGCATGGTCGTTGCCCTCATCCAGGGGTACCGGCATATGGTTTCCCCGTTGCGGTTGCCGTCGTGCCGGTTCATGCCGACCTGCAGTCAGTACGCCGTGGACGCGCTCATCGAGTACGGCTTGTGGCGGGGAACCTGGCTGAGCGTCGTCCGATTGGTCAAGTGCGGTCCATGGCACCGCGGCGGATGGGATCCGATTCCAGAACGGTGTTCTGCGGCCGGCAACGGCCCGGAGATCAGGAGTGCACATGTTTAACTGGTTCAGCCTCGACTACGTGTACTACCCGGTGTCGGGGATCATGTGGCTCTGGTACAAGCTGTTCGGCGCGCTGCTGGGACCCAGCAGCTTCTTCACTTGGGCGCTGTCGGTGATGTTCCTGGTCTTCACCCTGCGCGCCGTGCTGTACCGGCCGTTCGTCAAGCAGATCCGGACCACCCGCAAAATGCAGGAGTTGCAGCCGCAGATCAAGGCGCTGCAGAAGAAGTACGGCAAGGACCGCCCGCGGATGGCGCTGGAGATCCAGAAGCTGCAGAAGGAACACGACTTCAACCCGATCCTCGGGTGCTTGCCGATGCTGGCCCAGGTGCCGGTCTTCATCGGTCTTTATCACGTGCTGATGTCCTTCAACCGCACGCAGTCCGGATTCGGCCGCCTGGGTCTGTCGGTGGAGGAGAACCGCCGACTGCCCAACTATTTCTTTAGCGCCACCGACGTCGGCCACTTCCTGGAGGCCAACCTGTTCCGCGCCCCGATCGGCGCGTCGATCACCCAGCAGCACGGCATCGAGGCGTTTACGGAGTTCAGCCGACCGGCTGTCGCGGCGGTCTCGATTCCGCTGATGATCCTCGCCGGTATTGCGACCTACTTCAACAGCCGGGCATCGGTCGCTCGTCAGAGTCCGGAAGCCGCAGCCAACCCGCAGACCGCCATGATGAACAAGCTGGCGCTGTATGTGTTCCCGCTCGGCGTGATCATCGGCGGTCCGTTCCTGCCGATCGCGATCATCATTTACTGGGTATCCAACAACATCTGGACCTTCGGCCAGCAGCACCTGGTCTTCGGGAAGATCGAACGCGAAGAAGAGCAGCAGAAGCAGGAAGCGCTGGCTCGTCGTGCCGCAAACGCGCCGGCTCCGGGTGCCAAGCCGATCAAGAACCGGAAGGGGTCCGGGGCCACTGTTGCGGCGGCCGCGGCGGCGGACACGACGGATGCCGGTGAGGACTCGGTCGACGGGGAGGCGACAGCGGTCGACGGGGAGGCGACAGCGGACGCTGCGGGGGTAGCGGATTCGAAACCGGCCGGCGCGGGTGGGGCGGCCAGCCGGGCACCTCGCCCCGGTGCGCGCCCGGCCGGCCGGCCCAAGAAACGCAAACGCTGAGACGCTGAGACGCTGAGACAAGGGAGTAGCCATGACTGACACCGAGGCCCAGGCCGTCGAGGAGACCGAGAGCACCGCCGCCGAGCCCGCTGCCGAGCCCGCTGCCGAGCCTGTAGCACGGGGCCGCAAATCCGAGGACCTGGAAGATCGCTTGGTCGCCGAGGGCGAGATCGCCGGCGACTATCTTGAGGAACTGCTGGACCTGTTGGACTTCGACGGCGATATCGATCTGGACGTCGAGGGTGACCGCGCGATCGTGAGCATCGACGGCGGCAGCGATCTGAGCAAGCTGGTCGGCCGGCGCGGAGAGGTTCTCGACGCACTGCAGGAGCTGACCCGGCTCGCCGTTCTGCAGAAGACGGGGGAGCGGAGCCGGCTGATGCTGGACGTCGCCGGCTGGCGCCGCCGGCGCCGAGACGAGCTGTCCGGACTGGGCGAGAAGGTGGCTCGCCGGGTTCTGGAGTCTGGCCAGCGCGAGGAGCTGGCACCCATGACGCCGTTCGAGCGCAAGATCGTGCACGACGCGGTCGCCGGTGTGGACGGTGTCCGCAGCGAGAGCGAGGGCGTCGAGCCGTCCCGCCGCGTCGTCGTCCTGAAGGACTGAAGTTACAACCGTGTAGTTCGGCGTTGGCGAGAGGATGTTTCACGTGAAACACGACGCCGCGCCCGAAGCGCCCGCCGCCGCGGCACAGGTCTTCGGCGACCGGTTGGACATCGCCCGTCGCTATGCGGAGCTGCTGGCTGGCGCCGGCGTGGAGCGGGGTCTGATCGGTCCGCGCGAGGTGGACCGGATTTGGGACCGCCATATCCTCAACAGCGCCGCCATCGGTGAACTCATTGCGGCGGACGCCAAAGTGGTTGATATCGGTAGCGGGGCCGGGCTACCGGGCATTCCGTTGGCCATCGCGCGGCCGGATCTGACGGTGACGCTCGTCGAGCCGATGTTGCGCCGCACCGAGTTCCTGATCGAGACCGTCGAGGCGCTGGGCCTCCCCGTCACCGTGGTCCGCGGTCGCGCCGAGGACCCGCCGGTCCGGGATGGACTGGACGAGGCTGATGCGGTGGTGTCCCGGGCAGTAGCGGACCTGGTGAAGCTGACGCGCTGGAGCCTCCCGTTGCTGCGGCAGGGAGGCCGGATGATGGCCCTGAAGGGCGAGCGCGCGGAGGCCGAGGTCGCCGAGCGCGGCGCCACGATGGCTCGGTTAGGTGCCGCCGAGGTTCTAGTGGTGAGATGTGGTGCGAGCTATCTGGAACCGCCGACCACCGTTGTGGTGGCGGTCCGGAGGGCAGCCCGGCGGGCGAAGCCGTCCGCGTCGCGACGTCGCCGCGCGCCCGAGAGGAGAAACAAATGACCGAGACGCCATACGGGGAAGGCCCTGTTTCACGTGAAACATGGGCGGCCGACACCCCCATCGGCGCAGCGGCCGAGCGGGCGATGAAGGTGCTGCACACGGCCACCGGTCAATTGCCGCGACCGGCGCGCCGACGCGTATTCACCGTCGCCAATCAGAAGGGCGGCGTCGGAAAGACCACCACCGCGGTGAACATGGCGGCGGCTCTGGCGGTGCAGGGACTCAAGACGCTGGTGATCGATCTCGATCCACAGGGCAATGCCAGCACTGCCTTGGGCATCACCGATCGGCATGCCGGAACACCGTCCTCCTATGAGGTCCTGCTCGGCGAGATCCCGGTCCATGAGGCGATCCGGCAGAGCCCGCACAGCCCGCGGCTGTTCTGCCTCCCCGCCACCATCGACCTGGCGGGTGCCGAGATCGAACTGGTGAGCATGGTGGCGAGGGAGAACCGTTTGCGCAACGCGTTGGCGGACCTAGAGAGCATGGACTTCGACTACGTCTTCATCGACTGCCCGCCCTCGCTGGGCCTGCTGACGCTCAACGCTCTCGTGGCCGCTCCCGAGGTGCTGATCCCGATCCAGTGCGAGTACTACGCGCTGGAGGGCGTCTCCCAGTTGATGAAGAACATCGGTATGGTCAAAGCCCATCTCAACCCCGTGCTGGACGTCAGCACTGTGGTGTTGACCATGCACGACGGCCGGACCAAGCTTGCCGACCAGGTGGCTACGGAGGTGCGCCGGTTCTTCGGAGACAAGGTGCTGAAGACGGTGATCCCGCGCAGCGTTAAGGTGTCGGAGGCGCCCGGCTACAGCATGACGATCATCGATTACGACCCCGGCTCCCGGGGGGCCATGAGCTACCTCGACGCCAGCCGCGAACTTGCCCAGCGGCCCTGAGTAACTGGAGACCCCATGTCGCAGTCATCCAAGCGCAAGGGCGGCCTCGGCCGTGGCCTGGCTTCATTGATTCCCACCGGGCCCGCGGACGGTGGTCACCGCCTCGGTAGCGCCGCAGCCGACGTGGTGATAGGCGGTGTCGCCGGCGGCGGTGGCAGCACCGGCTCCGTCACCGACACCATGGTGAATATCGGCGCGGTCTACCGGGAGATCCCGCCGTCGGAGATCGAGCCCAACCCGCGCCAGCCGCGACAGGTCTTCGACGAGGAGGCGCTCGCCGAACTTGTCCACTCCATCCGCGAGTTCGGTTTGATGCAGCCGATCGTGGTCCGCGACGTCGCCGGCTCGGGGTCCGCCGGGCCGCGGTACCAACTGGTGATGGGGGAGCGGCGGTGGCGCGCCGCCCAGCAGGCGGGGTTGACCGCGATTCCCGCAATCGTGCGGGACACCACTGACGACGATCTGCTCCGCGACGCACTGCTGGAGAACATCCACCGGGCACAGCTGAACCCGTTGGAAGAGGCGGCCGCCTATCAGCAGTTGCTCGACGAGTTCTCGGTTACCCACGAGGAACTCGCCAGCCGCATCGGGCGCTCTCGTCCCGTCATCAGCAACATGATCCGGCTGCTGCGGTTGCCGATTCCGGTGCAGCGCCGAGTGGCCGCGGGCGTCCTGTCGGCCGGCCATGCTCGGGCACTGCTGGCGTTGGAGGCCGGTGCGGAAGCCCAGGAGGAGCTGGCGGCCCGTATCGTCGCCGAGGGTTTGTCGGTCCGGGCTACCGAGGAAGCCGTCACCCTGGCCAACCGTGCCGGCGACAAGCCGGCCGCCCCCAAGCGGCGCAAGCCGATCCACATGCCGGGCCTGCAGGACGTCGCCGAGAGTCTGTCGAGTACCTACGACACCCGGGTGACGGTCAGCCTCGGCAAGCGCAAAGGCAAGATCGTCGTCGAGTTCGGCTCGGTGGACGATCTTCAGCGAATTGTCGGCCTGATGAACTCCACCAAGGCGAAATAGCTCCTACCAGCCACACGGGGGCGTTACGTCACAGTGACACAAGGGTGGCCCACCGGGCGTTTCGCGGCGCCGCTGACCGGAAACATCAAGGAGCGCAACAGCTTTCGCTCAACCCGTCCGTCGGAGCGTCGGTAAACCGCAATAGTGGCCCGGGATCGCCCGCCTCTCCTATCCTGAAACTGCCGGGCGCTCCGCACGGCGCGCACTGAACCGGGAGACTGGGTGTCCGTTCACATCAGGCCGCTGAGGCTCGAGGGATTCGAGCAGCTGCCCAAGCACGCGCGCCGCTGTGTGTTCTGGGAAGTCGACCCGCAGACCGTCGACGGCGAGGACCATCTCGCCGACCCGGAGTTCGAGAAAGAGGCATGGCTGTCCATGGTCATGTTGGAGTGGGGGTCCTGCGGACAGGTCGCCGTCGCTCCCACCGACGACGCCACCGACGACGAGCCCTGCCTCGGGTACATCCTCTATGCGCCGCCCCGCGCGGTTCCGCGTGCCCAACGGTTTCCGACCGGGCCGGTCGGCGCCGACGCGGTGCTGCTCACCTCGATGGGGGTGGAGCCCGGACAGCCGGACACCCTCAACACCGATCTGATCGCCCAGGTGGTCGGCGAGCTGATGCGCCGCGGTGTGCGAGCCCTGGAAGCGTTCGGCCGCACCGCCGAGGCAGCTGAGCTCCATGACATGCCTGCCCCCGATCCGGAGCTGGCCCACGCCGTCCAGGCGCTGGGGGACTGTGCGTTCGATCAGTGCATGATCGACGCCGACTTCCTGCTCGACGCCGGATTCACCGTCGTCGCCCCGCATCGCTACTTCCCCCGGCTCCGACTGGAGCTCGACAAGGGTCTGGGCTGGAAGGCGGAGGTCGAAGCGGCCCTGGAGCGGCTGCTGAAGAGCGCGGAACTCCAGCAGATCGGGGAGCGCGCGCTGACGGGTTAGACCGCTGGGCGGCCGTGTTCGGCGGACTGCTCGTGGGCCAGCAGTTCGGCGAAGGTGAACGTTCCGGTGGGCCGGTCGTTCTTGCCCAGCAGGTACAGGCGCTTCACCGCGGCCAGAATGCCCTCGGCGATGGCGTCGCGTGTCTCGCGTGCCGCGAGCTTAGTGCGGTCGTGTGGGCTGGTGATATAGCCGACGTCGACCTGCACGGTGGGCATCCGGGTCAGGCGCAGCAGATCCCACGTCCGGCCGTGTGTGCGGCAGTCGCGTAAACCGGTGCGCGCCACCACTTCTCGCTGAATAAAGTCGGCCAGGTTGCGCCCGATCGTGGACACTGATCCGTGCGGGCTGCCGAAGAAGAACGAGGCAACGCCGCTGGCCGCGGGGCTGGCCTGGCGTTCGAACCGCAAGCTGATCATCAGGTCGGCGCCGACGGTGTTGGCGGTGGCCGCCCGTTCGGCGTCGGCCGGACTGTGGTTGACCGGCCGGGACAAGAACGTCTCCATGCCGATCGCGGTCATCCGGCCTTCCAGCCGGCTGCCCAGATCCCAGAGGATGTCGGCTTCGCTGATCGGCCCCCCCGGGCCGTCGATGATGAGCCCGTGATCGCTGCCGCCGCGGCCCGGATCGATGATGATCCGCTTACCCGACAGACGGGGTCCGGAACGGCGGACGTGCTCCTCCTCGCGGATCGCGTGCAGCGAACCGCCGGTGACTCGGGATCCCAGAAAGTACAAGGAGCGCAACGTTTCCGGCCCGCAGATGCCGTCCGGCGCCAACCCGTACTCACGCTGATAGGACATCAGGGCGTTATGGGTCTGCAGCCCGAAGTAGCCGTCCACCAAGGCGGTGTAGAAACCCAGGTCCTGCAGCCGGGCCTGCAGCGTGGCGACGTCGTCGCCGTACATCGGCGCACCGAACTGGTGGGCCAGCGTGCGGGCGCCCAGCCGGTAGGACGCCTCGCGCAGCGCACGGTAGGTCGCCTCGCCCACGATCCCGTCGACCAGCAGGCCGCGTCGTTGCTGAAACGCACGCACCGCGTGGTCGAGTTCGCCGTCGAAGACGTCCAGCGCCACCTGTTTGCCGGTGGTCAGGTCATCGTCGGGACTGGCGAGTAGGCCCAGCGCTGCAAGGCTGGCGCGGATTTCGACCACGGCGGCGCCGCGGTCCCCGCGGCGCAGGACGTCGGCAGAGGGGGAATGTCCCCAGTGGGAACCCTCGCCGGGACCGTTGCCGGGACTGGACATGACAGGCATTGTCGCAGAAAAAATAGCCGTTACGAAAACCGCCGGGCGGCTCCAGGCGTAACGAATCGGTCTCTGCGCCGGCCCGGCCGGCCGGTGGCTACAGCTCGCCGTCGAGTTCCCGCAACAGCGCGGCTTTACCCTTGGCTCCGACAATCCGCTTCACCGGCTTGCCGCCTTTGAACAGGATCAACGTGGGAATCGAGACCACCTGGAAGTCGCGGGCGGTCGACGGGTTGGCATCCACGTCCACCTTGGCCACCGTCAGGCTGCCGGCCTTCTCGGTGGCGATCTCCTCCAGGACCGGCGCCACCATGCGGCACGGCCCGCACCATGCGGCCCAGAAGTCGACCAGGACCGGGGTGGGGCTGGCCAGTACGTCGTCGGCGAAGCTGGCGTCGGAAACGGTCACGGTGCTCACGGTTGCGCTCCAATCATCTGGCTGCTGTCGGACTGGCTCGTGTCGGACGCAGTGTCCTGAGCGGCGTCACGGGAATGGGCCAGCCACCGCTCGGCGTCGATCGCGGCGGCGCAGCCGCTTCCCGCCGCGGTGATGGCCTGCCGGTAGGTGTGGTCCACCAGGTCACCGGCGGCGAAAACGCCGGGCAGGTTCGTCGCCGTGCTGCGGCCCTGCACCTGCACGTAGCCCTCGGCGTCGAGGTCGATCGCGCCGCGGATCAGCTCCGAGCGCGGGTCGTGCCCGATCGCGATGAAGACGCCCGTCACCGCCAAGGTGGACTCCTCGCCGGTGATGGTGTTGCGCACCCGCAGCCCCGTCACGGTGGTGTCGCCCTCCACCGCCACCGGTGCGGTGTTGGTCAAGAAGGTGATCTTCTCGTTCGCGCGGGCGCGTTCCAGCATGATCTTGGACGCGCGGAACTCCTCGCGCCGGTGCACCAGGGTGACACTGCGGGCGAACTTGGTGAGGAAGGTCGCCTCCTCCATCGCCGAGTCGCCGCCACCGACTACGGCGATGTCCTGGTCCTTGAAGAAGAAGCCGTCGCAGGTGGCGCAGGAGCTCACCCCGCGGCCGAGCAGTTCCTGCTCACCGGGGATGCCGAGGTAGCGGGGTGCGGCACCCATCGCGAGGATCACCGCACGGGCCAGGTGGGTCTCGCCACCGGCGGTCACCACGTGCTTGACCGGGCCGTCCAGCGACACCGACTCGACATCCTCCATCTGAAGGTCGGCGCCGAAACGCAGCGCCTGCTCGCGCATCTCGTCCATCAGCTCCGGGCCCATGATTCCGGAGCGGAAGCCGGGGAAGTTCTCCACCTCGGTCGTCGTCATCAGTGCCCCGCCGAAGGAGGTTCCTTCGAACACCAGCGGTTTGAGTTCGGCGCGCG
Source organism: Mycobacterium sp. (assembly GCF_044342925.1). Taxonomy (GTDB): domain Bacteria; phylum Actinomycetota; class Actinomycetes; order Mycobacteriales; family Mycobacteriaceae; genus Mycobacterium. Next base: position 12,345 of record NZ_JBIIOV010000016.1, on the reverse strand, counting down.
CGGCGTAGATGGCCGCGGTGTAGCCCGCCGGCCCGGATCCGATCACGATGACGTCATGCACGGTCTGGTCGGTCATACCGGCCCTTTCTGAACTGATCGAGGACGCGGGAAATACTGCCGTCGGCGTCATACGGTCAACACCAGGTTATGCGCGGCTGTTCCCTGGTGGGCGTCAACGGGTGCTAACCGTCGTGTCGACGGCCGGTGTCACGGTGATCAGGCTGGCGCTGGTGGGGGTGCTCCGCGACGAACTACCCGAGGCCAGCCAGCTCGCGCCGGCCAGCACGGCACCGATCACGGCGAGCACCCCGATGGCGACCGCCGCCATGCGTTGCGGCGGCGGCAGAGGACGATCTGCGTGGACCGGCCGACGGGCCGGCGGCCAGCCGGTGACGGTGTGCCCGTTCGGATTCACCTGACCAGTGTGCCTCGTTCACGCGGCCCGGTCATGCGGCCCGGTCGGCATAGCCGTTGAGCAGTACCGCGAGCCGGGTCCGCGCCCGGGCGCACCGACTCTTCACGGTGCCCTCGGCGACGTCGAGCAGGGCCGCGGCGTCGGCGACGGAGTAGCCGTGCATGTCCACGGCGAGCACAGCGGCGCGCTGGCCGGCCGGCAGCCGGGACAGCGCCTGCCGAACCACCAGCGCCGTCTCCAGCTGAGCGGTCCGGTCGGGTATCGGAATATCGACGATCAGGCCGACGGTCGGCCGAAGAGCCCTGTACCGCAATCGATCCCGGCATTCGTTCAGAACGATCCGGGTCAGCCAGCTGCTCACTGGCGCGTCGTGCCGGAACGAGCCGGCGTGGCGGTGCGCCGAGAGCATCGCGTCCTGAACCGCGTCGTGCGCGTCCTCGGCGGTGGCACTGCTCCGCCGGGCCAGCCGGTACAGCCGGCCGCGGTGGCGGCGGAACAGTTCCTCGAAGGCATAGCGATCGCCGGCGATGTGGGCGCAGAGCAGATCGCCGTCGCTGCGGGCGCTGAGGCCGGCGCGGCCGGCACGGTCGATGGAGCTGGACACCGCGCGGACATTAATCACCCCGCGGAGCGAGGGCACTTCACCCGGCGATCGGGCGGTTAGGAACCTGCGGCGCGGACGGTGATCTCGGAGATGTCGGTGCGACTCTTGCCGCCGACTTGACCGAGGGTGGAGATCCACACCAGCACGTTGGACGTCGGCGCCGCACTCGGCACCGAGACGGTGTTGGTGCCGGGTTTGAGCAGGGTCGGCCCGGTCAGCAGGGTGGTGTCCTCCAGGGTGCCCGGCGTGGGCGAGGAGGACGAGCGGATCTGCACCTGGGTGCCGGTGCTGGACACCCCGATCGTCACGCTGCCGACCACCGTGGGTTCGGGCAGCTGCAGCATGAGCCCCACCCCGTTCTTGAACCCGGGGAAGGGAACCATGTCGGTGTAGGTGTCCGTCGGCCAGACGGTGTTCGGGTCACCGTCGATGGCCAGCCCGGCGAGGTTGGGTGCGTCGGGGCCGCCCGCCGGCGAGAAGACCGTGGCAGCGGTGGGTTTCACCATCGCCCCGGTGCTCTCTTTGGCCGCGGTGGTGCTGGTGTTCAGCCCCAGCCGGTCACCTTTGAGGGCGCTGTCGGAGTCGCCGAAAATATTGCTCAGGAACGAACCGAGCATCAACAGGGCGACGGCCAGGATGGCGGTGGCCACCCCGGCGCCGATCAGCAGATTGCGCTTGCGCTGGGCGTGTGCGGCGGGGTCGTCCTCGCGCGGTGGCGGTCCCGGTGCCGCCCCGCGGGCTGGCCGGGGTGGTGCGGCCTGGTTCGGGGGGCCAACGGCCGATGCGGGCGCAACGACAGCCTCGGCGCGCTGGGTGCGGTCCCCGGTGCGTTCGGCCGACGATGTCGCCTGTTGAAGCAGGTGCAGCAGGGTGGGCGCGCTGCTGATGCCGCCGCCGGGTTCGACGGCGCGCACCGCGGCCGCACTGATCTGGAACGGGATCGCGCCGTTGATCGCCCGCGGTTCGACGGGCTGGCCGTTCGGTTCGCTCTCGGCCGCCAGCATGCCGCTGGGCGTGCCGCTCTCCGGCAGCGGCCACCGGTCCACCAGCAGGGCGTAGAGCGCCGCGCCGATCCCGCGTACGTCGTGCGCCGGGGTCGCGTCGGGCAGCGTCGCCGGGAAAGCCAGTGCGACGTCGCCGTCGATGCTGACCCGGATCCGCGCCGGGTGATCGACCGACAGCGCGACGCCGGCCCGGTGCGCTTCGTCGGCCGCGGCCGCCAGCGACTGGATGGCGCGGGCCCCGCCCAGGGCTGACGGGGAAGTGCCCGCCACCTCCCGCAGCGACCCGCCGCGAATCCACTCCGACACGACCAGGCCGCCACCGCTCTCGATCGGTGTGACGTCGAGGACCCGGGCCAGGCCGGGACGCTGGATGCGGCTGAGTTGCTGTGTGCGGGTGAGGATTTCTTCGACCTGATCCGCCGGCATGGTGCGGTCGGGGTCGATGAAGGTCAGCGCGACCTGCCGGTCCAGCGAGGTGTCCAGCGCCTGCCAGAACTGCAGTCCGACCGGTCCGCCGTGGAACACCAGCAGCCGGTAACGGCCGTTGGCGACGGTGGCGCCGGGACCCAGTGGCAGCGGTCGCGGCCCGGACGGGCCGCCCGCCCACACCGTGCTCTCCGCCGCGGACTGCGCGGGAACGTCAGGCTGGAAATCATCGGCAAGTTGACGGGGAATCTTCGTCGTCCCGTCGTCGGGCGGACCCGCAGGCGGGGTCTCCGGGGGTTGTTCGCTCAGCTCCGGTCCTTTCCCGGTCGGCACGGCGACGTACTTAGCTTTTTCGAGTTCAGGGTACGTGACACCCGGTTGCTTGTGGGGCAGGTGTGAGTCGGGGGGCGACGTGGCGTCTGCGGCGCCGCTCCGGCCCAGCCGTCGGCGGACGGCTCCCGCCGCCGCCAGGGCATCCGGAATCCGGGCCACCAGCATCACCGCGGTCAGGATCGGCAGCATCACCGCGGCCAGGATCGCCAACCGGAGCATCGACCCCGCCCCGGCGTGCTGCTCGGTCAGTGTCCGCAGGCCCAGCAGCCGGTCCGCTGCGGCGGCCACCCCGGTCGCGAGCATCGCCGCCGCGACGGTCGCCAGGATCGTCCGGCGGACCTCCGGGGCCAGCAGCCGACCGCCCGGGGGCCGCAGCGCCCGGCGCAGCAACAGATGGCCCAGCACCGCCCCGGCCACGAAACCCATGCCGTTGGCCGCGCCGAGGTAGCCGGCGACCAGCTCAGGGTCGTTGGTCAGGTGCGGGGCCAGCAGCGAGAACAGGATCTTGACCGCGGTGATCGCGACGATCACCAGGATCGGCGTCCACGGGTCGTCGCTGGCGTAGAACACCCGCAGCTGCAACAGAACCAGGGCGTAGGGGATCAAGGTGAACGAGGACAGTGCGATGGCCATGCCGAGGTAGTTGGCGTCGACCTCGCCGAACTTCCCATAGGCGAACAGCGCGCTGCCGATGGCGGGGCCGGCGACAGTCATGAACGCCACCACCGGAATCAGCGTGACCATCGTCAGCCGGGTGGCCAGTGAGAGGTCGGCGAGGACGGCCGGGGTGTCGTTGGCGGCGGCGTTTCTGCTGAGCCGCGGCATCACCACGGTCAGGATGGTGACGCCGATGATGCCGAACGGCAGCTGCAGCACCATCCAGGTGTAGTTGTAGATCGCCGGGCCGGATGCCGCCGCGGTACTGGCGATCTGAGTGCCGACCACCAGACCGATCTGACTGATCAACACGTAGAGCACCATCGCTGCGGCCATCGTCCCGAAGCGTTTGAGCCGTTCGTCGATGCCCCACAACGGGCGCAGGTTGACCCGCTCACGGCGGATGGCGATCAACAGCACGGCGGCCTGGGCGACCACGCCCAGGGTGGTGCCGATGCCCAGCACGAGCAGCTTGGCGTTGCCCATGCTGACCGGGTCCAGCGAAAGCTGTCCCGGCACGATCACATAGAGGCCCAGCGTCGCGATAGCGACCACGTTGTTGACCACCGGTGCCCATGCGGTCGGCGCGAACACGTTGCGGTTGTTGAGAATCGCCATGAACACCGACGTCAGCCCATAGAAAATGACCTGGGGCAAAAGCAGATAGGCGAACGCTGTCGTGAGCGGTTCGTTGACTTTGGGATCCGCGCCGAGCATGAGCCGGACCAGCAGGGGAGCGGCGGCGACCGAGAGCACCGTGGCGACCAGCAGCAACGTGGTGGCCAGCGTCACCAACCGGCGGACGAAGGCCTCGCCGCCGTCGGGGTCGTCGCGTTCGGCCCGGGCCAGCACCGGAACGAAGATCGCCGTGAAGGTGGCTTCCAGCACAAGTGCGGCGATCAGGTTCGGCAGCTGGTTGGCCACCGAGAAGGCGCTGGACAATGCGGCGCCCAGTAGGGCGGCCAGCAGCACGATCCGGATGAAGCCGGTGATCCGGCTGATCAGGGTGGCGAGCGCCATGCCCCACGACCGGGAGACCACCGCGGCGTCGGTGAGTTCCTCGCGGCGGGCCCCGGTGTCGGCGGCCGACTGCCCGGAAGACGAAGACTGCCCGGAAGACGAAGACTGCCCGGAAGACGAAGACTGCCCGGAAGACACCGTCATCGGTCCTTCCCGGGAGGTCGGCGGGGCGGGTCGAGGTCGGCGCGGTCGGGTTGCCCGCGCAGTCGGTGGTAGAGGCGGCGCCCGACCAGCAGCGCCAGCACGGCACCGCCGACCATCGTGATCGTGAACAACAGTTTGCCGTAGGCATTGGAGTGCACCGACAAGCGCACCGGCTCACCGAGTTGCAGACCGTCGGGGGTGCGCAGGGTGACGTCCACCGCGACGCGCTGGGTGACGTGCAGTTCGACCGGCACCCGCAGCGGCAGGTATCCCGGCGGCACTTCCTGTTCGCCGATGTCGGTGACGGTCATCCCGGGCGGTACGTCGGCGTGCAGCCGCACCCGGATCGGTACCGCCAGATCGTTGCGCACCGCCAGCGGCAGCGCGCTGCGTTCGGTGGCCAGCGTGTAGGAGTCGCCCGGGTTGACGATCCGCACCGCCCGGAAGAGGTCTTCGATGGTGGCGGCCGCGACCGAGAGACGCTGGCGGGCAATGTCGTTGCGGGTGGCGGTCGGTTCGATCTGGCTCAGCGCCCGCAGCATGTCCTCGCGCAGCGGCGCGGTGTACTGCAGTCCGGTCAGGCCGGTGCGACCGTCGGTCGTCAGTGCCGCGGTGAGTCCCCACTGCCGTCCGGCGGCGGCCCGGATCGTGTCGATCACGTCGTCGTCGAACCGGCCGGGGAAGTCGGTGGGCAGGTCCTCACCGGGCTCCTGCGGCGCCGGGGTGGCCGCCGCCTCGGCGATCACCGCACCCAGCGGCCGGGGGGTGGCCAGACCCGCGCGGATGGTGTTGGCCAGGGCCGTGAGCATCACCCGTGCGTCGTCGGCCTGGGGGCTCCACTTCAACGGCGGCAGCAGGATCTGGGTACGCGGTTCGGTGGTGGTCTGCAGCGGGCGCCACAACATGGCCGCGACGGCGGCCTGGCGGCGGGCGGCCGGGGAGTCGTGGTCCAGCGGGACCGACAGCGCGTCGTCGAGGTAAGCCGGGATGCCGGGGTCGGTGCCGACGCCGGCCAGTGCCGCGCCCAGGGCCGGGTCGAACGGCGCCAGCACCACCTGGGTCGACAGCCGGCGGGTCTCGAGCTCGGCGGTGGTGCCCTCGGCGAGGTCGGCGGCGGCGATCACCACGGTCCGGCTCTGGGTGTCCAGCAGCGCGGCGGCCGCGGCGGTAAGCGGCCCGTCGCCGAGGACGGTGGCGCCGCGCAGCGAGGTGATACCGAGGATGCGGTCGACGATGTCGGCTGCGGTGGCGGTGGCGGCGGCGTTGAGGCCGGGGTCGCCGATGCGGTACAGCGCCCCGAGATCGGCCTGGGCGTAGGGCGTCGCGGTCACGCACATCCGGCGCGCCAGGCCCCGTAACCGGTCCAGCCACGCCGCGGCGGCGGCCTGCCCGGTCCCGGGGTGGGCGGCGGTGCCCAGCCCGTTGGGTGCGTCGGCGACGACGTAACCGGCCGTCATGGCGTTGACGGTCACCAGCAGGTCGGGGTCGATCGCCAGACACAGCGCGCGGTCCAGGCCGGTGGCCGGGTCGATCGCGCCGGGGCTGGTGGCGAACTCGGCCGCACCCAGCAGGGTTTCCAACCGTCCGCCGGCCGACAGCGAGACGGCGAGGTCGTCGTTCATCAGCCGGACCGGATTGGTGCCGCCGGGTACGCCGGGCGCCAGTCGCGGCTTGTCCGCCAGCGGCCACAGCATGGTGACCCCGACGGGTTTGGTGGTGTCGGGCGGCACGGCGTCATCCGATTCGCCGCCGTCCGTGTTGCCGCCGTCCGTGTTGCCGTCCGACGACGAACCGCGGGGCACACCGGTGACCGGGAGGAGGAAGCGGGCTCCGTCGAGACGTGAGGCCACCGAGTCCTCCGGCACGCCGTCCACGGTGATCGCCAGCGGATACACGCCGGGGGTGTCGATGCCCAGGGCCGAGCGGACCGGGACCGAGAAGCTGACCGACCCGGCTTGGCCGCGGAGGAGCTCATCGGAGACGGGGGTGAAGTTGCCGATCGGCGCGAACTGGCCGCCGGCGTCCAGGGTGGTCCGCAGACCGGCCGAGGTCGTTACCGCGGAGCTGTGTTCCAGCCGCGCCATCACGTCGCGGACGGGACGGTCGCCGACGTTGGTGACCGTCGCGGTGACCGTCACGGTCGGTTCGCTGGAGGCGGTCACGATGTCCGGGCTGACGCTGTCGAGCCGGACGGTCAGATAGCCGCTCGGTTCGGCGGAGACGACGGGCGCCACGCCCAGCAGAGCGGCGAGCAACCCGAGCAGCGCGACAATCCCGGGTAGGCGCGGGGCCGCGCTCACGCGCCCGGACCGCAGCCGTTCGCCCGGTGTTCACCGGACGCCTCGTCGCGCGACGGGCGGTTGCGGGTATGGGAGTGGGTCTGCGGGTGGCGCCGGGGCACTGAGCGGGGCAGCGGCGGCAGGGCGGAGGGGCCGTCGGTCTGCAACCGTTCGATGAGCTCGTGGGCGACCTTGGCCAGTCGGCGCTCGTCGGCGTAGGCCAGCCGGTCGGGCAGTTCGGCGACCGGCACCCAGGCGACTTCGGTGACCTCGACGTCCTCGTCGCACAGTTCGCCACCGGAGAACCGAAGCAGGTAGTGGTGGACGGTCTTGTGCACCCGGCGTCCGTCGGTGACGAACCAGTAGTCGATGCTGCCCAGCGCCGCCAGCACATGTCCGTGGATACCGGTCTCCTCGGCGACCTCACGGATAGCGGTCTGCTCGGCGGTCTCGCCCTGCTCGATGTGCCCCTTGGGCAGCGACCACAGCATCCGGCCGCGCCGGTCGAGGCGACCGATCAGCGCGGCCATCTGCTCCTCGCGGGGCCGTTCGATGTCGTCGATCACCAGGCCGCCCGCCGAGGTTTCGTGCACCGTCCGCAGCCGGGGGTTGGAGCGTTGTTGGGAGCGGGGACGGTTGGCCGCGGCGGGCCGTGCGTCAGGTCCGGCATCTGCCTTGAGGTCGGGCTTGAGGTCGGCCTTGAGGTCGGGCTTGAGGTCGGGCTTGGCATCCGGCCTGGGATCGGGTTTGGCATCGGCGGCGGGGGCGGCGGACTCACCGCCCGCTGCCCGCTGCTCTACCTGCGGAGGGGGGCCGGCTGACCGGCGACCACGACGGCGACGCCGACGCCGTCGTGGTTTGGCCTCCTCGCCCTCGGACACCTCAGTGATGGTAGCTGGCGCGCAACCCCGTGCGGTGCCCGCCACTCGCCGGTCTCCGACGGCCGTCGGGGACGCACTAGGCTCACCGGACGTGCCTGAAGCCATGTCGGAGGACGAACTTCGAATCCGCGCGGCCGTCGAGCTGAACCGGCAGGCTCCGGTGTTGCGGGAGATCGGCGCACGGTTCACCGCCGCCGGTCATCAGCTCTACCTTGTCGGCGGCAGCGTTCGCGACGCGGTGCTCGGCCGGCTGACCACCGACCTCGACTTCACCACCGATGCCCGGCCGGACGTCGTCCAGGCGTTGATGCGCCCGTGGGCCGACGCGCTGTGGGACACCGGCATCGACTTCGGCACAGTGGGTGTCGGCAAAGCCGGAATGCGGTTGGAAATCACCACCTTCCGCGCCGACAGCTACGACCAGGTCTCGCGTAACCCGCAGGTCCGCTACGGCGACCGGCTCGAGGACGACCTGGTGCGCCGCGACTTCACCGCCAACGCGATGGCGGTGCGGATCACCGCCGACGGGCCCGGGGAGTTCCTCGACCCGCTGGGTGGTCTGACCGCGGTGCGGCAGCGGCGGCTTGATACCCCCGCCGCCCCTGAGATCTCCTTCGGCGACGATCCGCTGCGGATGCTGCGCGCCGCCCGGTTCGTCTCCCAGCTGCAATTCACCGTCGCCGACCGGGTCCGCGAGGCCATCGTCGCGATGGCGCCGCAGCTGGCCCGGATCACCGTCGAGCGGGTGGCCGTCGAACTGGACAAGATGCTGCTGGGTGCCGACCCGGTGGCCGGCATCGATCTGATGGTGCAGACCGGCCTCGGCGACGTGGTGCTGCCCGAGATCGGCGGCATGCGGATGGCCATCGATGAGCATCACCAGCACAAGGACGTCTACCAGCATTCGCTGACCGTGCTGCGGCAGGCGATTGAACTGGAAGGCTCCGGCGGGCAGGAGCGAAGCGACTCGGGGGAAAAGTCCGGCCAGAAGGATCTGGTGCTGCGCTGGGCGGCGCTGCTGCACGACATCGGAAAGCCGGCCACCCGCCGCCATGAGTCCGACGGCGGGGTGAGCTTTCATCACCATGAGGTCGTCGGCGCCAAGATGGTGCGCAAGCGGATGCGGGCGCTGAAGTACTCCAAGCAGATGGTCGACGACGTGTCCCAGTTGGTGTACCTGCACTTGCGGTTCCACGGCTACGCGCACCAAGATGGAACTGGCCGGTGGACCGACTCGGCGGTGCGCCGCTACGTCACCGACGCCGGGCCGCTGCTGCCACAGCTGCACAAGCTGGTGCGCGCGGACTGCACCACCCGCAACAAACGGCGCGCGGCACGCCTGCAGGCCAACTACGACAGCCTCGAGGAGCGGATCGCCGAACTGTCGGCCAAGGAGGATCTGGCCCGGGTGCGGCCCGACCTCGACGGCAACGCGATCATGCAGATCCTCGGCATCCCGGCGGGCCCGCGGGTGGGGCAGGCGTGGAACTACCTCAAGGAGCTGAGGCTGGATCGCGGGCCGATGTCGCCGGAGGAGGCGACGGCCGAACTGCTGGCTTGGTGGAGCGCACGCGACACGTCCTGACACCGTGGAACCGGAAGGGCACCGCCGGCGTCGAATAGGCATGGATTACTGCCTGGACGCCGGCAACGGGTCGGCGTCAATCTGGTCCGGGCCGGCCGAACTCGACTTGGACGGCGACGGATTCTTCGACGACCTGATGACCGACGACGACGGAGACGGCCTGGCCGACTACGCCGCCCTGGATCTCGACGACGACGGCGCACCTGAGGCGCGCTACACCGACGACGGTTCCGGCACCTGGGCGGTCGGCGGTGCGCAGCATCCGCTGCGCTGGTTGAGCCTGGACGGTACCGAGCGCACCGGGCCCGGTGATGTGGACGGTGACGGGTCGCCCGAACAACTCCTCGACGTGAATCGCGACGGCCTGGCCGACCGCGCCATCTCCGGTGACACCGGCTACGTCGACACCGACGGCGACGGGCGTTGGGATGTGCGGTTGCAGGACTCCAACGCGGACGGCTTGGCCGACGCGGCCGGCCCGCCCTGAGTGCATCCAGCCTGCGTACAGATCGCGATTCGTCGGGCGAAATCACGCTCTGGGCGCAGCGCCGATGACGCTCAGCGCCCTGCGCTCGGGCCATGTGGCGCGGCAGCGCCCTGCGCGCTCAGCGCCCCGCGCCGGGCGGCCCCGCGAAAGCTTGCGCGATGCTCAGCCACCGCTCGGCATCCGGCCCGTCAGCCACCACGTCCAGCTCGGCCCGCGGTCGGCGCTGGGTCACCAGGCAGCAGAAGTCCAGCGCCGAGCCCCGCACCCGCTGGGCGGCGTCGTCCGGACCCCACACCCACAGGCCACCGTCGGGAGCGGTGAGCTCCACCCGGAACGGCTCAGCCGGAGGGGTCAGCCCATGCACCATGAACGCGAAGTCGCGGGTGCGCACCCCGAGGTGGGCGATCGACGTCAATCGGTCCGTCGGCGCCACCGCAACACCCAGAGCGTCGGCCACATCCAGCCCGTGCGCCCAGGTCTCCATCAGACGGGCGGTGGCCATCGACGGGGCGCTCATCGGCGGCCCGAACCACAACAGCTTGCGGCCCTCGGGCACCGTGCGCAGCGCTGCGTGCAAGGCCTGCCGGGTGCTCCGCCACTGCGCCAGAAGTTCCGCCGGCGGCAGGGCGGCGGTCTCGGCAGCCGCGTCGTCGACGAAGGTGTCGATGACGTCCTGAGCGGAGTCGACCAGCGCGGTGAACGCGGCCTCGTCGGTGATCGACAGCAGCGCCACCCGGTCGGTCCACAGCAGGTGGCCGATCTGGTGGGCGATGGTCCAACCGGGCGCGGGCGTCGGCGTCGCCCACTGCTCGGCCGGCAGCCGGTCCACCAGGGCGTCCAGCGTCTCGCTCTCGGTGTGCAGATCATCGACGATCGCGTCGACAACAGTCATGGCGCTCAAGCCTAGTTCGCGGCCAAGTTCGCGCGGCGGCCGATCCTGGCGTGCACTGTCAGGCCCACCAGGTAGACGCCGGACCCCGCCAACACCAGTCCCACCGAGTGCCCGTCGGCCGGTATCACCGCAGCGCTCGCCGTCACCGCGATGATGAACGACAACCAGAACACCGCGTCCTGCACGGCGAACACGTGGCCGCGCGACGCGTCGTCGACGTCGATCTGCATGGCGCTGTCCGCGCACAGCTTGACGGCCTGGCCGGCCAGCCCGAGCAGGAAGCTGCACGCCACCATCACTCGCAGATCCAGCGTCGCGGCGGCGAGTTGGACCACCGCGGCGAACAGCAGCGCAGTGTTGGCGGTGGCGTAGCGGCCCCAGCGTCGCACGGACGTCGGAGTCAGCAGGGTGGATAGGAATGAGCCGATGCCGGCGGCGGCGACGACCACCACCACCGCACCGAGCCCGGCGACGCCCTCAGCGCCGCTGTGCCGGACGATCACCAGCACCAGCAGGGTGTTGATGCCGATCACCATTCGGTGCGCGCTCAGACCGGCCAGCGTCGCGACCACCGAGGGCCGCGCGCCCGCCGCCCGGATTCCGTACACCCAGCCGGTGGCCACCGCGTAGAACGGCGATCCGTGCACGGCGGTGTTGTCGGGTCCAAGCACGCGCGGACGGAACCGCAGCGACAGCACCAACGCCACCGCCACCGGGAGGGCGACCAAGACGATGACCGTCGCGGCGGCGCTGTCGCCGTCGCCGAAGAGCCAGCGCGGAACCAGCATGAAGTTGGCGCCCAGGAAGGTCGCCGTGGCCCCGGTCGCGGTGGCCACCGAGTTCATCGTCACGACCTGCTTGCGGGGCACCACGTCGGGCAGTGCCGCGGACATGCCGGAGGTGACGAACCGGCTGAACCCGTTGACCACCAATGCACCGCAGAGCACGAACAGGTCGCGTGCGCCGACCGCGAGCAGGGCCGCCACCCCGAGGACCGCCAGCACCCGCGCGGCGTTCGCTGCGATGAGCACGACGCGGCGATCCCAGCGGTCCAGCAGGGCCCCGGCGAACGGACCGAGCAGCGAGTAGGGCAGGAACAGCACCGCGAACGCCCCCGCCATCGCCCATGGCTCGGCGGCACGTTCCGGATTGAACAGCAGCCCGCCGGCCAGACCCGCCTGGAACAGACCGTCACCGAATTGGCTGGCCACCCGCAACTCCAGCAACCGCCGGAAGTCGGGCAGGCTGCGCACCGAACGCCACAGCGAGCCCGAAGGGCGGTAGTCCACCACTGATTCACAGTACAAACATCAGTCCGGCACCCCGCTGTTCGAGGCGGTCAACCGTGCCATGATGGTGAGGTGGCGCAGCACGAAGACCCGGAGGACTTCATCGCGCCTGCCGCTCAGCGGGTGCGAGCCGGAACGTTGCTGCTGGCGAATATCGACCTGATGGAACCGACGTTCCGGCGCAGCGTCATCTACGTCGTGGAGCACAACGACGGCGGAACCCTCGGCGTGGTCCTCAACCGGCCCAGCGAGATGGCCGTCCACAACGTGCTGCCGCAGTGGTCGGACCTGGTGGCCAAACCCAAGACGATGTTCATCGGCGGCCCGGT
>NZ_JBIIOV010000241.1:0-3399 GCF_044342925.1 Mycobacterium sp. | reverse complement strand
GGTCAAGCGGGACTCCGCGCTGTGCCTGGGAACCCTGCGCGTCGGGGTGGACCCCGACGGCATGACCGGTCTGCGGCACGTCTCCGGCCGCATCGTCATGATCGACCTCGACGCCGACCCCCAGCTGATCGCCACAGCGGTCGAGGGCGTGCGCATCTTCGCCGGCTACTCGGGTTGGACCATCGGGCAATTGGAGGGCGAGATCGAGCGCGACGACTGGATCGTGCTGTCCGCTCTACCGTCGGACGTGCTGGTGCAACCCCGGGTGGACCTGTGGTCGCGCGCGTTGCGCCGCCAGCCCATGCCGTTGCCGTTGCTGGCCAGCCACCCGATCGACCTCAGCCGCAACTAGATCGGTGGCGGCGGTCCGTCAGGAGCCGCACACTTTCGCGCAGCCGCCGCACCCGTCACCGGATCCGCAGCCGCCGCCGCCGGCCTGCTTGCGCTCGACGTAGCGGGCGCTCTGCCAGGAGCCGGCGACCAGGGTCGCGATCGCACCGACCACGCCGACGATCAAGCCGATCAACCGGATGGGCGACGGAGCGGCCCAGGCCACCAGCCCGGCAGCGGCCAGCATCACCCCGGCCGCCACCTGGGTGGGCGCCACCGCGCGCACCACCTGTCCGGTGAGGTCGGTCGGAGCCGGCCGGGTCAAGGTCCACAGGCCGGACCCGCCGATCAGCACGGCCAGGCCCAGGCACACCAGCGCCGCGACAGTCATGGCCCCACAATACGAGCCGCGGGCCGCCTTCTACCCAGCGGGCACCGTCGCCGCGACCGCGGTGGCCGGGTCGGTGACCGGCGGCGGGACCATCGCCGAGACCGGCGGAACAGCGGCCGCGGGTGCGGGCGGCGCGGCCGGTGCCGGAGCGGCCGGCGGTGCGGCGGGTGCCGGAGCGGCCGGCGGTGCGGCGGGTGCCGGAGCGGCCGGCGGTGCGGCGGGTGCCGGAGCGGCCGGCGCGGCCGCCGGGGCGGGTGCAGCGGCGGGCGGCGCAGCTGGGTCGGTTACCCGGAATCCGTTGAGGATGCCGTCGGTCGCCGGGGAGGCGGCCACCGCCTGGTTGGCCGCGGTCGTCACCGACAGCGCGAGCAGGTACTGGTCGGCACCGGACTTGGCGATGATGTACCGCTTCGAGGTGTTCAGCGTGATGTCGCCGTCGCGGTAGGTGCCGGTGATTATCGACGACGGGAAACCGCCGAACTCGGCCATCGAGGCCGACGTGGACTGCCAGACGCGCTGCTTCTGACTGTCGACGAAGCCGTGGCTGATCGCCTCGCGGGGATCGAACTCGCCGACCAGCTTGTAGACCTGCAGCTGGGCGTTGGAGGTGTAGAGCCCGTCGCCGCCCTTGCGGTCGGCGATCACGCCGAAGGCGTCGGGCACGTTCGGGTCGGGCACCACACTCCAGCCCGGTGGTACCGGCAGCACGATGTTCAGGGCGGTGAACCCGGCCGCCTTCTGCGGCTCGATCGTCACGCCCTTGTCCTTGAGGAATTCCGCGATGGTGCCGGAGGTGGCCGGAGCTATCGGGGGGACAGCGGGTTCGGCTGCCACGGCGGCCGGGCTCGCGACCGCGGCCGGGGTGGCCGGGGCCGGGGGCTCGGTAGCGGGGGCCGCTGCCGCCGGCGCGGCGGGGGCGGAGGTGACGGTGACGGTTTGGGTCACCGTCGCGGGGGCGGGTGCCGGCGGAGGGGGCAGGACCGGCTCAGCCGAGGCGCTGGCGCCGGCGAACCCGATGACGGCCGCAGTTCCTGCAGCCACTCCACCGAGCACTACCCGCCAATTACGGGCATTCGTGTTCATCGTTGACGTCCTTGTTCGAACGGCTGGGCGGCGCGGTTGAGGTGCGCAGCCCACTTCCGTGCCCGACTGTAACCAGCCGCCGGACGCGTCGGACAGCGCTGGAACCGACCTGGAACCAACCCCTGACCACCCCGCGACGCAACCGATACCGAGCCGTTGCCCGGCGCGGCTTGATTGTCCGACTTCTCCTCGTCGCTACGCTCCGCATCGTCGTCGGTCGGCGCCCCGATACCCTGTCTGCGTGACGGAATCGCCGATGACCACTGCGAACAGCTCTGCGAGCGGCCGGGGCGACGCTGACGGCACCGATGTACCTCCGTATCGCTACAGCGCGGAGTTGGCGGACCGTATCGAGCGCGAATGGCAACACAACTGGCAGCGCTGGGGGACCTTCAACGTACCCAATCCGGTGGGCTCCTTGGCGCCGGCTGACGGCGCCGCGGTGCCGGCCGACAAGATGTTCGTCCAGGACATGTTCCCCTACCCGTCCGGGGAGGGCCTGCACGTCGGTCACCCGCTGGGCTATATCGCCACCGACGTCTACGCCCGCTATTTCCGGATGACCGGACGCAATGTGCTGCACGCCTTGGGTTTCGACTCCTTCGGCCTGCCGGCCGAGCAGTACGCCGTGCAGACCGGCACGCACCCGCGCACCCGCACCGAGGCCAACATCGAGAACTTCCGGCGCCAACTCGGTCGGCTGGGACTCGGCCACGATCAGCGCCGCAGTTTCTCCACCACCGACGTCGACTTCTACACCTGGACGCAGTGGATCTTCCTGCAGATCTACAACGCCTGGTTCGACCCGGCGGTGAACAAGGCCCGTCCGATCGGCCAATTGATCGCCGAATTCCACAGCGGCACCAGGACTCTGGACGACGGCCGCGCTTGGGCCGAGTTGAGCGCCGGGGAGCGGGCCGATGTCGTCGACGGCTACCGGCTGGTCTACCGGGCCGACTCGATGGTCAACTGGTGCCCCGGGCTGGGCACCGTGCTGGCCAACGAAGAGGTCACCGCTGACGGCCGCAGCGAGCGCGGTAACTTCCCGGTGTTCCGGAAGCGGTTGCGGCAGTGGATGATGCGCATCACCGCCTACTCCGACCGGCTGCTGGAAGACCTCGACGTGCTGGACTGGCCGGACAAGGTCAAGGCCATGCAGCGCAACTGGATCGGCCGATCCACCGGCGCCTCGGTCTTTTTCGCCGCCGGCGATGCCGATATCGAGGTGTTCACCACCCGGCCGGACACCCTCTTCGGTGCCACCTACATGGTGCTGGCACCCGAGCACGAACTCGTCGATCGGCTGACGGCCGCGCAGTGGCCGGCCGGCGTCGACCAACGCTGGACCGGCGGCGCCGCCACCCCGGCCGAGGCGGTCGCGGACTACCGGCGGTCCATCGCGGCGAAGTCGGACCTGGAGCGCCAGGAGAACAAGACCAAGACCGGCGTGTTCATCGGTGCCTATGCAACCAATCCTGCCTACGGCCAACCCATCCCGGTGTTCATCGCCGACTACGTGCTGCTGGGCTACGGCACCGGTGCGATCATGGCCGTCCCCGGCCACGATCAGCGCGACTGGGACTTCGCCGACACCT
>NZ_JBIIOV010000129.1:0-9498 GCF_044342925.1 Mycobacterium sp. | reverse complement strand
GTCGCGCAGCACCGCCAGTCCGGGCACGGCGTCGACCGCGGTGCGCAACAACGTCATTCCTGGCCCGGTGGCCAGCGCGGCCGGTACCAGCACCCCCACCGCCGCCAGGATCAGCAGCGGCTCGGCTGACATTTCCTGATGACCACGGCGGCGCAGCAACGCGGGCAACCCGCAGGCCACCACCGCCAGCAGCAGCACGGTGCCGAACAATGCGTATCCGGTTGCCCGGGTGGGTGGTACGGCTTCGGCGTTCCAGATTCCGCCCAGGCCCGCCAGGCTACCCAGCGTGCCCAGCAGCGGTTCGGCGCGCGGGGCGAACGGAGCCAGCCCGTCGGCCTGGTGCACGCTGAGCGTGCCGCCAAGGAGCGACGCCGTCAACCAGGGTGCGGCGGCCACCGCGCTGGCCCCCAGAAGCCCTGCCGCGCAACGCCACCGGCGGGCACCGTCGCCCGGCGCGGCGACGCACACCAGGGCCACCGCGGCGGCCAGCATCAGGCCGGTCGGGGTCAGTCCGGCCAGCGCGATCCAGAACACCGCCGCCGCCCAGCCCCGGCCGGTCGTGCGCAGATCGAGCACCGCCGCGGCCACCCACGGCAGACAGCCGTAGGCCAGCAGCAGGCTCCAGTGGCCCTGCAGAAACCGTTCGGCGACAAAGGGATTCCACACTGCTACCGTCGCGGCGACCAGTTGCCCGGCGGTCCCGGCCTCCGGCAGCAGCAGCCGGGCCAGCCCGCCGGCACCCCAGCCTGCCAGGAACAGACCTGCGATCAGCAGGGCTTTGACCAGGACGCCGCCGTCGAGCACTGTTGAGGCGATCGCGACGGCGAAATCCTGCGGCACCGCCCGGGGTGCCGACTCACCCAGGCCCAGGGCGGTATCGGACAGGTATGACCGCGGCGTCGAGACCGCGTCGCGGATCAGCAGGTATCCGGGCCTGAGTAACGGAGCCGTCACCGCCAGCGTCAGAGCGGCGGTGTACCCGGGCAGGATCAGCCGGGTCGCCCGGCGGGGCACCGCCGTCACCGCTGCGGAGGCGGGGGCTCCGGTCGGCGGGTGGGGATCTTCTCAGTCGGCGCCTGGGCCGCCGGCATGGGGCCCGTCTCGTCCCGGCCGAACAGACCGATGTCGATGTCGTCCTCGTTGCCTTCCGGCAGGGCGGCCTCGATGCGATTGCTGAACAGCCCGAGCAGCACCCCGCCGACGAGGCTGACCAGGCCCGCCGCGCCGAGGCTGATCGGCAGGATCCGCGACCACAGGGCCACCCGGTCGCGCTCGGCGCGGGCGGCGGCCACCTGGGATTCGACGGTCTGCTCGGTGGAGGTCACCGTGTAGTCGGCCACCGCGGCTTCCGGCTTGAGCGGGTCACGCGCGTAGTAGTGGTTGGCGTGCTCTTCGGCCTTGACGATGGTGCCGGTGACCGGATCCACCCAGAAGGTGCGCTGAGCGGCGTAGAACCGGGTCATGGTGACCGGCTCGTAGGGGTCGCCCTCAAAGCCCCACAGCTCGTTGCGGGCGGTGACTTCGCCGTCCTCGTTCTTGTCGTAGAGCGAGGAGTACCTGATCGGGGCGACGAGCTTGCCGTCGGCGTCGTAGCCCACGTTCTGCTTGAACCGGTAGGTGGTCAGGCCGTTGACATCGTCCTCGCCGTCGTAGTTGGCGTCGAACGCCTTCTGCGCGATCGGATCGAAGTAGGGGTAGGACTGCTTCTCGGTGTTGAACGGGAACCGGTAGGACAGACCTTCGTGCGGCAGCGCGATGTTGGTCGGCGGCTTGTCGTCCTCGATGGTCCGCGGCTTCTGCACCGAGCCGCCGGGCCGGTCGTCGTCGGACACCGCCTCGGCGGTGCCGCGGTTCAGCGTCACGGTGTCGACCATGGCCAGCAGCAGGCCGTTGTCCTTCTGCTTGTCGCTGCGACGCACCGTCGTGCCGACCTGGAAGGTGACCACCTCGGCGTTGGCCGGCGCCTCGACCGTCATCGCCTGCTGGGACACCAGGGGGACGTTCTTGTCGATGATGAACTTGCCGCCCTGCCCCGCCGACAGCGAAGCCGGATCCAGCGCGGTGCCGGTGCCGCTCGCCACCAGTGTCTGGTCGATATCCAGCGGAATCTTGCGAATCTTGCCGGCGGTGTAGGTGGACAGCAGCAACGCGGCGATCAGCAGAGCCGATCCGAGCCCGATGATGCCCAACGCCGCGAGACGCAACATGCTTGCGCGATTCACGCTGTCCGGGCCTCCTCGTGCTGCAGTTTCAAAGCGGTGTTCAAGGTTTCGACCCTAACAGTCCGAACCTCCACCGAACCGCCCAGCCGCATGGAATCTGCTCTACCCGCTACCGTCGCGCGCGCACGTCCCGGCAGACTGGCAACCATGACGCGCACGCCCCAGCCGCTCCCGGCGAGCCTCGCCGACAGCGGCGTGCCCGGCGCGGTCGGCGGCACCAGGAGCTTCCTGCCTGCTGTGGAGGGCATGCGCGCCTGCGCCGCGATGGGCGTGGTGCTCACCCACGTCGCCTTCCAGACCGGAACCTCCGGAGGCGTGATCGGACGGCTGCTGCACCGCTTCGACCTCGCCGTCGCGGTGTTCTTCGCGCTGTCGGGTTTCCTGCTGTGGCGCGGGCACGCCGCCGCCGCCCGGGGGCTGCGGCACCGGCCGCAGACGGCGCACTACCTGCGGTCTCGGCTGGTACGGATCATGCCCGGCTATCTGGTGGCGGTGGTGGTGATCCTGACCCTGCTGCCCGAGGCCAACCACGCCAGCAGCACGGTCTGGCTGGCCAACCTCACGTTGACCCAGGTCTACGTACCGCTGACGCTGACCGCCGGGCTGACCCAGATGTGGAGTCTGTCGGTGGAGGTGAGCTTCTACCTCGCACTGCCGATCCTGGCGTTCCTGGCCTACCGGCTGCCGGTGCGGTTGCGGGTGCCGGCGATCGCGGCGGTCGCCGTGGCCAGCCTCGGCTGGGGGCTGCTGCCGATCCACACCGCCGAGGGCGTGAACTTCCTGAACTGGCCGCCGGCCTACGCGTCCTGGTTCGCCGCTGGCATGCTGCTGGCCGAGTGGACGGTGAGCCCGCTGGGCTGGCCGCACCGGTTGGCGCGCAATCCGTGGACGATCTACGGGATCGCCCTGGTGGCCTACCTGATCTCGGCATCACCGCTGGCCGGTCCCAAGGATCTCGTCCCGGCTACGCTGGCGCAGTTCGTGGTGCGGACCTGCATGGGGGCGATCGTCGCCTGGGCGCTGCTGGCGCCGCTGGTGCTCGACGAACCCGGCACCCCGCACCGCATTCTGGGCAGCACGGCGATGGAGACGCTGGGCCGGTGGTCCTACGGGCTGTTCATCTGGCATCTGGCCGCGCTGGTGATGGTGTTCCCGATGGTGGGCAAGTTCATGTTCAACGGCGACCTGGTGGTGGTGTTCGTGCTCACGACGATCCTGGGCTTCGCGATGGCCGCGGTGAGTTACGCACTGGTCGAGTCGCCGTGCCGCAACGCGTTGCGGCGCTGGGAGTACCGGCGCAGTAGCTCGGCGAAACCGCCGCCGCCGCTGGACAGTTCGGTCACGGATCAGCCGGAGCCACTCGTCGCGCGCTGATTGGGCTTGGGTCGTCCCGCGCAGCCATCAGTAGCCGCCGCCGTGGCTGAAGATCCGGCGCGGGTTGTCGACCAGCATGGTGGCGATCTGCTCGTCGGTGACACCGCGCTGTCGCAGTGCGGGCAGCACGTCGTTGTGGATGTGCAGGTAATGCCAGTTCGGAAGCGCCACAGGCAAAGCCGCCTCGGGCAGCCAGTCGATGTAGCAGGACGCATCGTGGGCCAATACCATTTTGTCGGCGTGCCCGCGCTCACACAGCCGCGCCACGGTGTCGACCCGGTCGGCGAACGGCAGGATGTTGTCCAGGCCGAACCGGTCCATTCCCAGATACGACCCCGCGGCGATCAGCTCCTCCAGGTAGTCCAGGTCGGTGGTGTCGCCGCTGTGCCCGATGATGACCCGGCTCAGATCCACGCCCTCCTCGGCGAAGATCCGCTGCTGTTCAAGTCCCCGGCGGGTGTGCGCGTGGGTGTGGGTGGTGATCGGGACGCCGGTGGCGCGGTGTGCCTGGCACACTGCGCGCAGCACCCGTTCGACACCCGGCGTCACACCCGGTTCGTCGGTGGCGCACTTGAGGATTGCGGCCTTCACTCCGGTCCCGGCGATGCCCTCGGTGATGTCGTGGACGAACATGTCGACCATGGTCTCGGGGCCGCCGAGCGCGGTGCCGGGGCCGGTGAAGTGGAAGTACATCGGAACATCGTCGTAGGTGTAGACCCCGGTGGCCACCACGATCCGCAGGTCGGTGCGGGCGGCGACCCGCTCGATGCGGGGGATGTAGCGGCCCAGACCGATGACGGTGGGGTCGACGATGGTGTCCACCCCGGCCGCCTTGAGCGCGTTGAGCTTGTCGACGGCCTGCTGCTCGCGGACGTCCTCGTCGCCCCAGCCCGCCGGATAGTTGGCCATGATCTCGGGGGACAGCACGAACACGTGCTCGTGCATCAGGGTCACGCCCAGGGTGTCGGTGGGGATCGCGCCCCGGACGGTCTCGACGCTGGTCTCCGGGCTCATGCCATCGACGATACGGCCGACGGCGTCGGCGACGATGCGGCCGACGGCGCCGGCAACCCTACGGCGCCGGCAACCCTACGGCGAGGGCGGCGGTCTGCGGCGGGTTGCGCTGCGCGGCAGTGGAAGCAGGGACGCGGCCAGGAAGCCGACGCCGATCAGCGCGAAGATCTGCACCCACGCCGAGTGCCCGATATAGCCGTCGACCGAGCGCCACGGGTAACGCGACAGCAGCGCCCCGGCGACGATCAGACCCGCCGGGACCACTCCGAGCGTCACCGCGTCCCAGGTCGGTTGCCGGTCGTGCAGCCGCCAGCCCAGCAGCAGCGCCGCGCCCACCACGACCAGCCCGCCCACACCGGCGATCAGCGTGCCCGCCGCCACCAGCCCGACCACCCCGAGTGCACCGGGTCGCCACGGCCGGGCCGGGAAGTAGGTAGGCAACCGGCGCCGGGCGGGCACCAGCGCCATCGCCAGCAGCAGTGGCAGCAGCGCGAGGCCGACGGTGAGGCCGGCGCGGTACAGGCCGTTGGAGGGAAAGCTCAGGGTCACGGTCCCTTGCGCGCCCGGCGGTAGCACCCAACCCTGCTGCCAGCCGTTGACGATCACCGGCGTCAACCGCGCCCCGCCGGCGCTGTGCGCCACCCAGCCCGGGTTGACGCTTTCCGGCACCACCAGTACCCGGCTCTCCGGGGCGCGCGGCACGGTGAGCTCGCGACGGTCCGGCCGCCAGTCGGTCACCGTCACCGGCGCCGTCGGCGCCGTGGTCAGATCCTTGGCCAGCGGGCCGATCAGCTGGGCGCCGTCGGCGATGAAGGCCGGACCCGGGCTGATCAGCAGTTCCTGGGTACCGGCCTGCAGCGTGATCGGGGCCGGATCGCACGTCCGGGCCGGCACCGGGCGGCCTTGCAGCAGTGCCTCGACGGTGGTCGACACCGACGTCTGCACGAACCGGCCCGCCACCCCGATCACCGGGCCCTGCCCGCAGGGGATGTCGATGCGGCGGGTGCGGTTCGCCTCGGCGTTCGCGGCGGCGATCGGGGCGCCAGCCGGATCCAGCGCCACCACCTCGGCCAGGCCGGGCGGCTTGAGTTGGTCGAAGCCCAGCGCCGTGCGGTCGATCACGTCCTCCCAGTCCAGCAGGCTGACCCGGATCGTGCTGGTGACCCGCGGATACACCGACACCGGCCCGTCGCTGTCGGCGAGGCTGCGTACCTGCGGCCCGTCCCCGAGGTCGATCGCCACCAGCGTCGGATGGGTGGGCAGCGGGGACGCGCTGGGGGTGATCTGCACAGCGGCCACCTCCGCGGGGCGCGGCAGCGTCACGGTCAGCGTCGGTGCCGCCTGATGCTGGGCGATGCCCTGCGGAGCGGTCCACGCGGTGCGCGGGTCGCCGTCAGTAGCCGCGTAGGCCGAACCCTGAACGTCCACCAGGTCGGCGTTGCCCTGCGACCGGGCGCTGCCCGGCTCTGCGATCAGGTCGGCCAGCCGCGGCCCCTGCCGGGCCCGCACCCATACCATCGCCGACACATCTATCGCGGTGGGCACTGTCAGGGTGCGGCTCAACGTCACCGGTTCCTCGGGAGCCACCGCCATCGACGCCGCGCAGTGCACCCCGTCGGGGGAATCGGCGCAGCCGTCCCGGCCGAGGAGTTCGGAGCCCAGGTCCCATTCGGCGACTCCCACGCCGGCCGGCGGCGCGGGGACGACGACGGTGTGGCGCAGGTCCACCGGATAAGCGAATCCCGCAGCGTCGTATTGCGTTACAGCGAGGTCGGTGATGCCGAACTGAACCCCCGAGGAGCCGTCGTCGGTGCCGACGGCGGTGATGCGCAACCACGGCGTCTCTCCGACGGGAAGCGCGACGGTCAGTGGGCGCCCCGGGGTGTCGAAGCTCGTCGTGGTGGTGCCGTTGGCCGTCTCGATCTGGATGCGGCGCACCTGCGCGCCGACCGCGGTGGCACTGGGAGTGATCGTCAGGACGGAGTTGGTCACCGGCTTGTCGAAGTCGATCTGCAGCCACTGGCCGAGGGCGGGTTGCAGCGAGTTGGACACCCAGGCGGTGGCCGAGTCGTTGTCGATCGCGGCGACCGGGCTGCTGGCCGGCGAGACGTTCGGCAGCGTTGTGGCGTCCGACGACGAACTCGACGCGCTGAGCCGTCCGCCGGACCACATGCCCTGCACCGCAACAGCGTCCGGCACCGGATAGTCCGGCACCCGGTTGTAGGTATTGCGCCGGTCGCCGGCGGCGCGGATCGCCGACGAGTGGTCATCGACCCGCCCATAGTCGGTCTCCCGGTCGGCCGGGGTGTCGGTGACGATGACGCCCCGCCCCGGCGGGCCGGCCAGGCCGGCGCGGCGCGCATCGGTGGTCAGCATCAGCGGACCCAGCGCTGGCAGGCCGGCCAGCCGCCGGCGGGCGTCGATGCGCAACAACGATTCCGGTCCGCCGGCCACCCGCGTCATGGCATCGGCGCCGACGAGATAGGGGGCACCCGGGCTGCCCGACGCGGCTCCGGTTGGCGCCACCTGGTAGATCTCGACCGCCGGGAACAGCGGTCGCAGGCCGCTGTCGCTGATGAAGCCGTCCACCACGCCCGCGCCGACGTTCTCCCCGAACTCGGCGACCTTCCGCAGCCCGGGGGACCCGTCGATCGCCCGGTGCACCAGCAGCGGCCGTGCCGACCGCGAGGTCTCGGGATCGAGGTCGTTGCGCACCACCACATAGGAAATTCCCTGGCGGGCCAAGGTGTCGGCCAGCCCGGCCGACGGCCGTCCCGCCGCGAACAGCCGCTGCACCGAGTCCAGCGCACGGATCGTCTGCGGCGGAGTCAGCGGGATCGAATCCCTGACACCCCAGGGTGATTCACCGAGAACCTGCAGCGGCTCGTCGTGGCTGTTGCCCCAGGTCTGGGTGGCGAACGGGGCTCCGGGCACCACCAGAACCCGGCCCGGTGTGGGGCCCTGGGCGTTGTTCTCAGTGAGCCAGTCCGCCGCCTGATGCCAGTAATCGGGGATGGCCCGGAAGGCTCCGGGCGGGGTGAGCCGGCCGCTCCAGGCCAGTGACGTCGCCACGAACAGCGCGGTGAGCACCACGATGCCCGCCGCCATCCGCTTGTCGTCCTCGGGGTGGGCGAAGGCCCTGATCCACACCCGCCGGGAAGCGCTGCCCGGCAACGGGATCCGGCCCAGCAGGTGCGCCAGGCCCAGGACGATCGGAATGCGGATCGCCGGTTCGAGCTTGTGCACGTTGCGCAGCGGTGCGCCGGCCGCGTCGAGGAAGTGCTGCACCGACTGGGCGATCGGCGAACCGAGGCCGCCGGAGTAGCCGGCGGTCAGCAGGACGAGGCCGATCAGCAGCATGGTCACCAGCCGCCCGCGGGCGGGCATCGACCGCAAGGCCAGCCCGGCAAGTCCGCCGGCGGCCACCAGGGTGGTGGCCAGCACCATCGCCGGCTGGGTCACCAGCGAGGAGGCCGCGGTGGCTGTCGGAGCGACGTACGGGGTCCAGCCCGACGTCCCGCGCAGTACCTCGGTCAGTGACGTCCACTGGGTGGTCACTCCCGAGGACTCGATGAAGTCGAGGAACGGCGGACTGATCCGGCCGAGCAGCACCAGTGCCACCGCCCACCAGGTCACCGCCAGGACCGACGCCAGCAACCACCAGCCGGTGAACCGCCGCCACCGCCGGTTGGGGCGATGGCAGGCCCACCAGATCACCGCGGGCAGGCAGGCGGCCAGGCTGGCCACCGCGTTGACCGCCCCCATCAGGGCCAGTGCGATCCCGGCCCGGCCGGCGAGCACCCGCAGCGGTTGCCGGGAATCCCCGCGCAGCGCCTGGATGACCGGCAGCAGCACCCACGGGGCGAGCATCACCGGCAGAGTCTCCGACGAGATCGATCCCAGTGTGGTCAGCACCCGCGGAGACAGAGCGAAGGCCCCCGCCGCCACCAGCCGCGACGTCCGGGAGCCGATACCCAGTGTCTCGGCGACCCGCAGCAGTCCCCAGAACCCCGCGGTGAGCAGCAGCGCCCACCACAGTCGTTGGATCACCCAACCGGGCAACCCGACGGTGTCGCCGAGCAGGAAGAACGCCCCGTGCGGGAACAGATAGCCGTACGCCTGGTTCTGGGCCTGGCCGAACGGCAGGTCGCTGTTCCACAGGTTGGTCGCACGGGCCAGGAAGCGCAGCGGGTTGGCGGTCAGGTCCAGTTTGGTGTCCGGGGCGATCAGGCCCGGCGCCTGGAGGAAACACAGCACCAGTGCGGCGGCGAAAACCGCTGCCAGCCAACGCCGGGACAGCGGGGAATCGCTGTGTTGCGCGGCGGGCTCGTCCGAAACCGGGTGCGACGATGCAGTGAGCATGCTGAGGCTACCCACCTACTGTCTTGCTCCTCTTCCCGGCGCGGGTGCGGCTAGCACGGTGCGGTAGTACTGATCCATTGCTGCCCTGGCAAGACTAACGGCTGAGAGTCACTACCCGAGGCGCAGTATTCGGGACCGCGCACCGACCTCAGGCGTCGGTTGTCGCTAGTGGGTGCGGCCGGAACGGTTCGTACCACCACCAGTCGGCGCGTTCGCCCAGCGGTCCGGGACACGGTGGCACCGCCGGTGGTGGGGTGCTGGGTGGTCGGGCAGTGATCCGGGGTGCAGTTGGTGGCCGTCGTTGTCGGTGACGACGAGGTGGTCGGCGGGTCCGGTGATGGTGATGGCGCCGCGGTGGTGCTGTCGGTGGTGGTAGGGGCATAGCAGGACCAGGTTGTGTAGTTCGGTCGCACCGCCGTTTTCCCAGTGCTCGATGTGGTGGGCGTGCAGTCCGCGGGTGGCGCCGCAGCCGGGGACCGCGCAACTGTGGTCGCGGTGTTCCAGGGCGCGGCGCAGCCGGCGGCTG
>NZ_JBIIOV010000128.1:0-9552 GCF_044342925.1 Mycobacterium sp. | reverse complement strand
CCCATTCGCGCTGCGAGATACACCCGTACCCGAAGCTGGGGTTGGGCTTCCACCCCTTCTGATGCTGCAGCACCGAGGCGGCCATCGGGGTCTTGCCGTCGTTCCATTTCCGGGTGACGGGCAGTCCCAGCGCGGCCTGCCAGCGCCCCAGCCCGGCGGTCCACTCGGCTCGTTCACCCGGATAGGCCCCGGAGACACAGTTATCGGGACCTTCCAGCGGCCCGTAGAAGAATCCCTGTGGCAGAGGGAATTCCAGGGTGGACGCCGGTGAACCATCGGGCGCCGGCGGGCCGGACGGAGCCTCTGAGCCGCCGGGGCTCGGATAGGCCGGGTTCACCAGCCAACGGCTCTCCGGGTCGACCTTGCCGGCCTGCCCGCCCTGATTGAAGACGTAGGGCCATGCCGACACGTGCAGGTGCGGATCAACCCAGCCGTTGTGCGCTTTGTCGGGATTGATGTGGGCAATACGCTGGCCGGCCCGCACGTGGTCGCCCAGACCGACCTCGCGGACAATGTGACCGTATTCCAGGGCGCCGCCACCCTCGGTGTCCTCGGAGTCGACGACCAGCCAGCCGGCCGGGTCCGGGCCGCCGTACCCCTGGGCCTGCCCGGCCTGGATGACGGTGCCGCCCTGGATGGCGTAGACAGGCTTGTTCGCCGAACCGCCGGGCCAGCCGAAATCGACGCCGGTGTGTACCTCGCCGCCTCGCGGCCCGAAGTGAGACGTGATCTCCAAGCCGCGCTCCAACGGCCAGTACCGCAGCGGACCCGCGGGGACGGCGGCCGGCGGGCTGCCGGCTGGCCCGATCGGCCTGTCCTCCAGGGCATTCCAGGTCACTGAAGCGACGATGCCATCAGGTTTCAGACCGCTGCCGGTTTGGAACGCCTTGACCGCCAATTCGGTGGCGGCGCCGAAGTCCTGATCGACGCCGATGTCGAAACCGCGCTGGCGGAGCATGGTTTGGAGGCGCCCGACAGCATCTCCCCGCGCACCCAGAGCCAGTACCGGACGGGTGTCAGGCTCCTGTCCGTGGCGGACTAACTGTTCGATGCGAGCCAACTCCGCCTTGGCCTTGTTCAGATACTGCCGCCGAGAGTCCAACCCGTTGAGTCCGCCGTTGATCTTGACGGTAACGGCCTCGAGGTTGTCGTTGTCGGCATCGGCGTTGATGTCGCGGCGCTTCCAGTACTCGCAGGCGATGGCCAACGACAGAGCCGGGTCGGCGGCCCGCTTGGGATAACCCTCCAGATCCACGCCGAGGGCCTGCCCGTAGGTGCGATAGTTGCTACGCCCGGTCAGTTGGAGCAGCCCACGGCCTTTGTAACGTGGACCATCACCCTGTTGTGTGTTACCCAGATCATCGCGGCCCTCGTATGCCCAACCGTCCGCATACTCCTCCGTCGTCGTGAATCCGTCGGACTCATGACAAATCTGGGCCAGAAAATGCGCAACACGCATCCGTGAGGTGATGTCGTAGCGCTGCAATGTCTGCTGCAGCAGGGCACCGACCGCGTCGATGATGTCCGATTGCCGCCGACGAACCTCAGGGTCGTTGGCACATGGAGCAATGGCGCGCAGCACATGCGCATCGATCGGCAGCATCGCTTGATCCCCGAATTTCGAATCCTTAGGCGGCATCTCAGTCCTCACCCCGTGACATCTATGTCAGGCCTCTTCCCATGCTGGCTCATCACGGTCCGCCGACCAAGTTGTGCCGCATATTTCATGACCAAAGTCCCTGCCACGGCTAACCAGAGGACCCTTCTCGGCGGCAGGTGTCGAGCGCTGTACTGGCGTGTAGCAACGCCGAGGAAACGAGTGATATGGCTCTGCCTTACCAGCTGGGGTCGACGGGTCCGGAGATCGAGTACTGGCACGCGTGGTTTCAGCGCATGTATCGGGCTTACGCGCCGGAAAAGGACGCCTACTTCAGCGACGAAGACGTCGCTGCGGTCAAGGAAATGCAGCGTCGTCTCAAGATGCCGGAGACGGGCGTGTTCGACGCCGCCACCGCAGAGCGCACCCATTACGTTCCGCCGGCACCTGGTCTGCAGCCCATCATGTTCACCGTCGAGGGACACAAGTCGGACATGTTCCGGGGTCCGGTCGCCGACACCGCCGCCGCACTCGAATCCGAAGGCCTCTGCCACCACCAGCCGATCGGCTACAACAACGGGTGCATTCCTTTCGACAATGCCAGCGGAGTCAAAGAACTGGCCCGGTTGGTCGGCGCACCGTTCATGGACAACCTCGTGCCGTTCCCCCAGGGCACCCCCTGGGCGCTGGCGGGGTTCTCCCAGGGCGGCATCGTGGTCAGCGATTTCTACTTCGACTACCTGGCACCCGGCAAGCCCCTGGCCTGGCGAACACCTGACCTCAAAGCCGTTCTGACATATGGCAATCCATGCCGACAGACCGACAGCATCGCCGCGTGGGCGCAGCCTCTGATCACGACTCCCGGGACGCATGGTCTGGACCCGAAGCGCCGATTCGGAACATCGGAGTTCCCGAAGAAGCCCGACTGCTGGGTTGACGTGTATCGCGAGGGCGACATTTTCGCCGAGAACGCCGACGACAAAGCCAGCCTGATGAAGGCGGCGGTCTACCAGGCGGTGGCGCGTGGCGACGGCTTCTCCAACGCATACTCGCTGGCCGCACAACTGTCCCGGCTCTTCGACCAGCCGGTGGAGACGGTGCTCGGAATCATCCTGGCGTGCGTCAGCGGCCTGGTGTTCGTCGGCGACAAGCGCAATCCCCATTACATGCCCTACGACATCACCGGCGGCGTCGACTGGATGCGTGACCGCCTCACCGGCAAACGGTCTGCCGCGCAGCGGCCGTCGCCGCTCTAAGAGAACTCGGCTCCACTACGTTGATGGCTATGCCCCTGCGGCCCAGCGCGCTTCTCGCCGTCGCGCTCATCGCCGCCACCGGGTCGGGCTGCTACCGGAGCGCTCCGGAGCCGGGTTCGCCACCCACAAGCGAGCTCGCCACCTCCGGCGCCGCGAACCCGGGCGTTGAGCGATGTGCGTCACAAGACGGCCGACAAATCGAAATCCGCGCCGGCACGATCAGCTGCGCGGAGGCGTATTCGACTGCTGCGTCCTATGACCTGCAGGGCGAGAAGTACCAGGAAATCGGCGCGTTTACCTGCTACACCGGAACCGCGCAGACCGCGCCGATGCTTATCGTCTGCTCTTCCGGCGGCGTCGAATTCTCCGTGTTCCGGACCTAGGCGTTTCAGACCAGCCGGCATGGCCGCACCCGAGACCACCACACTCGCTGTCATGAAGCCGACCTGGGACTTTCGGCCTTTTCTGCCAACACACAGTGCCGCAACCTCTCGCCGCGTTCTACCCTCAGCTAACGACTCCTGCCGATGTGGGCCGAGGGATCAAGGGGGTGTTAGAACCGCATGACCACCACTGCCAGCGAGTCGGACTCGCCCCGAGACGAGCAGGGGCAACCGTGTGGCCACAGCGGCCCGGTCTGCCCGTGCGTGCAGACCGTTCTCACCATCGAGCCGTTGGACTTCAACCTCCTCGGCAACACCATGGTTCGGAACTTCGGGGGCGCCATCACAGCGGGACGACGTGTTGTGCGCGTTGAGTATCCGGCCTCGTTGGATCCCCGTTCGATCGACCGCGGCGTCGAGGCACTCGACCAGTGTCTGCACACCACACCTGGCAGGGTTCTCGTTTTCGCGCATTCGCAGGGAGCACAGGTCGTTTCGCGATGGCTGCGGGTTCATGCGGCCGACTCGGGCGCCCCTGACCCGGGCCGGGTTTCGTTCCTCCTGATCGGCAACCCGCTGAGGAAGTACGGAGGTGCGGGGATAGGGCAGCCTGAGGTCGACGGCAGTCCCGGGCTGCCCACTCCCAACGACACGCGATACCGGGTCACCGACGTGAAGTTGCAGTACGACGGCTGGGCCGATGCGCCGAGCATGCCGGGCGAGTTAGCGGACGCCAACGCCCGGCAGGACCGCTTCGGCATCAACGGTAAATCCGCCATTCACGCACTGGGCTACCGCACCGCCGACCTGGACAACCCCGACCGGAAGACCTATGCAGAGGGAACGACGGAGTACGTGATGCTGCCGCACAAGCCGCTGCTGCCACTGGTACCCGAACAGTGGATTGAAGCGTCCTACAGCCGCCCGGAACACTGAAGGGAGATTGACACGATGTCCTACATCGACCGCATCGACAGCCCGGGGCCCAAGAAGCTGCTCGCGCTCGACGGCGGAGGCATCCGTGGGGTGATCTCGCTGGAAGTACTGCACCGGGTGGAGTCGATGCTTGCTCAGTACACAGGCGCGGGTGAGGATTTCGTTCTTGCCGATTATTTCGACTACATCGGCGGCACCAGCACCGGTGCGGTGATCGCCGCCGGACTGTCCAAGGGTCTGCGCGTCAGCGAACTGCTGGAGCTCTACGTCGCGCGCGGACGGGAGATGTTCGACAAAGCGACCCTGCTGCACCAGTTGCGCTATCGATACGAGACGGACCGCCTGCGGGGGCTGTTGCACGAGGTCCTCGGTGCGACGACGACCTTCGGCAGTACGGATCTGAAGACATTGCTGCTCATGGTGTTACGCAACGCCACCACCGACTCCCCCTGGCCGCTGAGCAACAACCCGCGAGCGCGATTCAACGATCCCGCTCTGGACGACAACAACCTGGCTCTGCCGCTGTGGCAACTGGTCCGGGCCAGTACAGCGGCCCCGGTGTACTTCGCCCCGGAGACCATCAGGCTCGGCGAGCACGATTTCGTCTTCGTCGACGGCGGAGTGACGATGTACAACAATCCAGCCTTCCAGCTGTTCCTCCAGGCCGCACTGCCGCAGTACCGGTTAGGCTGGAAGACAGGCGAATCCGACTTATTGGTGGTATCGGTCGGAACCGGTCTGAGCCCCAAAGCCGACGACCATCTGCGCCCCGGAGAGATGAACCTGCTGTTCAACATCGGCACCATACCGGCGGCCCTGATGTACGCCGCGCTCAACGAACAGGATCTGTTGTGCCGGGTGTTCGGCCGATGCCGCCACGGCGCCGCCATCGACCGGGAGGTAGGCGATCTCATGACCGGTCCCGGACTGCTGGAGCAGCGGCTGTTCAGCTATGTGCGATACAACGCCGAGCTCTCCCGAGCCGGACTGGATGCCCTCGGACTGCCTGACGTCGAGCCGGAGGACGTGCAGAAGATGGACTCCGTCGACCACATCGCCGAGCTGCAACGAGTCGGACGAGCCGCGGCACAACAGGTAGCACCGCACCACTTCGCGGGTTTCCTGGATACAACGCCGTGACAACGGCTTTCACCATGGAACTCGGCGGTGGCCGCACCGCGGCCGCGGTGACAGTGACCGACACCGGACAACTCCCCTGCGCCCTGGACGTGCTGGGCCTGCCTCATCACCCGACCGTCGTCGTTGTGGGCGGCGCGGGCGGCCTCGACGACGACCACATCGGCCGGCTCCGGAACCTGTTCACCTCGGCGATCGAGCCAGTGATGCGGGAGCATGGTGCGGCCGGTGTCGACGGCGGCACCGATTCGGGGGTGATGCGGCTGCTGGGGCAAGCCCGCTCCGCGGCGGGGGCACGCTTCCCCCTGCTCGGGGTGGTCGCCGAAGGGACGGTGCAGCTGCCGGGCGACGTACCCGTCGGTGAAACGGCGCCTCTGGAACCCAACCACAGCCACTTCCTGCTCGTTCCCGGAAACGAGTGGGGTGCCGAATCGCCCTGGATCGCCGACACGGCAACGGTTCTCGCCGGGGGCCGAGCCTCGATCACCATCCTGATCAACGGCGGGCAGATTGCATTCGACGATGTGCAACGCAGCCTCGACGCCGGGCGTCGGGTAATCGTCGCCGCCGGTTCGGGGCGCACCGCCGATACCATCGCCGCCGCGATCGACGGTCCCGGCAGCGACCAGCGGGCCGCGGCGATGGCCGCCACCGGGTTGATCAGTGCGGTGCCGTGCGACGATCCGGTGGCGATGGCAGCGGCCGTCGGTGCCGCGCTGCGGGGAGAAGAGAGATGACGGAACCTAACCCCAAGGCCCAGAGCGACACTGGTCCGCTGTGCTTCGTGCTGATGCCGTTCGGCACCAAGCACGACCCAGCGGGCGGGCCGGACATCGACTTCAACCGGATCTACTTCGAGGCTATCGAACCGGGGGTTAGAGACGCCGGCATGGTGCCGATCCGCGCCGACGAGGAACAACTGGGCGGCATCATCCACAAAGCGATGTTCGACCGCCTGCTGCGCTGCGAGTACGCGGTGGCCGACCTGACCACGAGCAACCCCAACGTGATGTACGAACTCGGTGTGCGCCATGCGGCCCGGCCGCGGACCACTCTGACGATCTATGCGGCATCGACGCCGCTGCCCTTCGACGTCAACCACCTTCGCACCCAGCCCTACCACCTGTCGGATAACAACACGCTCTCCGACGCCGACGCCCGCACGCTGCGTCACGACATCGCCGTGCATCTGCGCCAACTGCGGGAGCGCGCCGATCACGACAAGTTCGTCGACAGCCCGCTGTTCCAGCTCATCAGCCAGTGGAGCCCGGAGCCGCTGGCGGTCGACCCCAGCGAGTTCTCCCCGGAAACCGTCAAAGAGATCGAAGCGATCAAGCGGCAGGTCCGGGTGATCCGCAGCAATTGCGGTGACACCGAGCGTCGCGACGCCATGCTGGGCGAGCTCGCCGCGATCCGTGACACCGCCCTAGCGCACCAGACCCTGGACATCGCGCTGCTCAGCGAGATCATGCAGGCCTACCGGTCGCTGGAGTCCTGGTCGGACATGATCACGCTCTACGACAGGATGCCGGGGATCCTGCAGCGCCAGGTCAAGGAGCGTCAGCTGCTCGCGTTCGCCTACAACCGGCGGGCCGACGCCAACGACGGCCAGCCCGACGACAGGGCGAAAGCCCTGACCATCCTGGAGGAACTGCAGGACGAGCAGGGCTTCGACCCGGAGACCTCGGGTTTGATCGGGCGAATCTACAAGAGCCGCTGGCGCAAGGCACTGGAGGTCAAGGACGCTGCGCGGGCGGAGAAGTTCCTGGACAAGGCTATCGACGCCTACATGCACGGTTTCGAGGCCGACTGGCGGGACTACTACCCCGGCATCAACGCCATCACCCTGCTGGAGGCCAAGGGCGACAAGGACGCACTGGCACTGCGGAACCGGCTGCTGCCGGTTGTGCGTTTCGCCGCCGAACGCAAACTGCGTGGGGACAACCACACCTATTGGGATTACGCCACCATCCTGGAACTCGCCGTCCACGCCGGCGACACCGGGGCGGCCGAGGAAGCGATGGGCGACGTGCTGTCGGACTGTGAGGAGAACTGGCAACTCGACACCACCGCGGACAACCTGCAAATCGTCGCGGACATGCGCAGCAGCCGAGGCGAAAACGTCTCGTGGATAACGGCTTTAGTTGACAGGCTGCGTCGGTCAGCCCGGTGACGCGGGGGCGCCGGAATGCAACGCCCATTCCCAGATCTCTGCCTGCGGAGTCATGGCGTGGCCGCCCGGCTCAATGTCCCCTGAATGGTCATATTGCGTTGCTTGCCTGCGGAGTAGTAGGTGGAACTGAAGGAGATGGTTCCGTCCTCCTGGGGAATCAGCGTGATTTGCGAACGGGCGCACGGTCCGGAGTCGACCGTCTCGGTGACATAACGGACTCCGCCCTTGGCTGAACCGCTCTGGGTCCACGTGCATTGGCACGGGATTTCCGGATAGGCCACGCTCGCAGACAGCGGTGGGTCGTCGGTGATGTCAGCGACGAGTTCGAGGGTCTGATCGCCGAAAACGCGGCCGGACCAGCGGCCGGTCAGCGACGCCGGCTTCTCCGACGCGGGCGTCGCCGGTGCGGAGATGCTGGGCGAACCGCCGGTGGCCGGTGGCATGTTGTCACCACCGTCGCGAGTGACCAGGAACCCGATAAGGCCAGCGGCGGCGACCAGGCCCACGGCCGCCAGGCCGAGCATCCCTTTGGAGAAGCCTCCGGAGCGGGCCGCGGCTGCGACGGGCTGCGGAGCTGCGGCCACGGCCGCGGGGGATGCCGCGGAGATGCCCAATTTCCCGAGGCTTTGCCCGATGTCGGCATACAGATCGTCGCGCTTGCTGAACGTTTCCAGCACGTAGCGGGCGCCGCGGGCCTCCTCGGGGTCGGCCGAGTCCAGCGCCGGCTCCAATCGAATCAGCACCTCGCGCTGCTGGTCATGGGTCAGTGGTTCGGACTGGTTGACGTGATCGACGAGGTCGGTCAGGTATGACAGCGGCGCCGCAGGGGCTTCGGGCAGCGGACTGGGCAGCGGCTGGGCAGGCGGGAGATTGCCCAGCGCACCGGCAAGGGCGAACGCCGCCTCCCGAGAGGACGTCGAGTAGGTGGTGATCTGACGCGTCGACAACACGCGGGGCAGGGCATCGGGCAACGGGCCGACCGCCAGCGGCAGCACCGGCTTGTCCAGTGCCGATGCCCATTCCCATTCAC
The DNA here is from genome assembly GCF_044342925.1 of Mycobacterium sp. Classification (GTDB taxonomy): domain Bacteria; phylum Actinomycetota; class Actinomycetes; order Mycobacteriales; family Mycobacteriaceae; genus Mycobacterium. The sequence goes on along the minus strand of NZ_JBIIOV010000128.1, from coordinate 1,040 downwards.
GTCGGCAGGCGACTGAATTCAGCGATTGCGGCGACACCACGGCCACGAATACGTCGGAGTCGGCGATCCGCTGCAGGATTTCGTCCCACCACTTCTGGCCACCCCGCAGCGACGAGTCGAGCCAGGTCTCGTAGCCCAGCGAGTCGAGATCGCGCACCAGTGCCTCGACCTGAGGTTTGTTCTCACGCGCATAGGAGATGAAAAGCCGTCGCATTGCCGCTCCCCCAACCTGATTACCTGATTACCAGCGCAGAACGAGACTAGTAGCTGTCAGCTCTGTGGCAACCGCCAGCCGTCCTTGAGCACGGCATTCCACTCGGCCTGGCCGATACAGCCGTAGCCGATGCCCGGTGTGGGCGGCAACCCCAGGCTGCGCTGCAGGGTGGTGGCGGCGTTGGGTGTCCTGCCGTCGTTCCACTTCTTGGTGACCGGCAGGCCCAGCGCCGCCTGCCAGCGTCCCAGCCCGTCGCGCCAGGCCGCGGGCTCGCCGGGGTACTCGCCGGACACGCTGTTGTCCGGGCCGTCCAGCGGGCCGTAGAAGTAGCCCGCCGGCAGCGGGAACGCCGTCGGATCCGGCCCGGGTTCGGAGGGGTTGCGCAACCACCGGCTGCGCGGATTGACCTGGCCGTCCTGGCCGTAGGCATACGGCCACGCCGACAGGTGCAGATGCGGCGCCACTCCCCCGTTGGTCTTGCGCTTGGGATTGACCCGGGCGATCCGCTGACCGGCCCGCACACGATCGCCGTAGTTGACCTCGCGGATGATGTGCCCGTACTCCAGGCAGCCGCCGCCGTCGGCGTCGGTGGAGTCGATCACCAGCCAGCCCGCCGGGTCCGGCCCGCCGAACCCCTGCGCCTCTCCGGAGTAGATGACGGTGCCGGCCTGCACCGCGTACACCGGTTTGTTGCCGGAGCCACCGGGCCAGCCGAAGTCGATGCCGTAGTGGAAGCCGCCCGGGCGTGGCCCGTACTCGGAGGTGACGATCCGGCCACGCTCCATCGGCCAGTACCGCTTCGTGCTCGGAGCGACCGCGGCCGTCG
>NZ_JBIIOV010000127.1:0-9641 GCF_044342925.1 Mycobacterium sp. | reverse complement strand
ACTCGGGTCTCGAGACTTTCGACGTCGTGGGCTGCGACGCCTTGCCGACTCGCATCGCTGGCGAACTGAATCAATTGCGATGCGGCACAGTCTCTCTCACGGTCCCGATACTTGGCCAGGCGATCCAGGTCGGATCAGCTGACCCGCTTCCCGCGGCCACGATCGTGGTGAGCAAGACGCCCGGTAACGTCACGGTACGTCGCACAGACGGCAGCCCTCTGCAGGCCCAGATCGTCACCAGTGAACACGACGGTTCGGTCTCGCGAGCGGCGGTATTCACCGAACCTGTTGCTGAACTAGGGATTCGGTGTCTCGGTCGAGCGCGCGGCGCCCGCCTGTGGGTCGTCGCGTCCGGTGAGCGGACCCGGCGACGAGCGGACCTGTTTCAGCTGATCGAGACGATCGTCGCCTTCGGCGCCGCCAAGCAACGCAGGATGGCATCGCCACCGGAGCTGCCGGCGTCAGCGTGATCGTCACCACCGCTTACGAATAGACGTTTTCCGGTTCCCTCGGAACTGACCCGAAGCCCGCGGATTCCAGACACATCACCAGATCCGGCTGGCTTGCAGTCCAAATGCGACTCCGTGCGCGCACGACACCGTCCAACAGGACGTCAAGAGCGTCGTGCACTGCCACATTCGTGAGCACTCGTTGTCGCCCCGGCCGCGTCAGGACGACGTCTGCATCGTCGCCGTCAGGTTCGGGGACTGACAAACCCCCGCAGCCAGTCGAACCAGGCGTCCATACCCGCACCGGTGCGGGCGCTGACCGGCAAGATGGCAGCGGCGGGGTTGACCTCCCGGACTCGCGCCACATAGGTATCGATGTCGGCGTCCAGGTGGGGCACCAGGTCGATCTTGTTGAGTAGCACCACGTCCACCGAGCGGAACATCACCGGGTACTTCAGCGGCTTGTCCTCGCCTTCGGTGACCGAATACACCATGGCCTTGGCGTGCTCGCCCACGTCGAACTCAGCCGGGCACACCAGGTTTCCAACGTTCTCGATGACCACCAGATCGAGTATGGGCAGGTCCAAGCCGTGCAGGGCGCGGTGCACCATAGGAGCGTCGAGGTGGCATTCGCCGCCGAAGCCGTTGGAAGTGTTCAGCAGGGAGATCTGGGCGCCGCGGCCGTCGAGTTTGGCGGCGTCGAGGTCGGTGGCGATGTCGCCTTCGACGATACCGACCGCGAACTCCCCGGCCAGGGCGTCCAGCGTGGCCGCGAGGATCGTCGTCTTACCCGAGCCCGGTGAGCTCATCAGGTTCAGTGCGCGAATCCCGTTGGCCTCGAACAACTCCCGATTCACCGCCGCACGGTTGTCGTTCTCGGCGAAGATCGCTTCGAGCACTTCGATGCGCTCGGTGCCGGTGGCGTACCCACTGTGGTCTCCGTGTTCGTGGTCCCCGTGCTCGTGGCTGTGCACGGTGCCGTCGTCGTGGCGATGAAACCGACCCATGATCGAAACCTGCTCAACTCACGTCGACAGAGGTCACCAGGAACTCCTCGCCGCGCACCACTTCGATGTCGGCGCTGTCGCAGTGTGGGCAGCGCACCGACCAGCGGGAAGCGATTTCCGATTGCCTGTCGCACGCGCGGCAGGCCACTTCGGCGGCGACGAGCTCCAGTTCCAGTTCGGCTCCGGTCATGTCGGCGTGGTCGCGGACCAGCGTCCAGCAGAACGACAGGGTCTCGGGCACCACTTGGCGCAGCGCCCCGACCCGGACCCGCACGACGTCGACGCGCCGGCCCGCGGCGTGGGGTCTGACCACGCCCGCAATCGCCTGACACAACGACAACTCATGCATCGAAATCACCCTACGACTAGCGTGATCTCTCGTGACGGTCCGGGTTCGCCTCGACATCACCGGCGTGGTGCAGGGGGTGGGATTCCGTCCTGCCGTGGCGCGGCTTGCCGCGGAGTTCGGCCTGGCCGGCTGGGTGTACAACGACGCCGGCTCGGTGCGCTGCGAGTTGGAGGGGCCGTCCGGCGCCGTCGATGCGGCGGTGGCCGCGTTAGCGCGCCGGCCCCCGCCGATGGCCCGCATCGACAGCGTGCGACGCACCCCGGCGCAGGTCTGCGGCGCAGCGGTTTTCGAGATTGTCGACAGCCGGACCGCCGACGGTGCGCGCACCCTGGTGCCCCCCGATATCGCCGTCTGCTCCGACTGTCTGCGTGAGATGCGTGACCCGGCCGACCGCCGGTACGGGCACCCGTTCATCACCTGCACCAATTGCGGGCCGCGCTACACCCTCATCGCCGATCTTCCCTATGACCGGCCTGCCACCACGATGGCCGACTTCGCGATGTGCGCGGCGTGCACGAAGGAGTACCGCGACCCGGCCGATCGGCGGTATCACGCGCAGACCATCGCGTGCGCCGACTGCGGACCGACGCTGGCCCGTCCGCTCCACCAGGCCGCCGCCGACCTGCTGAACGGAAAGATCCTAGCGATCAAGGGAATCGGCGGATTCCATCTGGCCTGCCGCGCCGATGACCCCGGTGTGGTCGCCCTGTTGCGGAACCGAAAGAATCGCCCCGCCAAGCCGTTTGCGGTGATGGTCGCCGACCTTGAGGCGGCCCGCGAGATCGCCGAGATCGACGACGCCGCCGCGGCGGCCCTGACGTCGCCGGCCGCGCCGATAGTGCTGGTTCCCCGCCCGAGGCGCTCGGCCGCCGATATCGGATCGGGAGCGGTGGCGAGCGCGGTGGCTCCCGGTCTGTCCGACTTGGGACTGATGCTGGCCTACTCGCCGGTGCACCATCTGCTGTTCGACGCCCTGGGGCGCGTCCCGCTGGTGATGACGTCGGCCAACCAGGGCGGGTCGCCGATCGTCTTTCGCGACGAGGATCTGCCGTGGATCGATGGCTTGGCTGACGCGGTGATGACTCACAACCGGCGCATCGCTGTGCCGTGCGAGGACTCCGTCGTCACCATCGACGACGACGGCGCCGTGGTGCCGTTGCGCCGCTCCCGCGGATACGCGCCGCTACCGGCCTCGGTGGACCTTCCCGGCGACGATGTCATCCTCGCCACCGGCGGCGATCTGAAGACCACGTTCTGCCTGATGGCCGGTGCCCGTGACGGCCGTCGGCATGCCCACCTCTCGGCGCACCTCGGCGATATGGCCGACCCGCGCACCCAGGCCTGCTTCACCTCCGCGCTGGAGCAGCTGGCGTTTATGACGGGTCAGCAGCCGACGGTGCTGGCCTGCGACCTGCACCCCGGCTACGCCACCACGGCGTGGGCGCGGCGCTACGCCGCCGGGCGGCCGGTGCTCGCGGTGCAGCACCACCACGCCCATGCGGTGTCGCTGCTGGCCGACCATCAACGGCTGGGGACACCGATCGTCGCGGTCACCTATGACGGCACCGGCTATGGCACCGACGGCACGATCTGGGGCGGGGAGCTGCTGGCCGTCACCGACCCGTGCGAGTTCACCCGGGTCGGTCATCTGATGCCGTTCGCGTTGCCCGGCGGTGAGGGCGCGGTGCGCCAACCCGCCCGCATCGCCCTGGACCTGCTGACCCGCGCCGGTATCGACTGGCAACCCGACCTGCCGCCGGTTGCGGCGGTGGGGGAGCGCGGCCTGCACGTCCTGGCGCAGCAGATCCCGCGGGGTCTGCGCTGCGTTCCGACGTCGAGCATGGGACGGCTGTTCGACGCGGTGGCCGCCTTGCTCGGGGTGTGCCAGCAGGTCAGCTACGAGGGGCAGGCGGCGATGGAACTGGAGCACCTGGCGCGGCGCGGATCCCCGGCGACGCTGGACTTCCCGGTAGATGTCGGTGTGCTGGACCCGCGACCGCTCATCGCCGGGCTGGTGGCAGGTCTGCGGGCCGGACACGACCGGGCCGATCTGGCGGCCGGATTCCACGAGGCGGTGATCCGCGCGACGGCCGCCGCCGTGCGTCACTGTGCCGATTCGGCGGGAATTCCGGTGATCGGTCTGACCGGCGGGGTTTTCGCCAATCGCATACTGCTGCAGGGACTTCGCCGGACGCTGGCCAGGAACGGCTATGAGGTGCTGACGCACCGTATCGTTCCCTGTAACGATGGTGGTCTGGCGCTCGGCCAAGCGACCATCGCGGCGGCTCGCAGGGTGCAGGAAAGGAACGGCGTGTGTGCCTCGGAATCCCCGGCAAGGTGATCGAGATCTGGGAGGAGTCCGGCACCCGGATGGGATGCGTCGACTTCGGCGGCACCACCAAGACGGTCTGCCTTGCCTATCTGCCGGATACGGTGATCGGCGAATACACCATCGTGCACGCCGGGTTTGCGCTCACCCGCCTCGATGAGGCCTCGGCCAACGAGACCCTGCGGATGTTCGCCGAGCTCGGGATTCTCACCGAGGAGTTGGGCCAGGAGCCGGCATGAAGTACCTCGACGAATTCCGCGACCCGGTCGCCGCCCAGGCGCTGGTGGAGAGCATCCGCCGCACGGCCACCCGCAACTGGACCGTCATGGAGGTCTGCGGCGGCCAAACCCACTCCATCATCCGCAACGGCATCGACCAGTTGCTCGACGGCGCGGTGGAGTTCATCCACGGGCCGGGCTGCCCGGTGTGCGTCACCCCGCTGGAGATGATCGACCGCGCGCTGGAGATCGCCGCCCGCGACGACGTCATCTTCTGCTCGTTCGGCGACATGCTGCGGGTCCCCGGCAGCTCCCAGGATCTGTTCGGCGTTCGGGCCCGCGGCGGCGACGTCCGCATCGTCTATTCACCGCTGGACGCCACGCGCATCGCCGCGGACAACCCCGACAAGCAGGTGGTGTTCTTCGGCGTGGGCTTCGAGACCACCGCCCCCGCCAACGCCATGTCGGTGCTGCACGCCCAGCGCCTCGGTCTGACCAACTTCTCCATGCTGGTCTCGCATGTGCTGGTGCCCCCGGCGATCACGGCCATCCTCAATTCGCCGGTGAACCGGGTGCAGGGTTTCCTGGCGGCCGGGCACGTCTGCACCGTCATGGGCACCGCGGAGTACGCCCCGTTGGTGCAGGAGTACGGCGTGCCCATCGTGGTCACCGGGTTCGAGCCGCTGGATCTGCTGGAGGGTGTGCGTCAGGTGGTCGAACTGCTGGAAGCGGGGAAGGCCGAGCTGCGCAACGCCTACCCGCGGGCGGTCACCGACACCGGCAACACCGTCGCGAGGGAGGCGCTGGCCGATGTGTTCGTGCGCACCGACCGGCAGTGGCGCGGTATCGGGATGATCCCGAAGTCCGGGTGGACGCTGTCGCCGCGCTACGCGGAGTTCGACGCCGAACGCAGGTTCGGGGTCGGCACGCTGACCGTGGAGGAGTCCCACCAGTGCCGCGCCGGTGAGGTGCTGCAGGGGCTGATCAAGCCCAACCAGTGCCCGGCCTTCGGCACCGCCTGTACGCCGCGAACCCCGTTGGGCGCCACCATGGTGTCCAGCGAGGGGGCATGTGCGGCGTACTACCAGTTCCGGCGGCTGGCTGCGAGTGTCTGACGCTGGATCGATGGTGCCCGGCTCCACCAACTGGGTCTGCCCGCTGCCGTTGCGTGAGACCAGGCGCATCGTCATGGGGCACGGCGGCGGGGGCATCCTCTCCGAGGAACTCATCGAGAACCTCTTCCTGCCGGCGTTCGGCTCGACCGGCGGGCCTAGCCGCGACTCGGCGGTGCTGGCCGTGCCCGGCGGACGGATCGCACTGACCACCGACTCCTACGTGGTCAACCCGCTGTTCTTCCCGGGCGGCAACATCGGCGACCTCGCGGTCAACGGCACCATCAATGACCTGGCCTGCAGTGGCGCCCAGCCGCTGGGGTTGACCGCCGCGTTCATCCTGGAGGAGGGCCTGGAGCTGGAAGTGCTCGGGGCAGTGGCCCAGGCGATGGGCAAGGCCGCCGCCGACGCCGGTGTCGGCATCGTCGCCGGCGACACCAAGGTGGTCGGAAAAGGTGGAGCCGACGAGCTTTTCGTCAACACCGCCGGGGTCGGCATCGTGCCCGACGGTGTGCGCATCGGCCCCGAACAGGCCCGCCCGGGCGACCACCTCATCGTCTCCGGCAACATCGGCGAGCACGGCGTGGCCATCATGAGCGTGCGGGAGGGCATCGACTTCGGCACCACGGTCACCACCGACTCCGCGCCGCTGCACCGGCTGGTGGCCGCCATGCTGGCTGCCGTTCCGGACCCGAATCTCGTTCACGCCCTGCGTGATCCGACCCGCGGCGGGCTGATAGCCGCGACCGTGGAGATCGCCCGCACCGCGCGTGTCGGGGTGCAACTCGACGAGGCCGCCGTTCCGGTACCTGAGACCGTCGCCTCGGCATGCGGCTTCCTGGGTCTGGACCCGATGCAGGTGGCCAACGAGGGCAAGATGGTGGCCTTCGTGGACCCCGCCCACAGCGAGGCCGTGCTGGCCGCCATGCGCCTCCGGCCCGAGGGCGCCAATGCGGCGATCATCGGCCGGGTGGTCGACGAGCACCCCGGCATGGTGGTGGTGCGAACCCCGTTCGGTACAACCCGGGTGGCGGAACGCGAACTGGGCGAACAACTTCCGCGGATTTGCTGACGTTGCCCCGGAAAAATGACTAAGCCCATGCCTGAACCCATGGTGCCCGGTATCACCGGCACACTCGACGCCGCCGCCGTCGCCGCACTGAACGGCTGGGTGCGGGCCCAGGGTCTCGGCTCGATGGTCACCGATGTGGTGCCGTTGACCGGCGGCAGTCAGAACGTGGTGGTGCGGCTGAGTGTCGACGGACGGCGGCTGGTGTTGCGCCGGCCGCCACCGCACCCACGGCCCAACAGCGACCGCACCATGCAGCGCGAGATCGCGGTGCTGCGCACGCTGGCCGGCAGCGTGGTGCCCCATCCGGTTCTCGTCGCGGCCTGCGAGGACCTCGACGTGCTCGGCGTCGTCTTCTACCTGATGGAGGAGGTCGACGGGTTCAACCCCGGCAACGAGATCGCCCCCGCCTACGTGGCCGACCCGGTGATGCGCCATCGGGTGGGTCTGAACTACGCCGCCGACGTGGCCCGGCTGGGCCAGGCGTCATGGCAGGGCAGCCCGCTGGAGGACTGGAAAAGGCCCGGATCTTTCCTGGAACGCCAAGTGCCGCAATGGCGGACGTCGGTGGCCGGCTATCGGGCTCAGAAGGGCTACGCCCACGATTCGTTACCTGGCGTCGATGACCTGTGCGACTGGCTCCTAGCCCACCAACCTGCCGACTACGTGCCGGGCATCGTGCACGGCGACATCCACCTCAACAACACGATGTTGCGCCGCGACTCACCTGAGGTGGCCGCGTTCGTCGACTGGGAGATGTGCACCATCGGCGACCCGCTGCTCGACCTCGGCTGGATGCTGGCGTGCTGGCCCGTCGCTCCGGACCCGCTGGGGTCGGCCGGGCATCTGGCCGAACTCGGTGGCCTGGCGGAGCGCACCGAACTTCTGGGCGCCTACTGCGCCGCGGGCGGGCGGCGCACCGAGCACCTGGACTGGTACCTGGCGCTGGCCTGCCTGAAACTCGGCGTCGTCATCGAGGGCACCTGGGTGCGTTATCTCGCCGGACGGGCATCCCGGGAAGCGGGGGAGCGGTTGCACGCCTCCGCGGTGACCTTGATGGGCCTGGGCACCGCGGTGGCCGCCGGCGACAATCCCTTCCGCTGAGCTGCCGCAGTGTCGAGACGCTAATCTGGATCAGGTGGCCCCAGATCCGGTGGAGACGTTGGCACGGCAGCGATTCGTCTCGCTGACCACCGTCAAGCGCAATGGCGAGAGGGTGCCGACACCGATGTGGATCGGCCGCGACGGAGCGCACCTATTCGTGTGGACCCACGCCGACAGCTGGAAGGTCAAGCGGGTCGGCAACAACCCACGGGTTACGTTGGCGCCGAGCAGCCGCACCGGCAAGGTCGGCGACGGGGTAGTGCCGGTCTCCGGTTCGGCGGAGATCGTCGCCGACCCAGCGACCGTGCGCCGGCTGGAAGGCCTGATTCGCCGCAAATACGGTGTCGAATACCGGATTGTGACGACCGTCGAGAGACTTTTGGCTCGTGGACGCAAGCCGCGAGTGATTCTGCGAATCTCCCTGGCGGACTGAGCTTCCGGGCTCGTCGGCCCTTTACCGGCGGACCGCCTGCTCGCTGCAGGTGCAGTGCTGGTCCTTAGGGATCTCGCTCATGACCTGTTCGGCATGCTGGCCGCAGCCGTCCCAGGTGGTCTTGTGGCAGCGCGGGCATTGAACGGCGTAGCACATGGGGCGTCTCCTTCTCCGGTGGTCAGATTAAGCGTTGGTGGCCGCGATCTGGGCGCGGACGCCGTCCATGTCGAGTTCTTTGATCTTGGTGATCAACTCCTCGAGCGCGGGCGCCGGCAGTGCGCCGGGCTGGGCGAGCAGCAGCACCCCGTCGCGGAACGCCATGATCGTCGGGATCGAGCGGATCGCAAGTGCGGCGGCCAGCTGCTGCTCGGTCTCGGTGTTCACCTTGGCGTGCACCACGTCGGGGTGGGCGGCCGCGGAGCGGTCGAAAACCGGCGCGAAGGTGCGGCACGGTCCGCACCATGACGCCCAGAAATCGACCAGAACGATCGGGCTGTCGGTAACAGTGGACTCGAAGTCGGCCGCGGTGAGCTCGACGGTGGCCATGGCGGTGTTTCCTTTCGTCGGTGGCACCCCCACCGGGGGTGCAGCACCAGATTTAAGTACCCCTGGGGGTATTTCTATTCCCCGTGCTACGATACCCCCATAGGTATCAATCCGAAGGGATCTCCACTCATGACAGCACCGGCCATCCTGAACGCCGCCGAATTGCGCGGTCTGCTGAGTTCGCCCACGCCGCCCCGGGTCATCGACGTCCGCACATCAGGCGAGTTCGAGACCGTCCACATCGCCGGCGCCTACAACGTGCCGCTGGATCTGTTGCGCGAGCACCGCGACGAGATTCGCGCCCACCTCGATGAGCACGTCGTGCTGGTGTGCCGATCCGGCCAGCGGGCTGCGCAGGCCGAGGACACGCTGCGCACCGCGGGCCTGGGCAATGTGCACATCCTCGACGGCGGCATGAATGCCTGGGAAGCGCACGGCTTCTCGGTCAACCGCGGCGCGCAGCGCTGGGATCTCGAACGGCAGGTGCGGTTGGTCGCGGGAGCAATCGTCGCGATCAGCATCCTGGCCAGCGTTTTCGTCCCGGGCTTCAAGTGGGTCGCCTTCGCCATCGGCGCCGGCCTTACCTTCGCCGCGCTGTCCAACACCTGCATGATGGGCATGCTGCTGGCCAAGCTGCCCTACAACCGGGGTGCGACCTGTGACGCGCGGACCATCGTCGCCCAACTTGCCGACTCCCGATCCGGCAAGTGAGGCCGTAGATGATCGCGCTCACCGTCGCACTGGCTGTCCTGGTCGGCGTCGCGCTGGGCCTGCTCGGCGGCGGGGGCTCGATTCTGACCGTGCCGTTGCTGGCCTACGTCGCGGGCATGGAGGCCAAGCAGGCCATCGCCACCTCGCTGCTGGTCGTCGGCACCACCAGCGCGGTCGCGGCCATCTCTCACGCCCGCGCCGGGCGGGTGCAGTGGCGGACCGGGCTGATCTTCGGGACCGCGGGAATGGCCGGCGCTTTCGGTGGCGGTCTTCTGGCGCAGTTCATCCCGGGCACGGTCCTGCTGATCGGCTTC
>NZ_JBIIOV010000124.1:0-9764 GCF_044342925.1 Mycobacterium sp. | reverse complement strand
CACCACGAAGGAGTCGGCGGTGGTACCGATGCCGATGATCAGACCGGCGATGCCGGCCAGGTCCAGGGTGTAGTTGATGTAGCGGCCCAGCAGCACCAGAATCCCGTACACCATCGCACCGGAGGCCGCCAGCGACAGCAGGGTGAGGAACCCGAGCACCCGGTAGTAGGCCAGCGAATACAGCAGCACCATTGCCACACCGATGGCGCCGGCGATCAGACCGGCCCGCAGCGAGGTCAATCCCAGTGTGGCCGAGACCGTTTCGGCTTCTGAGGACTCGAAGGACAGCGGCAGAGAGCCGTACTTGAGGACGTTGGCCAGGCTCTTGGACGACTCGACGGTGAACGGCGGGTCACCGCCGGAGATCTGGGTCCGCCCGCCTGGAATGGCCTCGCGGATCTGCGGTGCGCTGACCACCTGGGAGTCCAGCGTGAACGCGGTCTGGGTGCCGATGTTCGCGGCGGTGAAGTCGCCCCAGGTCTTGGCGGCGTCATCCTTGAACTCCAGGTCGACGACGTAGGCGCCGCCTTGCTGATCGAACCCGGAGGAAGCGGTCGCGATCTGGTCGCCGCTGATCATCGACTTGTCCAGGATGTAGATGTACTTCTTGTCCTGCGAGCAGGTCACCAGCGGCAGGTTGGGATCATCGTTGCCGGCCAGGACGTCTTCCTGGTCGCAGCGCCCGGCCATGTACTGCACCGAGAGCAGCAGCAGGTTCTGGTTGGTGCTCTGGCGCAGATCCTTCTCGAACTTGATTCGCGCGGCGAGGTCCTTGCGCGGGTCCGGCGGCACGGGCGGCGCGGGCTGACCGGGAGTCCCCGGCGGCGGTGCGGGCTGACCGGCCGGCGGCGCAGGGGGTGCTGGTGACGGAGTCGGCTCCAGCGGGAACGGGCGCGGCTGCGGCGCCGGCGAGGCCGGGGCGGACTCAGCAGGAGGTGGCGGCGGTGCTTCGCCCGGAGGCGGTGGTGGAGGTGCTCCCGCCGCTCCGGGCGGCGGCGCGCCCGGCCCGCCTGGCGCGCCCGGCGTCTTCGGTGGGTTCTTGATCGCCTCGACCGGAATGGGCTGGCCGATCACCGGCCGGATGAACAGCCGTGCGGTCTGGCCCAGGTTACGGGCCTCGGTGCCGTCGTTACCCGGCACGGTGATGACCAGGTTGTCGCCGTCGATGACCACCTCGGAACCGGAGACGCCCAGGCCGTTGACGCGCGCACTGATGATCTCCTGGGCCTGGTCGAGGGCCTCGCGGGTGGGCTTGGAGCCGTCCGGAGTGCGCGCCGTGAGCGTCACGCGGGTGCCGCCCTGAAGGTCGATACCCAACTTGGGCTTGGCCTGCTTATCCCCAGTCGTGAAGATCAGCAGGTAGACGCCGATCAGCAGGGCCAGGAACAGCGCCAGGTAGCGGTACGGACGCACCGGCGCCGGTGACGATGCCACGTGTCGATTCTCCTAGTTGTGTGCCGCGGGCAGCCCGCGGCGGCTCACGCTCCCCGCAAAGAGTACGGGTGATGATGGTGTCAGTCGCGGGTGAGGCGGTCCGCGTCGCCGTCGATCGGCTGGGCCACCCGGTTCACCGGGCCGGCGTCGTCGATCTCGGGCACTTCGGCCTCGACGCGGTCGCGGATGGCCAGCTTCATCCAGCGGGTGACCACCCCCGGAGCGATTTCCAGGTCCACGGTGTCGTCGTTGATGGCGGTGATGGTGCCCCGCAGGCCGGACGTGGTGTGCACCTGGTCGCCGACGTGCAGCGACTCATGCAGGTCGATGGTGGCCTGCAGGGCCTTCCGCTGCCGCCGCGAGGCGAAGAACAGGAACGCGCCCATGATGATGAAGAGGGGCAGCAGACTGAGTAGATCCATGGTGATGCGTGTCTTTCGGTCCGGGGTTTGGTCACGGCGAGACCGGCAACGCAGGTCCCCCTGTGCAGACCAGTGTGCCATTGGCTCATCTGGGCGGCTCATGACGGCGCTGACGCACCGCTGCGCGGACAATACCGCCATGGACCTGATCGCGACACCGCGTAGTACCGGCGCGGTCCGGGAATTCCGCGACGAGCCCGTTGCCGACGAGGTGGTTCGGCGGGTGCTCGACACCGCCCGGCGCGCCGGATCGGTGAACACTGGCCGCCGCTGTGGCGCTGGGCCACCCGATGCACCGGCCCCGACTGCGGCGGCGGCCGGCCTCGGCCTTCACCACCGCTTTTCCCGTTGCGCGGCGGCGTCATCCGACTAGGCTCATCTCACCCCTTTCAACCGTCTGTCCAGCGCCGCAGCGCTGCGGAGGAGATACCCGTGAGCACCATCGAGCAGACCCGTCAACTCGTCACCGCCATCCCTGGCCCGAACTCCACCGAACTGGCCAAACGCAAGGTCGCGTCGGTGTCCCGCGGCGTCGGCACCACGATGCCGGTGTTCGCTGCCCGCGCCGGCGGCGGCATCCTCGAAGACGTCGACGGCAACCGGTTCATCGACCTCGGGTCGGGCATCGCGGTGACCACGATCGGCAACGCCTCACCGCGGGTCGTCGATGCGGTGCGCGATCAGGTGGCCGACTTCACCCACACCTGCTTCATGGTCACCCCGTACGAGGGATACGTCGCCGTCGCCGAGCACCTCAACCGGCTGACGCCCGGCTCGTTCGACAAGCGGACCGCGCTGTTCAACTCCGGCGCCGAGGCGGTGGAGAACGCGGTGAAAATCGCTCGCGTGTACAGCGGAAAGCAGGCCGTGGTGGCGTTCGACCACGCCTACCACGGCCGCACCAACCTGACCATGGGGCTGACCGCGAAGTCGATGCCCTACAAGAGCGGGTTCGGGCCGTTCGCGCCGGAGATCTACCGGGCTCCGATGTCCTACCCCTACCGCGACGGCCTGATCGATAAAGAATGGGCCACCAACGGCGAACTGGCCGCCGAGCGGGCGCTGACGGTGATCGACAAGCAGGTCGGTGCGGCCAACCTCGCCGCGGTCATCATCGAGCCGGTTCAGGGTGAGGGCGGGTTCATCGTGCCCGCACCGGGCTTCCTTCCGGCGTTGCGGGCCTGGTGCTCCGACAACGATGTGGTGTTCATCGCCGACGAGGTGCAGAGCGGGTTCGCCCGAACGGGCCAGATGTTCGCCTGTGAGGACGAGGGCATCGAGCCCGATCTGATCGTCACCGCCAAGGGCATCGCCGACGGCCTGCCGCTGTCCGGGGTGACCGGGCGCGCCGAGATCATGGACGCCACCCACGTCAGCGGCGTCGGCGGCACCTACGGCGGCAACCCGCTGGCCTGTGCGGCGGCGCTGGCCACCATCGAGACCATCGAGACCGACGGCCTGCTGGACCGTGCCAAGGAGATCGAGCGGCTGATGAAGGATCGGCTGGGCCGCTTGCAGGCCGACGACGACCGCATCGGCGACGTCCGGGGCCGCGGCGCCATGATCGCCGTCGAATTGGTGAAATCGGGCACCGCCGAACCGGATCCGGATCTCACCAAAGCTCTGTGTGCGGCCGCCCACGCCCAGGGTGTCATCGTGCTCAGCTGCGGGACGTTCGGCAATGTGCTGCGCTTCCTGCCGCCACTGACCATCGGCGACGACCTGCTCAACGAGGGCCTCGACGTCCTCGCGGGCATTCTCGCCGACCTCTGACACGCCAACTTCTCACAAGGAGACACCATGTACGCAGTAGTCAATCCGGCAACCGGCACGGTGGAACGGGAGTACCCGACCGCGACCGACGCCGAGATGGAGCAGGCGCTGACCGCCGCCCACACAGCCTTCCGCGAGTGGTCGAAGAATTCGACGGTGGCCCAGCGCGCGGCGCTGATGAAAAAGGTCGCCCAGCTGCACACCGAACGCCGGGAGAAGCTGGCCGACATCATCAACCGCGAAATGGGCAAGCCCGTCGAGCAATCGCTGGGCGAGGTGGACTTCAGCGCGATGATCTACGACTACTACGCCGATCACGCCGAGAAATTCCTGGCCGACGAGCCGATCGACCTGCTCGACGGCGGCGGCAGCGCGGTGATCCGACGCGGCCCGGTGGGGGTTCTGCTGGGCATCATGCCGTGGAACTACCCCTACTACCAGGTGGCCCGGTTCGCCGGACCAAACCTGGTGCTGGGCAACACCATCGTGCTCAAGCACGCCCCGCAGTGCCCGGAGTCGGCCGAGGCCATCCAGCAGATCTTCGACGACGCCGGGTTCCCCAAGGGGGCTTATGTCAACGTCTACGCGACCAATGAGCAGATCGCCGATGCCATCGCCGACCCGCGGGTTCAGGGCGTCTCACTGACCGGCTCGGAGCGTGCCGGCGCCGCGGTCGCCGAGATCGCCGGCCGCAACCTCAAGAAGGTGGTGCTCGAACTCGGCGGATCCGACCCGTTCATCGTGCTCAGCACCGACGACCTTGATGCCACCGTCGAGGCCGCCGTGGCCGGCCGGTTCGAGAACACCGGCCAGGCCTGCAACGCCGCGAAGCGGTTCATCGTGGTGGCCGACTTGTACGACGACTTCGCCGACCGGTTCACCAAGAAGGTGATGGAGATCGCCGACGGCATTGCGCCGCTGTCCTCGGCAGCCGCCGCCGAGCGGCTGGCCGAGCAGGTCGACCGGGCTGTCGCCGATGGCGCCCACGTGGTTTCCGCGGGCGAGCGCAACGGCGCCTTCTTCCCGCCCGCGGTGCTGACCGGTGTGTCGCCCGACTCGCCCTCCTACCGCGAGGAGCTGTTCGGCCCGGTGGCCACGTTGTACAAGGTCGATTCCGAGGACGACGCCTTGCGGGTGGCCAACGACACCCCGTTCGGCCTGGGCTCCTATGTGTTCACCACCGACGCCGAGCAGGCCAAGCGAGTGGCCGACAAGATCGATGCCGGAATGGTTTTCATCAACTGCGTCGGCGCCGAAGGTGTCGAGCTCCCGTTCGGCGGGGTGAAGCGCTCCGGTTTCGGACGCGAACTGGGCCGGTTCGGCATCGACGAGTTCGTCAACAAGAAACTCATCCGCACCGTCTCGTAGTTATCCGCTGTCGGGGTCGGGATTGCGCCTCCCGCCCGGTTAGTGCGGGACCGGGCGTGATCCGCCGAACGGGTGACGCCAGTCGCGGTGCAGCCGCTCCCGTTGCGCCGGCGCCGGCCGGTACTCGTCCATCGGCTCGGCGCCCTCCTCGGACGCCGCGACAGCGGCCCGCTCCTGGGTCACCGGCGCCGGCCGGTAGGTGTCCACCGAGCGCTGCGCGTAGCTGATGTCCCGCACGCTACGGACCGACAGCCGGCCGAGCGCCATCCCGCCGAGGGCGATGATCATGGATCCCAAACCGGTGAAGAGGGCCAGTTCGAGCAGGACCAGGCCGGTCTGGCTGGTGGGCACCGGCGCGCCGAAGCCACCCAGCCCCAGCGGCGTGGCGAACAACCGCCCGACGACGAACCAGGCGCCTGCCATGACGGCGAGCCAGCCGCCGAACAGGGCGGTCGCCCGGTTGCGCGACAGCATCAGCATCAGCCCGCCCAGGACGGTGACCGCACCCGGAAGCACCTGCAGCCAGCCGCGGGCCGCAGTCCACGTCCACGACGTATTCGGGTCATAGGCGAAGTCGAAGTAGGGGCCGACGAACGGAATCAGCGCCCCCCACAAACCCAGCAGGACCAGCAAAATTCCGCTCATCGCGCCGCGACTGCGGGGAATCCGCATCCGGCCCGCGCGGGTTTCCAGCCGGCGGTCTGAAACTGTCATGAGGCCTCCCTGAACGTAGCGCGACGCCGGGCGCGCCGCACTCATGGGCGTCGGGTACCCCTGGCCCCCGGGGGCCTAACCGGCCAACCGGAGGCGGTCAGTCGAACAGCGGCGGCTGACCCAGCGCACCGGCCCCGGGCGGTGGGGTCAGGCCAAGGTGGGTCCACGCCAGCGACGTCGCCACCCGGCCGCGGGGCGTCCGGGCGATCATCCCGGCGCGCACCAGGAACGGTTCGCACACTTCCTCCACCGTGGCGGCTTCTTCGCCGACCGCCACCGCCAGTGTCGAGACTCCGACCGGGCCGCCACCGAAGCTGCGGGTGAGCGCCGAGAGCACCGCCCGGTCCAGCCGGTCCAACCCGAGTTCGTCGACGTCGTAGACCGCCAGCGCGGCCTTGGCGACGTCGCGGGTGATGACGCCGTCGGCGCGCACCTCGGCGTAGTCGCGGACCCGGCGCAGCAGTCGGTTGGCGATGCGTGGTGTCCCCCGCGAGCGCCGGGCGATCTCCGCGCTCGCCTCCTGGCCGAGGTCGATGCCCAGGATGCCCGCCGAGCGGTGCAGCACCTGTTCCAGTTCGGCGGGTTCGTAGAAGTCCATGTGCGCGGTGAAGCCGAAGCGGTCGCGCAGCGGTCCGGTCAGCGCCCCCGAGCGGGTGGTGGCCCCGACCAGCGTGAAGGGCGCCACCTCCAACGGAATGGACGTCGCCCCAGGGCCTTTCCCGACGACCACGTCGACGCGGAAGTCCTCCATGGCCAGATACAGCATCTCCTCGGCCGGCCGGGCGATGCGATGGATCTCGTCGATGAACAGCACGTCGCCCTCGATGAGGTTGGACAGCATGGCCGCCAGGTCACCGGCCCGTTCCAGCGCGGGGCCGGAGGTGATCCGCAGTGAGGAGCCGAGCTCCTGGGCGATGATCATCGCCAGCGACGTCTTGCCCAACCCGGGCGGGCCGGACAGCAGGATGTGATCCGGTGTGCCGCCGCGGTTTTTAGCACCCTCGATGACCAACTGCAGTTGCTCGCGCACCCGCGGCTGGCCGATGAACTCCCCCAGCGACCGCGGCCGCAGGCTGGCGTCGATGTCGCCCTCGCCGACCGTCAGCGCCGCGGAGACCTCCCGGTCTTCGACGCTGTCCTCACCGTCCTCCTCGAACCGGCCCATCTAGATCGCCCGCTCTTCGCGCAAGCGGCTCATCGCTGCTCCCCGCTCTTCGCGCAAGCGGCTCATCGCTGCTCCCCGCTCTTCGCGCAAGCGGCTCATCGCTGCTCCCCGCTCTTCGCGCAAGCGGCTCATCGCATTACTTCTTCCCCAGCAGCGACAGCGCCGCGCGCAGCGCGCTCGACGTGCTGGCGTCCGGGTCGCCGGCCAGCACCTTGTCGCACGCATCTTCGGCCTGCTTGACCGGAAAGCCAAGACCTACAAGGGCTTCCACCACGGGGCTGCGGACGGCATGACCGATCACCGAGGAGATGCCGGAGGCCCCGGGCAGCGCACCGACCTTGTCGCGCAGCTCCAGGACCATCCGCTCGGCGCCACGTTTGCCGATGCCGGGCACCCGGGTCAGCGCCGCCACATCGCCGTCGGCCAATGCCTGACGCAACGCCGCGGAGTCGTAGACGGCCAGGGTGGCCAGCGCGATCTTCGGGCCCACCCCGGACACCCCGAGCAGGACCAGGAACAGGTCGCGGGCCTCGCCGTCGGCGAACCCGTAGAGCGTCATGGAGTCTTCGCGCACGATCATCGCGGTGATCAGCCGGGCCTCCGAACCCCGGCGCAACGTGGCCAGGGTCGACGGGGTGGCCATCACCTTGTAGCCGACGCCGGCCGCCTCGACGACAGCGTGGTCGAGGGCGACGTCGACGACTTCGCCGCGCACCGAGGCGATCACGCCCGGACCGCCTTGAGCTTGGCCTGATAGGCCCGCCGTTGCGCGGCGGCCATCTCTTCCGCCTTGGCCATCCGGGCGATCATCGGCGCCCGCCAGCAGTGGCAGATGGCCAGCGCAAGCGCGTCGGCGGCGTCGGCCGGGGTGGGCTTCTGTTGCAGCTGAAGGATTTTGGTGACCATGGCGGTCACCTGCGCCTTGTCGGCGCGACCGTTGCCGGTCACAGCGGCTTTCACCTCGCTGGGGGTGTGGAAGTGAACGTCGATGTGCCGTCGCGCGGCGGCCAGCGCGATCACCCCGCCCGCCTGCGCGGTGCCCATCGCGGTGTTGGCGTTGTGATTGGCGAACACCCGCTCGATGGCGATGACATCGGGCAGATGGGTGTCCATCCAGTGTTCGACGACGTCGCTGATGGCCAGCAGGCGTTGAGCGAGCGGGTCATCGGAGGGAGTGCGCACGACGTCGACGTCCAGGGCGATGACCTGGCGCGCACCGCGGCTCTCGATCACCGACAGCCCGCAGCGGGTCAGACCGGGGTCGACACCCATCACCCGCACTTGAGCGCCTCTCAGCCTACGAACAGTTGTTCGATAGCTTAGCGGCGGGCGGTGACAGAGCGGGCCAATGACACGCGGGCGGGTCAGTCCTCGCAGCGCATCGTCGTCAGTCGTCGTCGAGCTGGGCGGCGACGTCGTCGGGGATGTCCATATTGGTGTAGACGTCCTGCACGTCGTCGCTGTCCTCCAGAGCGTCGACCAGCTTGAGGACCTTGCGGGCGCACTCCAGATCCACCTCCACGCTGACCGACGGCTGGAAGCTGGCGTCGGCGGAGTCGTAGTCGATGCCGGCGTCCTTCAGCGCGGTGCGCACCGCCACTAGGTCGGTCGGCTCGCAGATGATTTCCCAGCTGTCGTCGAGGTCGTTGACCTCCTCCGCGCCGGCCTCCAGCACGGCCAGCAGGACGTCATCCTCGCTCAGGCCGTTCTTCTCCAGCGTGATCACACCCTTGCGGTGGAACAGGTAGGACACTGAGCCGGGGTCGGCCATATTGCCACCGTTGCGGGTCATCGCGACCCGGACCTCGCCGGCGGCCCGGTTGCGGTTGTCGGTGAGGCATTCGATGAGGACCGCGACACCATTGGGGCCGTATCCCTCGTAGGTGATGTTCTGCCAGTCGGCGCCACCGGCTTCTTCACCGGCGCCGCGCTTTCGGGCCCGTTCGATGTTGTCGTTGGGCACCGAGGTCTTCTTGGCCTTGGCGATGGCATCCCAGAGCGTGGGATTCCCGTTCGGGTCACCGCCGCCGGTACGTGCCGCGACCTCGATGTTCTTGATCAGCTTGGCGAACATCTTGCCGCGCTTGGCGTCGACGACGGCCTTCTTGTGCTTGGTGGTAGCCCACTTGGAATGGCCGCTCATTAGCCCCTCGCCTGTCTGCAGTCCGTGCCGGTCAATGCGCCGACGATTCTACTGCTGAGCCCACACCGACCGGTCCGCGCATCGAGTGAGGAGCTAGGCACACAAAGTGCGGGTAGCCCGCTGCCTGACTCCTCACTCAATGAGGGGTGTGTTTTACGGGGCGCCGACCATGTCGACGAACAGCTTGTGCACCCTGCGGTCGCCGGTGATCTCCGGGTGGAACGCGGTGGCCAGCACCCGGCCCTGCCGGACCGCGACGATGTGACCTCCGGAGCGTGCGAGCACCTCCACATCCGGGCCGACGCGCTCCACCCATGGGGCCCGGATGAACACCGCGTGCGCGGGGCCGTCGAGTCCGCGGAAGTCGATGTCGTCCTCGAAGGAGTCCACCTGCCTGCCGAAGGCGTTGCGGCGCACCGTCATATCGATGCCGCCCAGCGGCACCGCCTCCCGGCCAGGCGCGCCGGCGTCGAGGATCTCGCTGGCCAGCAGGATCATTCCGGCGCAGGAGCCGTAGGCCGGCATGCCGGCGGCCAGTCGCTCCCGCAGCGGTTCGAGCAAGCCGAATTCTCGCAGCAGCAGGCTGATTGCCGTGGACTCCCCGCCGGGGATCACCAGGGCGTCCACCGCGTCGAGTTCGCTGCGCCGGCGCACCGTGCAGGCATCAGCCCCGGCCTCCCGCAAGGCGGCGAAGTGTTCGCGGGTGTCGCCCTGCAGGGCGAGCACCCCGACAGTCGGACCGCTC